>JAZKEZ010000137.1:226-34460 GCA_040386675.1 Bacteroidota bacterium | reverse complement strand
ACCGCCCTCCGCTTGGCCAAGGACTTGCCCCGGCCGGTTCGCGATTACGCCACCTATGCCGGAATGGCAATCAAAATGGGCGTGGTGATCACCGCAGGAGTACTCCTGGGAAGATGGCTCGATGAAAAATACCCGCTTGGCAAAACCCCGGTCTATACCATCGTGTTTTCACTGCTTGGCGTAGGACTGGCCTTGTATACCACCCTTCGTGACATACTCCGCAAATCGTGATCCGTACCCTTTCCTCCACACTCGTTACCTGTGGCTTCCTGATCATCGCTTACTTTACGCTGATCTCTTTTCGCCCTGAACTTGAGCACAAGCAGTTCTATGCATTCCTTGTTTTCTTTGCAGGACTTCAACTGCTTTCCGGTTTTGCCTTCAGCAGGTTCCAGACCGAGCAGGATGCCGAAAAATTTGTGATGACCTTCCTGGTTTCTACAGGTGCGAAATTTATTCTCTCGCTGTTCATCATCCTGATCCTGGTGAAAACATTCCCGGAGCAAAAACGCCTGCTGGCCTTCTCATTCTGCATCCAGTATCTTCTTTTCCTCACGGTAGATTCTGTGGCTCTGCTAACTAAAATCGGCAGGAGAAACTAACACCCTGTTAAAAAAAAGAGACTCCCATTTTTGCGAACGGGATATTTGACTATTTTTGCGGCGATTTTTAGAAAGAAACCGCAGCGAGATGAATTGCAAGTCGTATACTACCACAAGTTCTGTATTTAAAAGGGTTTCCCTGTTTGTTGCAGCAGTTTGCTTCGCCACATTAGGATTCGCAAATGACACCGAACCTGCCCATCACGGAGTGGAGGAAGAGGTAAAACAGCTGGAAAAAGAAGAAAAATTTAATCCGACTGAAATGATCATGCACCACATCGCAGACTCTCACGAGTTTCATGTATACGGTGATGCTCACGACGGAATGACCATCGCACTTCCGGTGATCCTCTGGACCAACAACGGTCTGGTTACTTTCATGTCATCTGAATTCCACCACAACGACGACGCTACTCACATCGTTGAGAAGAACGGTCAGAAGTTCGTGAAGTTCCACGACAAGATCTTCTACGCAAACGAGACTGCGAACGAACACGGCCAGTATGTTCAACTTGATGAACAACACCACGTTAGTTCTGCAAAACCACTTGATTTCTCAATTACCAAGAACGTATTCTCGCTACTGCTTTCTTTTGTAGTGATCGTTCTCCTGTTTCTTTCTGTTGCAGCAAAATACCGCACCCGCGGGAATGTTGCCCCGAGAGGAACCCAGTCTTTCCTTGAGCCGCTTATCCTGTTTGTACGTGATGACATCGCAGTTCCAAACATCGGCGCAGCCAAAGCCGGGAAATACCTTCCTTACCTGCTTACTATTTTCTTCTTTATCTGGATCAACAACCTGATCGGACTGATCCCTTTCTTCCCGTTCGGTTCTAACCTTACCGGTAACATCGCCTTTACTCTGGTAATGGCATTCATCACCCTTATCGTGGTGAACATCAGCGCAAACAAGGATTACTGGAAGCACATTTTCTGGATGCCGGGTGTTCCGGTTCCGGTTAAGATCCTTCTTGCTCCTATCGAACTGATGGGTGTACTTACCAAGCCGGTAGCACTGATGATTCGTTTGTTCGCGAACATTACCGCGGGTCACATCATCATCCTGAGTTTGATCGCACTGATCTTTATTTTCCAATCGCTTGCGATCGGACCGGTATCTGTTGCATTCGTTCTGTTCATGAACGTACTGGAACTACTGGTTGCCGCACTTCAGGCGTACATTTTCACAATGCTTACTGCATTGTTTATCGGTTCGGCCATCGCCGACCACCATCACGATGAACACAGCCACGGAGCTGAAGCTCATCACTAATCAAGACTTAACGTTAAACCAAATAAACAACAAGTAAAATGACCGGAACATTAGCCGCAGTAGGTGCAGGTCTTGCCGTAATCGGAGCAGGACTAGGTATCGGAAGAATCGGTGGATCTGCAATGGATGCAATCGCACGCCAGCCAGAAGCCACTGCTAAAATTCAAACTGCAATGATTATTGCAGCCGCTCTTGTAGAGGGTGTAGCCCTTTTCGGTGTGGTTGTAGCGCTTATCGCTTAATCAAATCAAGAAACTATGCCTGCAACGGTTGGTTGCAGGCATTTTTTAACTGACTTTTCTTCTTAAGATAAAATATATGAATCCATTAGTTTCACCTGAGATTGGCCTGATATTCTGGACTACCCTAGTGTTCGTCCTGTTGTTTGTTTTGCTTTCAAAATTTGCATGGAAACCTATTCTTTCGGCTGTAAAGACCCGCGAGGAAAGCATCCACGATGCGCTTCAGTCGGCTGTTAAAGCAAAAGAAGAAATGGCTGCCCTTACTGCAAGTAACGAGCAGTTGCTGAAAGAAGCTTACACCGAGCGTGACAGCATTCTTAAGAAAGCCAAAGAGGTTCATGAGCAGATGATCGCCGATGCGCGCAACATTGCCAAGACCGAAGCCGACAAACTGATCACTGCTGCACGTACTGCAATTGGTGTTGAGAAGCAGGCTGCGCTTACCGAACTTAAAAACCAGGTAGCTTCTCTTTCTATCGAGATCGCTGAGAAAATTGTTCGCGAGCACCTTTCTGCAAACGAGAAGCAACAAGCTCTTGCTGAAAACCTGGTGAAAGAAGTTAACCTTAACTGATTCACCGGTCATGAGAGAAACCAAAGTAGCGATCCGCTATGCAAAGTCCCTGATCGACCTCGCAGTTGAGAAAGGTAAACTTGAAGAGACCAATAACGACATGGCGCTTATTGCACAGGTGTGCCGTGAGAACCGCGACCTGATGACCATGCTCGACAGCCCGGTGATCAGTTCTGACAAGAAAATGGCCGTTCTGAAAGCTATTTTCGGTGCTAACATCAGCGAGCTTTCATTGTCGTTCATGTTGCTGATGACCACTAAAAAACGCGAGTATCTCCTGGATGATATTGCTGCACAGTTTATCGTACAGTACCGCAACCTGTCGGGAATCATCACTGCCGAAGTTACTTCTGCAGTGGCACTCGATGAGAACATCCGTTCACAGATCCGTGCAAAGATCGGCGGCGACAAGAAGATCGAATTCGTAGAGAAGATCGATCCGAGCCTTATCGGCGGATTCATTGTACGCGTAGGCGACAAGCAATTCGACGGTAGCATTGCCCGTTCGATTGCCGACCTTAAAAAGACTTTTTCCAAAAACGATTACATACCAGCATTTTAATATTTACTAATCAATCTAATCATGGCCGAAGTAAAACCAGCTGAAGTTTCAGCAATATTAAGAGAGCAGCTATCAGGCTTTAAATCTGCTGCTGAACTTGAAGAAGTGGGCACTGTGTTGCAAGTGGGAGATGGTATTGCCCGTATCTATGGTCTTTCAGGCGTTCAGTCCGGAGAGCTGATAGAGTTCGAAAGCGGACTTAAAGGTATTGTTCTTAACCTGGAAGAAGATAACGTTGGTGCTGTACTTTTGGGTCGCAGCGACACCGTTAGAGAAGGTGCTACCGTTAAGCGTACCCGTACCATTGCTTCTGTGAAAGTTGGTGAAGGAATGCTTGGCCGCGTAATCAATACACTTGGAGAACCGATCGACGGTAAAGGCCCGATCCAGGGAACCACATACGAAATGCCTATCGAACGTAAAGCTCCGGGTGTTATCTACCGTCAGCCGGTAACTGAGCCGATGCAAACCGGTATCAAATCAATCGATGCAATGATCCCTGTAGGTCGTGGTCAGCGTGAGTTGATCATCGGTGACCGTCAGACTGGTAAAACTACCGTTGCGATCGATACCATCATTAACCAGAAAGAGTTCTACGATGCAGGTCAGCCTGTATTCTGTATCTATGTTGCGATCGGCCAGAAAGGTTCTACCGTTGCCAACATCGTTAAGACTCTTGAAGATAACGGCGCTATGCCATACACCGTGGTTGTTGCGGCAAACGCTTCTGACCCGTCTCCGATGCAGTTCTACGCTCCGTTTACCGGTGCAGCTGTAGGAGAGTTCTTCCGTGATACAGGTCGTCCTGCACTGATCGTTTATGATGATCTTTCCAAGCAGGCGGTTGCTTACCGTGAAGTTTCCCTTCTTCTTCGTCGCCCACCGGGACGTGAAGCATATCCTGGAGACGTGTTCTTCCTTCACAGCCGTCTTCTTGAAAGAGCTGCAAAAGTAAACGCGAACGACGAGGTTGCACGCCAGATGAACGACCTTCCGGAAAGCCTTCGTCCGATCGTTAAAGGTGGTGGTTCTCTTACCGCTCTTCCGATCATCGAAACCCAGGCGGGTGACGTATCTGCATACATTCCTACCAACGTGATCTCGATCACCGACGGTCAGATCTTCCTTGAATCCAACCTGTTCAACTCAGGTGTTCGTCCGGCGATCAACGTAGGTATCTCTGTATCCCGTGTAGGTGGTAACGCCCAGATCAAGTCGATGAAGAAAGTGGCTGGTACACTTAAGCTTGACCAGGCCCAGTACCGTGAACTTGAAGCTTTCGCTAAGTTCGGTTCTGACCTTGATGCAGCTACCAAAGCAGTTCTTGACAAAGGTGCGCGTAACGTAGAGATCCTTAAGCAGGGTTCAAACTCTCCGATGAGCGTTGAAAAGCAGATCGCTATCATCTATTGCGGAACAAAAGGGTTGTTGAACAGAGTTCCTGTAAACAAAGTGAAGGCTTTCGAAAAAGACTTCCTTAACGTTCTTGAACTTGAGCACAAAGACGTGTTGAACCAGCTGAAAGCCGGTAAATACACCGAAGAGATCACCGACCTGCTGGATAAAGTGGCAGACCAGGTGTCAGCGAAGTTTGCTTAACAATTAGTTTCAAATTCCGAGTTTCAAATTTCAGGGCCATTCTGAGCGTAGTCGAAGAATCTCCCTGGAATTTGGAATTTGAAATCCAATAAATATTATGCCGAATTTAAAGGAAGTACGTAACAGGATCACATCGGTAAACAGCACCAAGCAGATCACCTCTGCCATGAAAATGGTATCGGCTGCTAAACTGCGTCGTGCGCAGGATGCTGTAATTCAGATGCGTCCGTATGCTGAAAAACTCCAGGAGATCCTTAGAAACGTTAGTGATCGCTGGACAACAGCGAGAACGAATTCTCTGCTGTACGTGAAGTGAAAAATGTCCTGATCGTTGCCATTACCTCTAACCGTGGTCTTTGCGGCGCATTCAACAACAACATCATTAAGGCGGCAAACAGACTGATCGCCGAAGACTTCGCCGGTAAAAAGGTAGAAGTACTCGGAGTTGGGAAAAAATCATTCGATTTCTTCAAGAGAACTGGTCAGCTTGCTGAAGGACCCGGTTACCCTGACCGTCCCTTCGAGATCTTCGACCGACTTACTTTCTCTAACACTGCTGCCCTTGCACAGGTTGTCATGGACAAATTTGCGGCTGGTGAAGTGGATGAGGTGGTGATCATTTACAACTCGTTCAAAAACGCTGCTTCGCAGACCGTTAAAGTTGAGCAGTTCCTTCCGATGGTTCCTGCAGAAGGTAAATCGACCACCAATGTGGATTACATTTTCGAACCAAGCAAAGAAGAAATTCTTGAAGGCCTGATCCCGAAAGCACTGAAACTACAGTTGTTCAAAGGTCTGCTCGATTCGTTTGCCTCTGAGCACGGAGCGCGTATGACTGCGATGCACAAAGCAACCGACAACGCCAGCGAATTATTGAAAGCACTGAAACTGAGCTACAACAAAGCACGCCAGGCAGCAATTACCAACGAGATCCTTGAGATCGTAGGTGGAGCGGAAGCATTGAAGAACTAATAACCGATTTTCATTTTGAATACCTTCAGAGGGCCAGCCGATAAGCTGGCCTTTTGTTTTTTTAAGGATTGTTTGTAGAAAATGTGGAGTGGTTATTTAACCACAGAGACACAGAGCTTTCACGGAGGACTCAGCGAATTCCTCAGAGACCTCTGCGTTGACCTCTGAGACTCTGCGGTTAAAAAACTGCGGTGAACAAAAAAGCCGGCATCAGCCGGCTTCTTCAAATCACTTATACGATTTAAGATCAGTTTGCTCCGATCTCGAAATTCATCGAATTACACTTCGTTACATAAATCCTCTTTCCGTTTAGAGTCTTCACTTTGTAGTCAAACGGCTGGATCGTAATACCGATCGCATCAATATCTTCCACCACCGGCTTAAGCTCAGCAGCGGTAAAAGTCATATTGTTTACTCCTGAAACACCAATCTTCTCTACTACGTTACCAACGCCATCCTGGATTCTTACAATTACTCCCTGGCAGGTAGTGGTGGTAAATTTAAGATTCATCGACTGCCCTACGTTGATATGGTTCGGATAAGTCACGTTGTATGCAGTTGGATACGGATTCGCATCCACATGGGTAAATGAACCAAACGAGGTGCTGCCGGTCACTTTCCAGGTAATGTCGTCACCAATACCATTTCCTGCGTAACTAGCGAGGTACCATTGGTATTTCGCGTTGTTGAACGGATTCCTGAAATCAAGTTCGGTTCCGTTGCACTCTACCACACCCACACTGTCGGTCTGCGAAGAATTACCGAACCAGGCCAGGTATGGACCAACCTGATCAATACTGTCTGAACCAAAACCGTCTGTGTAAACCACTGAACGGATAGCATACAGTGCGCCATTCGCATCGGTAGGAACTGCTCCGAATTGCTGGTTGTTAGTATTAGATGGTTTTGGGGTCGGGGTAACAGGTTGTTCTGTTTCCTTTTTACATTGCGTAAAAGCCACGGCAAGCGCAGCAAACACGAGGATTTTTTTCATTACTGATTTGATTTAGGCGGCAAAAGTAAAATAAATTGACGATTTACAATTAGGCATTCCTCCATCAAATCAACACTTCAACACTTCAACAAATCAACATTTTGTTATCTTCAGGGTATACCAAACCATCAGCGCTATGATCAAGGCCGGAGAAAAAGTAACCTATACACAGGGAAAAGAATCTCAGACAGGAACGGTTAAAACCGGACCGTATCACAAGGAATACGAAGCCCATTATCCAGACAACACGCCCACCACTTTTATTGATGATGCATACGACATCGAGCTTGATGATTCCGGAAAGACCGTGGAAGGAATCAGGAGACGTTACCTGAAGAAAGTACACTGACCACCGCGGTTAACAATCCTGTCTAGCAGAATTTTTGAAATCCTCATCTTGTGGAAAAATCCTCATCTTTGCGGCAAATTAAAATTCTGATGACAAAATCTTTACTTTTCAGTGCAGCCCTACTACTAAGCATTGGCGCAAATGCCCAGTACTACACTATTACCCAGGACAGAGCTCCTAAAGATGGTGATGCTTTTAATCAGGTGTACGACACTCTGCCGACCATTACTAAAGGAAACGCTGGTGTTGGACAGAGCTGGGATTTCAATTCGATCAACCTTCACCAGGACGACAATGCGACCTGGCAGAATGCAGCCAATACTGCCAACGGATCTAGCTTTCCGGATGCAGAACTTGAACTGAACGACTCTTACTTCAACCTGAACGGAAACCGTCTTGAGCTGGTAGGTGTAATGTTCGGTCTTACCGGAACTCCACAGCCTATTCACTTCAGCAATCCTGAGACTATTCTTAGCTTCCCTTCTACCTACCAGAGCTCTTATACCGATACCGGTTCTTACAGAGCAAGCTTTTTCGTAGGACAAAACTTTGGTGGTGTTCAGATCGATTCAGTTAGAATTACCAGCACCACCCGTAAAAGCGTAAGCTTCGACGCTACAGGTACCATGGCTACTCCATTCGGAACATTCAAAGATTGCATCCGCGAGAGAAACCGTGCTATCAGCACCACGAAGAACGAGATCTACATCATCCTTGGTCCAGGTTTCGGACAGTGGGTAGATGCATCTACACTTGATCCTTCATTCGCAGGAACCAACGATACTACCGTTACTTATTCATGGTACAACAACCAGTCTACCAGCCCGGTTGCAACCCTGACTTACGATGCGACCGACAGCAATCCTGTACTTGCCAGCGTAAATTCAGATCCTGAACTAACCGGCATCGCTAAAGTGAGCAAAGCTTCAGGTTCTATCTTCCCGAACCCTGCAAGCAACGTAGTTTACATTAAAGGTGGTGATGTTACTGCGGTAACCGTTTCAGACATCCAGGGTCGTGTGATCCTTTCTGACAACAACTTCAGCGGAACCCGTTTCGATGTTTCTGCACTAAGCGCCGGAAACTATGTAATGACCATCACAGGTCAGTCAGGTGTTCGCGCTGAACAACTGAACATTGTAAAATAATCATCCGGAATACGGATACGAAAAAGGCCCCGGAGAATTCCGGGGCCTTTTTTATTGAGTATATAAGTTGAGCTTAATCAGCGGATGGCATTCAGTATCTCGCCGTCCGAATTTTCTTCCACCACCATCTCGCTGATGGTGCGGATCAGCACATTGGTCCGTGCCTGGTCAAAACCCAGTCCCGTTGCAAAACTGTTGATCAGTTTCAGCTCGTTTGCATCCACCACTCCATCGGCAAGCATCATACGGATCAGGTTGATGAACTGCGTGAGTTTCTCATCGTCGTTGTCAGGTGCTTCAAAATGCAGCAACTGGTAGGCGGTAATGATCTCATCCACTTCTTCGGCAGCAGCACCAAACCGCTTACCGATGATATACAGGAGATCGTACTCCTCGTGGGTAATGTGACCGTCGGCCAGTGCAACTGCAACCAGGTTTACAAAACTGGCTTTTTCTTTGGTGTCTTTTCCGCTGCGGATGGATTCTACGATGGACATAATCGCAAATTTTTCAGGGTTAATGTTGAAGGAGGACTTAAGCCAATAACTTTATTGCAAAAATGGGCTTTTGAAAGTTAAGTTAAAGATAATTTTTGTGGCAACAATGACGGTCATCTGGCTTTCATTGCATTATTTCAGCAACTTATCTGTTTCCCAATCAGCAACTTCAGTCAAACAGCGCCTCCTGGACGAAGTCGCCTCTGCAAGGATCAGGCTCGCCAGATCGGCTTCCAATCCTTCCTCCATTCTCAATGACCCGGAGAATCTTTTTGTCTTTCGTTCCGGGAGAGAAGTGTTCTGGTCCGACAACCGCACACCGGTTACCGATACGCTGCTGAAACTGCGTCCGGGTTTCGTTGACCTTGAAAACGGACTTTACCTGCTGCACAAAAAAACCTCCGGCGACAGCACCATCCTGTACCTTAAACTGATCCAGGAAGTTCACACTGTCCGTAACCGCTACATTGAACCGTATCACATGTTCCGCGGGGAATTGCTGCTTGTGCCTTCTCCCGGTTTCATCCCCATAAACCTCGGGCAGCAAACCGTTTTCTTCCAGGCTTCACCCCGATCGCTCACCTCGCTCAACCTGTTCAACCCGGAGTTTTACGCCAGCTCATCCATCAATCCGTCATTGGGATGGCTCACCGTCAACCTGCTTTTGCTGGGTGCTGTTGTACTGATAATTGTAAGCCTGTTCCGCAAACTTCCTCATTCCGTAGGCTGGTCACTTTCGGTCGCCACGGTTATCGGCATCGGAACCTTGTGCAGCTACGTGCTCAAAAGCCTGATCGAAGACGGCAAGCTCAACCTGGAGTTCTTCAATTTCAACACGCTTACTTCGATCGACCTCGTGGTACCGTTGCTGCTGGTGTGGTTTGCCGTACTCCTGTTCTCTGCTTTTTACCACTTCTACTCGCTCTCATCGGCCACCCGCTGGTACTGGACATTACCATTCCTGCTAGTCTACAATCTGATTCAATACCTATTCGGTCACTACGACCTGGTAGAGATCAACTGGTTTGCCCCGATCCTGTTCACGCCTTACCTGTTCAATAAGCCTTCCAGTTCGGTGTTCCAGTGGAGCCACATTTTTGTACTGATCTGCGTAACCTTCGGCTGGTACTGGGTACTTGGCAAACACCAGCGTTTGCACCTGCGGGCAGAACAAGCCCTGTTTGCCGAAAAGCTCGCGGTAAACAACGATCCCGTCGCCGAATACATCATCAATGAAAGCATTCCGGATCTCGAAGAACGCTACGATCCCGAAACCGATGTGGCCGGAGTAGCCTTCCTGGAAGACAATCTCTTCCTGGGATATCTTTCAAAGTATAGTCCCCAGGCCGTTGATGATTCTGTGGTCTACAACAACGGCTTCTATTTCCGCTTCCTGGGCCAGGCCTACCAACTGCGCAACCGCTACAACACCAGTGGATTCGGTTTTCCCGAACTGCTGGCCAACCGTGAGTTTTCCAATTACCAGGAAAAAGGATATTCTACTGCCCGGTTTTCATCCGGGCACCTGCTTCAGTCGTCGGGAAGTTACGTGTACAAGAAAAACCTGCTGAATGAGTACAGCTCGCCGGTTTACCTTGAACGCAACGGATACCTGCACTACATCAAACCGGCCAACGGAGACCTGGTTGTGGTGAGTTATCCGGTTGAAGGCTACCTGTACAATTTTGCCACGGCTACCTACCTGTTTTTGCTGGCGCTGGCGGGTTCCCTGCCGTGGATCATCAGGCGCGACAACCGGGCCAGGAGCCTGCAGCTACGCATCCAGTTTGCATTCCTTTCGCTGGTTATCCTTACCGTAATTGTATTCGGCACCTCAACCTACCTGTACATTTCCGACCAGTTTGATGAAAAGAACCGCTTACAGCTTTCGGAGAAAATTCTCTCGGTAGAAACCGAACTCCATGAAAAACTGCACGACGGCGAAGCACTCCGGAGATCCGGGCTTCAGAACCAGCTGCAAAAAATGTCGGAGATCTTCTTTACCGACATTTCGCTGTACAGCATCGACGGAGAACTGATCGCATCGTCGCAACCCGCCGTTTTCACCAAAGGCGCACTGTCAAGACGTATGGAACCCGGCGCTTACCGGAAAATGAACAACTCGGGCGCTAACCTGGTGATCCAACAGGAAATGATCGGGAATCTGAGTTACCTGAGCGCGTACAAACCGTTCTCCGATTCTTACAACAACACCGTTGGCTACCTCAATCTGCCGTACTTCGCCAAACAACTCGAGCTGAACAAGCAACTAAGCAGTTTCCTGGTTTCAACACTTACTGCGCTGGTACTGCTCACCGCACTGGCATTGGCCGTGGCGATCTTCCTGTCGTCACGGATCACCGAACCACTGAAGACCATCCGGTTAAAACTTCAGTCGATCGACCTGCAGAAAGAAAACCAGCGCATCGACTACCCGGTCAGGGATGAGATCGGTCAACTCGTTGAGGCCTACAACCGTAAGGTAAGCGAGCTGCTCGACATGGCCGGTCAGCTGGCCCGGAACGAACGCGAAATGGCCTGGAGGGAAATGGCGAAACAGGTGGCACACGAGATCAAGAACCCGCTTACACCTATTAAACTGAATGCCCAGTTGCTCCAGCGGAACCTCGATGCGAACGACCCGCAGCTCAACGAAAAAATGCGGCGTTTCATTTCCGGACTCATCGACCAGGTGAATACCCTGACCAAGATCGCCAACGAATTCAGCAACTACGCAGCGTTGCCAAAAGCTATGGAGACAGAGATCGACCTGAGCATCCTGGCCCTCAATACCGCAGGAATCATGAGTGATGAATTCCTGGTGATCAGCACTTCCGTTCCTGACGAACCCGTGATGATCCTTGCAGACAAAGACTTAATGGTCCGCGTGATCAACAACCTGGTGAAAAACGCGGTGCAGGCCGTTTCAGAAAAAAGCTGGTCAGACGGGGAGAAACCGGCGATCCGGGTTTCTGTATCTGAAAAAGGAACCGTCGCCGAACTTTCGGTGAGCGATAACGGACCCGGAATACCGAAAGACATCCGCGAACGGATCTTCACCCCGAAGTTCACCACGAAAAGCACCGGCATGGGACTGGGACTTGCCATGGTCCGCCAGATCGTTGAACAGGCCGGGGGAAGTATCGGGTTTGAATCCGGGGAAGATTCGGGAACGGTTTTCACGGTCCGGCTTCCCATCATCCGGAATAGTTAACCGCAAAGGCCACAAAGTTTTTACGCAAAGGGCATAAAGGATGAATCATGCTGAACTCTGATTCACAAAAACCCATTCAGGTTTTTTAACTTAGGTAGTGTGGGTAAAATCCTACTTTTGCCCGTATTAAATCAAAATCACTATTCATGAGTTTCGAAAATATCCTGACCTCAACCGAAAACCGGATCCAGACCATCACGATAAACCGACCATCTAAACTCAATGCCCTCAACAAAGACACCATTGCCGAACTGAGTGCTGCACTTACCGCAGCTGCCGCCGACGCTTCTGTTCGCGCGATCATCCTCACCGGATCAGGAGAAAAAAGCTTCGTTGCAGGTGCCGATATTTCTGAATTTTCTTCATTCGATCCTGAACAGGGAAAAGAGCTTGCCGCCAACGGACAGAAAATCCTGTTCGACCTGATCGAAAAACTGAATAAACCGGTGATTGCCGCAATAAACGGCTTCGCACTTGGCGGTGGACTGGAACTGGCCATGAGCTGTCATTTCAGACTGGCTTCATCAAACGCCAAACTCGGACTTCCGGAAGTAACCCTTGGACTGATCCCAGGTTACGGCGGAACCCAGCGCCTCAGTCAGCTGGTTGGAAAAGGAAAAGCCATGGAAATGATCCTGTCTGCCGGAATGCTTTCTGCGGAAGAAGCACTGAAATGGGGATTGGTAAATCATGTTACCGAACCTGCAGACCTGCTCACCAAAACTACCGAGATCGCTACGAAGATCGCAGCCAACTCGCCGATGGCACTTAACGCAGCGATTACCGCGGTAAACGACGGATACAAGGACGGAAAAAATGGTTTTGACACCGAGATCGATCAGTTCGGCAAACTATTCGGAACAGCCGATTTCAATGAAGGTGTAGGCGCATTCCTTGAGAAACGCAAACCAGCTTTCTGAAGTTAATTCCGAATGTCGCTACTCAGGAAGCTGGCCGGGCAAACGGCAGTATACGGACTACCGAGCATTCTCGGCCGGTTCCTTAATTACCTGCTGGTTCCTATACACCTCAGTCAGTTCAGTCCCGACGTATATGGCGTTATCACCGAACTGTATTCGTACGTTGCCTTTTTCGTAGTGTTGCTTACCTATGGAATGGAGACCGCTTTTTTCAAATTTTCCATTTCACACGAACGGGAGAAGGTATACAGCAACGCACTTGGTTCCATCCTGATCACCACAACGGCATTCCTGCTCCTGGGACTGTTGCTTTCAGGAACCATTGCCTCTGCACTGGATTACCAGGACCATCCCGAATACATCATCTGGTTCGCGCTGATCCTTGGCCTCGATGCCGTGAGTGCCATCCCGATGGCGAGACTCAGGCAGGAAAACAAAGCGATAAAATTTGCGGTGGTAAACCTCGGCAGTATCGCCGTAACCATCCTGGTGAACCTGCTGTTCATCGGGTACTGCATGCCGCATTACCGCGCCGGGCAAAGCAACTGGTTCATCAATGCGATCTATAATCCTGAACTTGGAGTAGGCTATGTATTTGTTGCCACGCTTGCTGCGAGTGCTTTTAAATGCCTGCTGATGTATGCAGAGATCATCCGCATCAAACTGCGTTTCGAATTCCAGCTGATGAAGGAAATGCTGGCGTATGCATTACCATTATTGGTAGCCGGACTTGCGGGCATTATCAACGAAACCTTCAGCCGCGGATTCTTCAAGTATTTCCTGGAACCGCGTATCGGTCACCAGGCGGCCATGTATCAGCTTGGGATTTTTGGCGCGGTATACAAACTGTCCATCCTCATCACCCTGTTTATCCAGGCCTATCGCTATGCGGCAGAGCCGTTCTTCTTCCAGCAATCGAAAGAAGGCGGTGGCGGAAATGCCCTGTATGTGCAGATGATGAATATTTTTTCCTTTATCGTTTTCGGGATGTTCCTGGTCGTTACGCTCTTTATCGATGTGTTTAAACTGTTCCTGAACAACGAAGAATATTACGTAGGACTTCACATCGTTCCGATCCTGTTGCTGGCCAATGCCTTCCTGGGCATCTCTTACAACCTGTCGGTGTGGTACAAACTATCGGGTAAAACCATGTACGGTGCATACATTTCCATTGCCGGCGCAATCGTGACCATGGGCCTGAACTGGATCCTTATTCCGACCATGGGCTACGAAGGTGCAGCCTGGTCTACCCTGGCCTGCTACGGCACATTGATGGTTTTATCTTACCTGCTCGGCAGACTTTTTTACCCGATTCCTTACCAGGTTGGAAAGAACCTCGGTTTCCTGGCACTCGCCCTGGGTTTATTCTTTATCGACCATTATTTCGTACCTGCATCAGGAGCGCTGGGCTACGTGATCAATATCCTGTTACTTTTCATCTTTGCCGGTACATTCCTACTGGTTGAAAAGCCTAAAGCCATTTTTAAGAGAGCATGACCGACATCAAAATAAAAAACCTTTCCCCGCACCCGCTTCCGGCATACGCCACTGCATTGAGCGCGGGTGTAGATCTGTACGCGAACCCGGAAAACGAGATCGTATTGAAGCCACTGGAGAGAGCATTGGTTCCCACCGGTATTTACATTGAACTTCCTGCCGGTCTCGAAGCACAGGTAAGACCCAGAAGCGGACTGGCTGCAAAACACGGGGTTACCGTACTCAATTCACCCGGGACCATCGATGCCGATTACCGCGGAGAAATCAAAGTGATCCTGGTAAACCTTTCCAACGATGCATTCACCATCACTGCCGGCGAACGCATCGCCCAACTGGTGATTGCCCGTCATGAAACCGCCAACTGGATCGCAAGCGAAGAACTTTCGGAAACCGAAAGAGGTGCCGGCGGCTTTGGCCACACCGGGACGAAATAACTATTATCAGAACCATCTCATTATAAAAAACCTACCCGAATCATGAAGATCATTGTGCCAATGGCCGGTATGGGCAAAAGAATGCGCCCACACACCCTTACAGTTGCTAAACCACTTATTCCCATTGCAGGGAAACCGATCGGTCAGCGCCTGGTGGAAGACATTGTTAAAGTATGCCAGGACAAAGTAGATGAGATCGCGTACATCATTCATCCTGCTTTTGGAAAAGCGACCGAAGACAACCTCGTGAAAGTTGCCGAAAGCCTTGGAGCCAAAGGAACCATACACTACCAGGAAGAACCGCTCGGCACCGCACACGCCATTCTCTGCGCCAAATCGGCACTCGAAGGAAATGTGGTGGTAGCTTTTGCCGATACGTTGTTCCGCGCCGACTTTAAACTTGATTCATCTGCAGAAGGGATCATCTGGGTAAAACAGATCGAAGATCCGAGACAGTTTGGTGTGATCAAGATGAACGACAACGGCGACATTACTGCATTTGTGGAAAAACCTGAGGAATTTGTAAGCGACCTGGCCATCATCGGGATCTATTATTTCAAGGACGGTGCAAACCTGCGCGGCGAATTGCAATACCTGCTGGACAACAACATCATGGAAAAAGGGGAGTACCAGCTTACGAATGCCCTGGAAAACATGCAGAAAAAAGGACTGGTTTTCCGTCCTGGCACAGTAACTGATTGGCTGGACTGCGGAAATAAAGCGATCACCGTACAAACCAATCAGCGTTATTTAGATTTTATTAAGAATGATAAGCTGGTGGCAGATACGGTTAAACAGACCAACAGCGTTATTATCGCGCCAAGTTACATCGGTGAGAATGTAGTACTCGAAAATGCAGTGGTTGGTCCGCATGCATCTATCGGTGCAAACACTACGATCACCAATGCAGTGATCAGCAACAGCATTGTCCAGACCGGGAGCCAGATCGCAAATGCTGTGATCTCAGGTTCGATGATCGGGAATCATGCCGTGGTAAAAGGAAAAGCACTTGATCTTAGCTTAGGCGATTATACAGTTATGGAATGACAACTACCCTGAAGAACACATCCACCTCCTTTTTCCAGCGGAAACAGGTTTACACAATGCTCTTTCTCCTGCTTGGTTTCAGCTTCGCGGCTTCGGCCCAGCGCAGGAAGGAACAGAAAACCGATTCCCTGAAAGAAAGACAATCGATGGAAGCACGGATGCAGTTCTTCAATGGGATAAAGGAAAAAAACAACTCACAGTTTGATCTTGCAGTTGAAGCGTTCCGGAAAAGTGCAGCACTCGACCCGGCAAACGACGCGGCCTATTACGAGATCTCACGCATAAATATCCAGAATGGCAACCTGGTTGAGGCGCAGGTAAATGCAAAACGTGCCCTCGAGATCAGCGGGAACAACATTTACTACAAAGCACTCAATGCCGACATCAGCCTGCAGCTTGGCCAGACCAAAGATGCGCTGAAACTTTACCAGAGCATTATCGCGCAAGACCCCGAGAATGTGGATGCGTATCTTTCGATCGCCACTATTTACGAGGCTCAGAAAAACTATTCCGAAGCCAATAAATATTACTCTTTGGTCGAGTCGAGAACCGGAGTGGTGTACGAGATTGTTCAGCAGAAGATCAACAACTACATTACTGCCAGGGATTTTGGCAAGGCCATAGACGAGGTGAAAGTGCTGATCAAGAATTATCCCGATCAGACCGAATTCAAGATCATTCTTGCAGATCTGTACGGCTACAACAACCAGGAAGAACTGGCCATCCGAACGCTGAACGACATTGTGAAGGAAGATCCGGATGCCGCTGCAGCAAACCTGAAACTGGCCAAAGTTGCCCTTTCCAAAAAGGAATATGCCAAATCCATTGGCTTTGCAAAAACAGCATTCCTCTCGAAAGAACAACCGATAGACACCAAGATGGAACTGATGTTCATCTACTTCGATGCCAGCAACCAGCAACCGGAGTTGATGGCTGAGATTGAAGACCTTGCCCAGACCCTGACCATGGTTCACAGCGACGACGCCAAAAGTTTCGCGGTTTACGGTGATGTGCTGAACACCCGGAACAAATATGAACTGGCCCGCACCCAGTATCGCAAAGCAGTTGTGATCGCTCCTTCAAAACATTTGATCTGGCAGGAGATCCTGTCGATAGACGGACGCCTTTCCGATTTCGACGCGTTGATCTCAGACAGTGAAAAAGGATTGTCGCTGTTCCCGAACATGCCCATCTTTTACTATTTCAGCGGAGTTGGACTGGCGCAGAAAAAAGAATACCAGAAAGCTATCGAATCGCTGGAAGCCGGTGTCGCACTGGTGATCGACGATAAACAGGTGGAGGGACAATTCCGCGCATCGCTTGGAGATGCATACAACGGAACCGGGAACAACAAAAAATCGGACGAAAACTACGATAAGGCCTTGAAGCTGAATCCGAACGACACCTACGTACTCAACAACTACAGCTACTTTCTTTCGCTAAGGGGCGAGAAACTCGACAAGGCAAAACAAATGGCCGAGCACGTTAATCAACTGATTCCCAACCAGCCATCGTACCAGGATACCTATGCATGGGTGTTGTACAAGATGAAAAACTACACCGAAGCAAAGATCTGGCTGGACAAGGCGATTGCCGGAGGGGGAAAAAGCGGTGAGATATTCGAGCATTACGGCGATGTTCAATTCCAGCTTGGCAATACTGATTCCGCTCTTGAATACTGGAAAAAAGCACAGGAAACCGGTGGCACCTCTGCGCTTATCGGGAAAAAGATCGCCGACAAAAAACTAGTGGAATGACCGTTTGTCATAAAGCGCTAAATTTGCCTTCCCGCTATGCTCCACCTCTGTCACCGATTCTCATTTATTTTTGCTTTTGCAGTACTGATAGCCACCAGCTATTCCTGTAGACCAAAACTGGATCTTGCCCAACGCAAACCCATGCTTCAGGCCAAAGAAGCACAAATGCTTTTCAGGAAATTTGATGAAAAGCCACTGACTTTCAGGTGGATCACCGGGAAAATAGACAGCAAGGCAACTTTCAAAGGCAAAGAGCAGGAATTCACCACCCGTTTCCGCATCCAGCAGGATTCACTGATCTGGCTTTCCATGGCTGCACCACTCGGAATTGAAGTGGCCCGCGTAAACATCACTCCCGACAGCGTAACCTTCATCAATTATTTTGAGAAGACCTATTTCCTGGGCGAACTCGATTACCTGCAGAAATTCCTGAAGATCGAAGAACTTGATCTGAAATTTGTTCAGAACATCCTGCTGGGCGAACCCGTACTATTGGAGGCTGAAGAACGCTGGAAAGGCGAGATCGACAGCAGTTACTATATACTTAAAAACGTTCCCGGTAAAAAATTGCGCAAAGCACTCGGAATTACCCGCGATGAAGATTTCGACATTCCTGCCGACAGCCTGTATCTCTATACCTCCATCGACCGCAAGTTGGGTAAAGTACTGAGGAAGAACAAGGAAAACGACCGGTTCCTGAAAAGGTATTTCCTCGACGATCAGTTCAGGCTGGTGAAAATGCTCATCACTGATGTGATCAATAATCGCCTGATCGAGATCAAGTACAGTGACTTTGGCCAGATAGATTCACTTACCCTGCCGCAACACGTGGTGGTAGATATCATCGACAGCAAAGAGAGCAACCACATCGATTTGGTGTATACAAAAATGAAAACCGAGGACTCTTCCCCGGTACTGACAAAAATTCCAGAAAAGTATGTTCCGATCAAGCCTTAAGCTGGTATTCCCGGTCGTAGCACTTTTACTGTGCTTCTCTGCAACTGCCCAGAACAAAAAGGTGTTGGAGAAGAAACGCGCGGAACTGAATAAGAAGATCGAGCAAACCAACAAGCTGATCCAGAAAACCAAAAACGACCAGCAGATCACTGAAACCCAGCTGGTAGCGATTACCGGACAGATCCAGCTGCGTGAAGAACTGATCGGGACCATCAGCAGCGAGATCGGCAACCTGAACGGGACCATTGCCAAACAGCACAAATCGGTAGAGCAGAAAAGACGCGAGCTCGAAAGCCTGAAAGCCGAATATGCAAAACTCATCCGCTATGCCCAGCGCAACCGTGGTGCCTACGACCGGATGATGTTTATTTTTTCCAGCACCGATTTTAACCAGGCCTATAAACGAATCAGGTATCTTCAGCAATACACCCGTTTTCGCCGGGAACAGGCCGGACTTATTGAAAAAACGAGAGTGGCGCTCAGCACACAGCTTAGAAACCTCAACGACAAAAAGGTAGAGAAAAGCTCACTCCTCACCACCAAGGAACGCGAAAAACAGCGACTGGCCAGCGACAAGGAACAGGAGCAGAAAACGCTTGAGCAGCTGAAGCAGGAAGAAAAAGGACTTCGTGCACAACTTGAGAAACAGGAGCGTGAGAAAACACGCGTGAATTCAGAACTTGAACGTCTGATTGCCGCAGAACTGAAAAAGATCAAGACCGCGAATAAAGGAACCTTCAAACTTGCACCGGCTGCCAAAGACCTGAGTGACAATTTCGAAGCCAACCGCGGGAGTCTGCCTTGGCCGGTTGAAAAAGGCTTTATCAGCGGGCGTTTCGGGAAACAGCCTCACCCGATCATCAAAAACATTACGATTGATAACCACGGGATCGACATTACCACCGACAAGGAAGCTGCTGTTCGCGCCATATTCCGCGGAACCGTATCGAGTATCCTGGTGATTCCCGGAGCAGGAAAAGTGGTAGTGCTGGATCACGGAGCTTACCGTTCCATTTACACACAGCTCAAAGAAGTCTACGTATCCAAAGGACAGAAGATAAACATCAAGGATAAACTCGGCATTTGTCTTCCCGGCGAAAACGATTCGAGAAGCGAGGCACACCTTGAAATTGTAAGGATAAGCAACAGCGGGGTTGAAAAACTTAACCCGGCACTCTGGATTTCCAAGTAAATCTTATTTTCTCTACCTTTAACGCCGCAAAGGCGACTGTTGTGCCAGCTTACGGCGACCGGCTGTTCTCCCGACAATGATGACGGGCATCGGACTTTCGGGTTTTTTCGTAAATAGCTTGTCACTGTTTCGGTAAGCACCGTTACGGCAACAACACAGCAGGTCTTCTTGGAAAGCAGCCCGGAAACCCCGGATTACTGATCTTTCATTAACTTTTAACTGAATCCATTTTTATGAAATTAGGTGCAACTGAAATCATTCTGATCCTTGTAGTGGTACTCTTGCTTTTTGGCGGAAAAAAAATTCCTGAATTGATGAAAGGTCTTGGAAAAGGCATCAGGGAATTTAAGGACGCTCAAAGCGGAAAAACCGACGAATCCACTACCACCACCACTACTACCACCAAAGTAGAAGAGTAATTCTCTTTCATTTTTTATGTCCTACACTTCCTTCTCGCAAATCCGGGCTGATCTTTCGTCCGGCAAAACTTCTGTTTCCGGTCTTGTAAAAGAATACCTGTCTGCCATAGACAGCAATCGTGAGCTGAATGCTTTCCTTGAAGTGTATCCCGATGAAGCCGTTGCGCTTGCCGCAGAGGTAGATTTAAAACTGGCTGCTGGCACTGCGGGCAGACTGGCAGGGATGGTGATAGGCTTAAAAGACAATATCTGTTTCGCAGGACACGGAGTTGGCGCTTCATCCAAGATTCTTGGTGGCTTCAACTCCCTGTTCAGTGCAACAGCAGTAGAACGGCTGGTGGCTGAAGATGCCATCATTATCGGCCGCTTGAATTGCGACGAGTTTGCCATGGGCAGCTCAAACGAGAACTCGGCCTTCGGTCCCGTTCTCAATCCTATAGACACTTCGCGCGTTCCCGGAGGATCTTCCGGAGGCTCTGCGGCGGCAGTTGCAGCGCGACTTTGTCACGCAGCACTGGGTTCAGACACAGGAGGCTCTATCCGTCAGCCGGCATCGTTTACCGGTACTGTAGGACTTAAACCCACTTACGGACGCATTTCCAGGCACGGACTTATCGCTTACGGCTCATCATTCGACCAGATCGGACCGATTACCCACAGCGTTGAGGATGCAGCATTACTGCTTGAGATCATGGCAGGTCCCGACGAATTCGACAGCACGGCCATACAAAACCCTCCGGAACACTACTCGGCACTTGAGCCGACTACAAAACCGGTGCGCATCGCCTACCTCGCCGAGTGCCTCGAAAGTGAAGGCCTCGATCCTGAAATACGCGATTTCTGTAACCGCCAGATCGAACAGCTGAGAAGTCTTGGACATACCGTTGAACCGGTTGAGTTCAAGGAATTGAAATACCTGGTGCCTACCTATTATGTACTGACCACTGCAGAAGCATCTTCCAACCTGAGCCGTTTCGACGGAATGCGTTACGGATACCGCAGCGCAGAAGGAAAAGGCGTAGAAGGAACCATCGTTAAGTCAAGGTCAGAAGGATTTGGAAAAGAAGTAAAGCGCAGGATCATGCTTGGAACCTTCGTTCTTTCAGCCGGATATTACGATGCTTACTACAGCAAGGGACAGAAAATGCGCCGGATCATCAAAGAAAAGACCGCCGGCTATCTTTCTTCTTACGATTTTATCTATACGCCGACCACTCCGGGCGTAGCCTTCCCTCTTGGAAAAAAATCAGGAGATCCTATTAAAATGTATTTGGAGGATATCTTCACCGTACAGGCTAACATTACAGGAATGCCGGCTATTTCATTGCCCATGGGAACCAACAGTGAAGGGCTTCCTTTCGGGATTCAGCTGATGGCAAATCTGAATGAAGATGCTAAGCTTCTTGCCTTCTCCAGATACCTTACAGAACAGGTAAAGTAATTTTCAGGCGGGTTATTAACCGGTGTTAGGAAATTTTTTTGTTACTTTTGCATCCGTGTAACAAGACCGATATGTGATGTTGGTAACCTAAAACAGTTAATATTTGATGAAAGTATTATATGGTACAATACTAGTCTGTCTGCTATCCTCCCTGCAAGCTTTTTCGATAAGTGGTGATGAAGACACGACGAAAAACACTTTCAGCAGTAAAGAACAAAAGAGACTTTCCGGACTGGAAAAATTGTTCTCCAACGACTACCACCCCAACGATCCTACTTCTAAACTGACCGTTGTTGCTGAAGCCGAAGACCTGTTCAAACAGCGTTTGGCCAAGTTAAATAACACCACTCCTTTTGAGTTCGTTTACAACGACATCATTAAATCCTATATCAGGGTTTATGCCAATGGAAAAAGATCGACCACTTCAAGCATCCTTGGCCTGTCTCAAATGTACTTCCCCTTATTCGAGGAACACCTTGCCAAGAACGATCTTCCGCTTGAATTGAAATATCTTGCAGTTGTAGAAAGTGCACTTCATGCAAAAGCAAAATCCCATGCTTCTGCAGTAGGCTTGTGGCAGTTCATTCCCAGCACCGGGAAATTATACGGCCTTAAGATCAATTCTCACCTCGACGAGCGTTCAGATCCGATCAAAGCTACCCAGGCAGCTTGCAAATACCTGAAAAGCCTCTACAACATTTTCGGAAACTGGGAACTTGCACTGGCTGCCTATAACTCAGGTCCGGGAACCGTGAACCGCGCTATCCGTCTTTCGGGCGGCAAGCGTACCTACTGGGAGATCTACGACCACCTTCCAAAAGAAACCCGTGGTTATGTTCCTGCATTCATTGCGGTGAACTACATCATGACCTATTACAAAGAGCACGGCATCAACCCTGCATCACCTGATTTCAGGTATTGTGACTTCGATACCGTTACCCTGTATCAGAATGCCAACCTGGCCCACATTGCAAATACCATCAATGAGCCGCTTGAAGTCCTTCAGTTTCTGAACCCTTCGCTGAAGACCAATACGATCCCTGCTTCAAACAGCCCGTATTGCCTTACGCTTCCAAGAGACAAAATGGACAGCTACGCAGCCAATTTTTCGAAGTTCAGGACATTCGCCAAGGAAAACCTCGCAAGAGTCGAAGTACTTGAAGAAAACGACACTAAAATCACCCGCAAGATCCACCGGGTAAAAAAGGGAGAAACCCTTTCAGCCATCAGCAAGAAATACAACGTTTCGCTCGACGACCTGAAGTCCTGGAACAACATCAACGGATCAAGACTGAGTCTTGGACAGCAGATCGCGATAAAGTCCACCATCACTGTAAGCAAGTCGAAAGTTCCGGTAAAACTGAAGATGGAAGATGCGCAGCTTGCCCAGAAGATCACCAAAGGTTCGGAAAAGAAATCTGAACCGATCAGCAAAGGCAGCAGCAAGACCAGGAACGAAGAAGTATTGCTGAACAAATCGGCTGCTAAAACTGCCGTGCAGGAACACAGTACTGATGATGCGACTCTTGCCCGGACTGAGACCGAAAAGCTTCGTCCGTCTGAGCCGGAAGTCAGCCTTGATGCGTTTGCCAAATTTCACGTGGTTGAAAAAGGAGATACCCTGTGGTCGATCTCTCAGCAATATGCCGGCCTGACCGTTAGCGATCTCAAGAAGATGAATAACCTGAATAATGCCAGCCTGAAACCGGGACAAAAACTCATTGTCAGCGTAGGCGGTTAATCCATAATACTGAACACATGATACCTCACTCTTCCAGGAACCTTTTACCCTGTGATGGTGAGGTATTTTATTTTCCGGAGTTCTATTCTCTTGAGGAGTCGGCAGGTATTTACCGCGAATTACTTGACCACATTGAGTGGGAGGAAAAAGCGATAAGGATCTTCGGACGGGAAGTAATGCAGCCGCGTAAAATTGCCTGGTATGGCGATCCCGGAATAAGCTATACCTACTCCAACCTCACACAGGTTACCCGCCCGTGGACTTCCTCACTGCTTGAGATGAAACGAAGACTGGAAGAATTTACCGGGAAAACATTCAACAGCGTACTTCTGAACCTGTACCGCAGCGACCGCGACAGCATGGGCTGGCACAGTGACAATGAGAAGGAATTGGGAAAGGATCCTTATATCGCCTCGGTCTCGTTCGGACATCCCCGAATTTTCCAGTTAAAGCACAATGATCGTCCGTTGAAGTCTTCTCTCTTGCTGGAAGACGGCAGCCTGCTGATCATGTCGGGAGCGACACAACATTTCTGGAAACACCAGCTACCGAAAAGGAGGGCATTGTGCGGCCCGAGGATCAACCTTACCTTCAGGCTGATTGCCGGCGACAAGGCATAAAAAAACCGCAATAATTATATTGCGGTTCGAATTTTTATGGTCAGATCGTCTTAGCAACGATTTCTGTAGCAGCTTTTAAGTTGTGTCTGAGGTTCGAAAGTCACACAAACCAAAACACCATCTTTGCTTGCGCAGGCTACACAAATGGTAAGGTCGCTGCAATGTACTGTTGCTTCCGGTACACCCAGAATACCGCCCTGGGCAGTAAGTTTTTGCTCCTCAGACAATGAAGTAATAAAGCTCTGAACTTTTAGGTCTGATAATTTGATTTTCTTCTTCATGGCACCAATGTGTTGTATTCAACTTCTCCTTTATCACTTCAAAAGTAAAAAATCGCTTCTGTCTTTCCAAACATTCGGCTAGAATTTTTAAGTCTTAGTTTGCCAAAAAACCGCATTCGTCTTTTTTTAGTGCGTTTCAGCGGTTCTTCGTGAAATAATACGGAGGTTAATCGTTCTTTAAAGTTAACCAGGTATTGTCAGCTTCGACGCAAGTCCTAAAATTTTCCGGCAGTCGCGGTCATTACTTGATCACCTCAACTTCCCTGAAGGTAACCGACCCATTTAGCAGGTAGTATTGTTTGACGCTTTGCACCTGGCCCCGCTTCAGTTTGTAGAACGCTCCGATCTCAACAGTTGCCGGACCCGCCTGAAGCCTGCTCATTTCTGCCGCAGGAAAAACACATTGTGTGCTGATCGAGTTCAGGGTATGCGTTAGCACCAGCGACTCCTGTCTTACCGTAAATACGACCACCATGTCGTACAGTTCGCGGTTCAGTGTATCGTAATGATTCACGATGGTGTTCAGCATGCGAAGGGTAAACGGCCGGTCGTTCTTAATTGTGAACAACGTATCTATCCGGGGTTGGATTGGGAAAAACTCCAGATTAAGGGTAAACGGATCGATCTGGTTTTTGGCGTTACCACTCACAGACCAGGCCACTGCAGAATCATAGGCATAGCCTTTCACACTTGCAGGTGCCGGAAGCGAATAGATCCTGGTCTCGCTGTCAAACTGTAGTTTAGTGGTATCCATGCGAACTATACCCGCATCGACGTAAGGTGGCTTACCGTTGGTCTGATAGAAAAATGCCTGTGCGCTTCCAAAATAAGGAGTCACCGCCTCGCCGCTGTCTCCTTTAAAAGACTCAACCCTCTTCACTGCGGCAAGAATACCATCGCCTTCTGCAAATCCGGAGACCGGGTACTCGATCACTTTTTCTTCAACAATTTCAGCCTTTTCCAGCTCTGACTTTTTGCAGGACCAGGCCGATACAACAGCAACCCCGACAACCAGGGCAGTTCTAATAAAATTCATAAGTGAAGATTTCAGGAGCTAAAAATAGAACTTATACGCCAATTTCGGCATGGTTACGGCTAATAAACACGTGGGTTTCAGGAAGCTCACCGATTCCCGCTTTCAAAAGACGACAACTACCGCTCAAGCTGGAGTATTGCGGTGTGGAACCTTCCGTCTTCCCAAACGGCAATCAGGTACGTTCCTTTCTCAAGGTTCAGTTCCCGCAGATCAAGACTTACGGTGTTTCCTGCGAGGTGATGCCGGCCTTCAAGATCGGCTGCGGTTCTTCCGTCAATCGTTGACAGTTGTACCCCGAAGTTGTTCAGTGGAACTGTTGTGAACACAAGATATACCCAGTCATTCGCCGGGTTCGGATACAGCTGCCATTGATGGGCCTGTGTTTCTTTAATTCCCGAAGGGATTGCTTTGAAAACAGCTCTTACCGTATTTTCCGGCAATACTGGTTTGAACACAAACACAGCAGGCACTCCTTCAAATTCATCGTTAACCAACAGGCTGTCGATCTGGAAGCCAGGATCGGCAAGCAGGGTGAAGGTGATGCTGTCGCCGGGTGCCACTTCGAAAGTTCCTGAAGGAGAGATTGTTCCACCTGCACCAGCAATGGCGTGAACTACTAAGGCCGGCTGGCTATCGGCGGCGAAAGTGACGTGTAGTGTATGATCTGTATGTACATCGTAAAAAGTATACGCCCCGGGCATACCCGCAAAAATGCCGTCCACAAAAAGACTATCCTGGTGATATCCCGGATCAGCCTGGAATGAGAAGCGTACAGAGTCACCTTCCGTTACAGTTATTGTTCCCAATGGTGTACTGGTTCCCCCGGGACCGGCAGAAGCGCTGATCGTGTAAGTCGGTAACACATCGGCAGCGAAGACCGCCCTAATGGTGTGGTCACTGGCGACGGAAAAGAAGGTGTAAGCCGAAGCTGTTCCAGTATATACACTGTCTATCAGAACGCTGTCGATGTGATAACCCGGATCCGTCGAAATACTGAATGAAATGCTGTCGCCAGCCGGTACCACTTGTTCTCCTGTTGGAGTGATTGATCCATTTAAGCCTGAAGAGGCACTAATGACGTAAGTGACCGCTGAAAAATAAGCATCGATGCGATGATCCCTGGCGATGTTCTGAAACTCGTATGAAGTTGTTGCGCCGGGAACTACGACCGAATCCACAATCAGGCTGTCGAGCTGAGAGCCCGGCGAGGCCACGAAGGTGTAACTCACCGTATCACCGGAAAATACTGTTTTGGTTCCTGAAGGAGATATCGACCCGGAACCGTGAGCCGCCGACTGGATAGTAAATTGCGGAACCGTTCCTTTCTGCAATCCGTTTCCAAAGCTGGTTACCCACACTTCCCGGGGATTATAGGGATTGTAAAACACCCGCTCGGGTTGTCGGAACAAATAATCCTCCACCTGCGACCAGGAAGGCGTTGCTGCTCCAATGTTATCGGTGATGAATAATCCGTCGACTTCTGTGGTAAGCCACGCCTGGCTGGAGTTGCCCGGATTAAATGTAATGGAGGTAACTCGGTCGAACATGGTGCCAGTCAGCTTTGTCCAGCTGCCTCCACGGTTGGTAGTACGGTAAAGTCCGCCGAGACCGTTGGCTGCTCCGCCCCAGCCGCTGAACACACAGACGTACCATGTGTTTTGCAGCGGATCAGACGGATCGATCACCACATCTTTTGTCCAGTAGTACATTCCGCTGTGCGATACATCTGTCCACGTTCCTGCCGCCGGATCGTATAAAAAGCATCCGGAACTGCTGGTGAACGATGGAGCGCGGCGGCCGGAATAAGTGACCACTACTTTTCCGTCTTTCAGTACTTCAATGGTTGCAGGATGTCCCTGGGTTCTTGGCGGATTAGGGAGTTTGGTCCAAACGGATGCCGATCCTGCGCTTAAGTTCTGAGTCACATAAATACCTCCCTGCGAGGAATGGATCACGCTGGCATACATCCGCTCCGCATTTCCGGGATCTATGGCCAGCCAGAATACCGGGTGATTGAATACTTTGAGGTTCTGCCAGTCGGCGCCTTTGTTTATCGAATAGATGATCTTGCCTTGTGTATCATTCGCATCCAGCTGGGCATCGGCAAGACGTGTGCTCTGGTACATATCGTGAATCCCACTCGTTCCGGCGTAAAGTGTACCGTTGGCATGGCGGGCGATTCGATACATGGAATTTGCCGAATGACCGGTATAATTAAAATTGAAGGTGCTTCCTGCATCCGTTGAGCGGATACCTCGGATGTCTGAAAAACACGCCATCATGGTGGATGAGTCGGCCCAAGCCAACTGCCAGCAAGTGGTATTTTCAAGCCCGGAGCTGTGGTAGTCGCGGCCTTTGGGGGTTGCACTTCCTGTGGGATGCTCGTCGCTCCGCTGAACATAAGCCTGGTTCCAGTCTGCACCTGCGTTGGCACTGACATGAACAAAACCGAAATCGGTAATGATCAGTTTGTTGGGGTCGTTTTTGGCGACGGTAAAACCGAATGCGCATTCGCCGTACGACCAGCCACGATCTCCGCCAGACCCGCTCCAACCGGTAGCAATGTTCTGGTTTCCGGCAGAATTGAAAACCGACGTCCAGTTTCCGCCTCCGGTCACCGATCTCAATACACCTGG
Source organism: Bacteroidota bacterium (assembly GCA_040386675.1). Classification (GTDB taxonomy): domain Bacteria; phylum Bacteroidota; class Bacteroidia; order Flavobacteriales_D; family Luteibaculaceae; genus DASUEB01. The sequence continues at coordinate 6,456 of JAZKEZ010000137.1, read as the reverse complement.
CTCGCTGTTCCTGCTTCCGGCGAGGTAAATCGTGTCGGTGTTGGTTTCGGCCATCCGGACAAACATCATAAAATCGGAAGAAAGATTCATTCCATTCACTTTCGACACCCAGTTGCCGGAGCCGTAATCCAGTGTGTAGACTCCTTTTACGAAATCTTCATACTCATTGCCCGGCTTTCCGACATAGATGTCTGTTTTATTCCCGGTAAGGCAAACCAGTCGGGTGACGCCACCGGCTTTGGCGCCTGCAAAAGAAAACATTCCCTGCGCCGCAGGAATTCCGGTAATGGAGGACATTGAAAATGTGCTTCCGCCGTTGGTTGAAACCAATAATCCGTCGTTGGTTCCTACATAAATGGTGTTGCCGTCGAAGAAAGCTCCTGCGATATGCAGTCCGGATCCTGAGTTGGCTGCGTTGCGGATATTAGTGAAGGTGATGCCTCCGTTTGATGAAAAGAAAAGTGAGCCGTACTGGGCGATAAGCACACGGTCGGGATTATTGTAATCTGTGTGGATGGAATAAATCTCTTCGCTGTTGTCAGGATTGCCGGGTAATGGCGACCAGGATTGTCCGCCGTTAGTGGTCTTTACCGGAACAGGCACATACCCTGGAGCGCCGCTGGTGTGGTCTATCGAGTACATCGTTCCTGTCACTTTGCTAAACTGGACCTCGGCGTGTGCGCCGCCCTGGATCTTCTTGAAGTCTTCCGTCTGATAGGAGTTCCCGAAGTTGCGTGTGTGAAACAGTTCGCTCATGTCGCAGGCCACATAAAACTCTGCGTGATCTGCTGGGTTGATGCTCGGGGCAAACAGCGCTCCTCCTCCGCCCACACCGTGACTGGTCCACTGGGAAGGCACTTGCCCAAAAACGGATATTGCTACCACTGTAGCGAGGCTGGTAAATAAACTTCGGCAACTCATACATTACAGGAATTACGGGTGTTTAGGGTGAAGACGACGGTTTATCACCTGGTGGGCCATTGCTGGCAGAGAATTTGAAAAATCAATTACAGGATTTTAAATTTTACAATCATGAAAAAATCAATTTTAATACTTGCAGCGATATTTTCGCTCGGTACCAATATAGCTGTTGTGGCACAAGATGGTCAACTTGCACAGGTTTACGTTCAGGATGGCTGGAAAAAAGCCAACGACGGTTACTGGCAAGGAATGTATGAAGGTAAATCGTACTGGTACAAAATGGACGAAAGCGGTAATCTTCAGCGAAGCAGCAACGGAAAAAGCTGGTCACGCGTAGACGACGCGATGTGGATGGACAATTCAGGTCGCTGGGTTCGTGTAACTGACAACACTTTGATGTGGAGCGAAGACAAAGGTAAAATGTGGACCCCGGTTCCAGATCGTCAGTGGCAGAGCTCTAACGGGAACTGGTACAAGTTCGATGGCGGCTGGACAGTGTGGAGCCGCGAAAAACAGTAATTATTTAATCAGCTACTAATAGCCGATCCGAAACCATCAAAAGCAGTCCTGTAAGGCTGCTTTTTTCATATTCATCCTCCTGCGCTTACAAAAATGTCTTACTTTTTCCCCGCTAAAACAACTACCATGAAACGCTTACTCTTTCTATTTGCGATCCTTACTGCTCTTGTACTTTCAGGACAGACCGCTTCTGCGCAGCCAAGCACACCGGAGACCACATCGTTCAACGACTGGCTTATGGCAAAACAGGGATACTGGTTCGGAAGAATTGACGGCAAATCCTGGTGGTACCGTTTTAATGAAGATAACACCGTGAGCCGCAGTGCTGATGCCCGCAACTGGGAAGGCTCTGAACCGGTGGTGGGAAAAGATGCCATGGGTGTTGTGATCCGCCTTACTAAAGATGAAGTGCTGACCGGAGAGAACCAGCTTAATGCATGGATCCCGATCCTAAACCGGGAATGGGACCAGGAAAAAGGACTGGATTATCAGAACTCATACGTCCCGTTGATCTGGAGTATGGAGCTTCCGCGTTTGTACCGGACATTCTATTAAATATCTCAAATCAAAGTCCCGCCAGCGCGGGATTTTTTATTTCCTGAACCTCCACAACAGCATTGCGGGTAATTCGCGCTGCTGATTATCTTTGCCCACTTTATTTTTCCAACCGCATATCATGTCAGATCGCAGAGTCAGAGTTCGTTTTGCCCCAAGTCCAACCGGCCCGTTACATATGGGAGGTGTTCGTACCGCCCTTTACAATTACCTGTTTGCCAAAAAACACGGCGGAGATTTTATCCTCCGTATTGAAGATACCGATCAAACCCGTTACGTTCCCGGTGCTGAAGACTACATCATCGAGGCATTGAAATGGTGTGGCATTGAGCCGGTTGAAGGCGTAGGTTTCGGAGAAGGCCCTCATGCACCTTACCGCCAGAGTGCGCGTAAGGAAGCCGGTGTTTACCGCGACTATGCATTGGGACTGATTGAATCGGGTCATGCGTATTATGCATTCGACACTTCTGAAGAACTTGAGGAAATGCGCACCCGACTGGAAGCCGCGAAAGCCAAGTCTTCATCGTACAACGCAGTAACCCGCCAGAACATGAAGAACTCGCTGAGTCTTCCTGCTGATGAGGTTCAGAAAAGACTGGATGCCGGAGAGCCTTATGTGATCCGCATTAAAATTCCGCGCAATGAAGAAGTGCGTGTGAAAGACATTATCCGGGGATGGGTTGTGGTAAACAGCAATGAACTGGACGACAAGGTGTTGTTCAAAAGCGACGGAATGCCGACCTATCACCTCGCCAATATTGTAGACGATTACCTGATGAAAATCAGTCACGTAATCCGTGGTGAAGAATGGTTACCATCCGCACCGTTGCACGTGTTGCTCTACCGTTACCTGGGCTGGGAAGATGTTATGCCTGAGTTCGCTCACCTTCCGTTGTTGCTTAAGCCCGACGGAAATGGTAAGCTAAGTAAGCGCGACGGCGACCGTCTTGGTTTCCCGGTGTTCCCGCTAAACTGGACTGATCCTGCAACCGGCGAAAAATCGAGCGGGTACCGCGAAAAAGGATATTTCCCTGAGTCTTTTATCAATATGCTGGCGCTGCTTGGCTGGCACAGCAGCGGTAACCAGGAATTGTTTACCATGGACGAACTGATCAGTGAGTTTTCACTGGAACGCGTAAGTAAATCAGGAGCGAAGTTTGACCCTGAGAAAACAAAGTGGTTCAACCAGCAATACCTGCGTCAGCATTCTGACCGCGACCTGGCTGAAAGAGCGATGGTCTATGCCACTGCAAAAGGATACACTACCTCTGTAGATCACTTGGAGAAGGTAGTTGCGCTGACCAAGGAGCGTGCAAATTTTGTAGAAGAACTTCTTGAGGCAGATTACCTGTTTGTTGCGCCACAGCAGTACGATGAGCAAACCGTTCAAAAAAAGTGGAAGCCTGAAAGTGCCGCTATTCTCGGCGAATGGAAAGACCAACTTTCGGCGCTGGCAACTTTTGATGCTGCTTCGATCGAAGGAGCCTTCAAATCGTTCCTGGAAGCCAAGCAACTTGGAATGGGCGCCGTACTGCCATTGTTCCGCCTGCTGCTTACCGGCCAGGGAATGGGGCCAAATATGTTTCACATTGCAGAATTGCTCGGTAAGGACGAAACGATTTCGAGAATGACCAACGGCATCAGTACACTGGGATGAAGCACCAGATCAATGTAAACGGCATAAAATGCTACGGTTTCCACGGCTGTCTTGAAGAAGAGGGCCGTATTGGCGGGAACTATGTGGTAGATGTGCAGATGATCACCGATTTCACTGAAGCTGCCCGGAAAGACGACCTCAACCTTACCATAGATTACTGCGACGTCGCGAAGATCGTGCAGGACGAAATGGCGATCCGCAGCAAGCTGATCGAGCATGTGGGTCAGCGTATACTTGACCGCATGAAAAACGAGCTTAAAAACCTGTTTGAGGTCACTTTGATTGTCCGCAAGATCTCCCCGCCTATTCAGGGCGATGTGGCGAATGTGGAAGTGATCTTTAAAGGTTAAGAGGTTAAAGGGTTAAAAGTTTAAGGGGTTAACAGGTTCAGAGATTTACTCTTTAACCTATTAACCCCTTAAGCATTAAACTTTTAAACTTTAACCTTTTAACCCAAACCAGTTATTTGCTGATCAGAGTGATGGTCACACGACGGTTTTTCAGGTTATTGGCCGGGCCGGATGGTTCTGCAAGATTGCGGAAACCGGTGCCTTTAGTTTCCATACGGGCCGCATCGATTCCTTTAGAGATCAGGTATTTTTTCGCAGCATGTGCACGGCTGTTCGAAAGCGAAAGGTTGTATGCTGCATTTCCTACTTTATCAGTATGACCTTCGATGCTGATGCGGGCTGAAGGATTAGCTTTCATCCATGCACTCAGTTTGTTCAGGTCTTCGTAACCCATTACCTCAATGGCGTTGCGGTTGGTTTCGAAGTTTAGGGTCGGCCAGCTGAAGTTTGAAAGATCTACTTCAGGCTCTCCCATTTTCGGTTGACTTGGCATCGGGTTGGTTGACAGTGCAACTTCTTCATTATCTTCAACTACTACGTTACTCAGGTAGTAATAAGCACGCAGGTTATTCGGAGCATCGTTGGCCACCACCTGCTTAAGTGCCTGGGTGTAACGTCCGATCACCACGAATTTCTCACCACCGGCAGCGGTATAGATCCCTGAGGTTTTGGTCCAGGTTACTTTATCAGTAAGAATGGTTGAAGACTCGATCTGCGGAGTGAACTGCAGCATCTGGTTGCCTTGGTCCATGATCTTATTGGCGCTGACGAATAAACCTAGAGTAGAGGCATAGGCGCTGTTTTCGGAAAGTGAAGCATCGAAGCTTACACGGTATTTATGACCGGCTTTCAACGGCTCTCTCAACTCTACCTGCAAGTACTCAGAGTATTTACCGTAACCCAGTATGCTGCCGCCTTCTTTGGCGTAAGTCTGGTCGCCGTAATAGGCGATGATACCGGCGTAGTGATCAGACCCGCTGATTTCCTGCCAACCTGTAAAGTTTTGTGGAATTCCAACCTCGTATTTGTTGGCGAAACGGCTGTAAAGATCTGTAGTTCCTTTATTCGCATTGCTATAACCTGGAACCAGGTAAAGCTGATCTTCGGTTCTTGGCTCTTTAGTAGGAATAAAAAAGGGATTTAGTACCAGGTTCTGACAGAAACCACTGACAGATAGGCTGGTAAGAAGGATAACCAATGATGAACGCATAGTGGTATTGGGGTTATTAAGGGGCAAAGTAAATGCTTTTGTGATTAAGCTGGAAACTGAAAAATAAGAATAACTAACAGCGCTTAACTCAAAAGTGGGGCCATCCATGTGATCGGTCAGGATTGCGATAGCTGATTATTACTCGGCCTTGGTCTCCGTCGCAAAAATATTCCCCGACCAGGAGGTTGCGAGTGTACGAAGCGCGGTGTTCAGTTCGCCATCCATGTTAGCCGTGATCTCCCGCAGTATCCTGGTAAGATCATTGAAATTATTGGGCTTTACCAGGTAACCCTGTGCTCCTTGCTTAAAAGCCTTGTTAATGTCTTTCTGGTGCGAGGAAGTAGAGATCATGATAACAGGAATGTCGCTGTAGGCACTGTCCTGCTGCAGCAGTTCGAGGCATTCCCATCCGTTCATGACTGGCATGTTCAGGTCCAGGAAGACCAGCTTCGGCAAGGTTTCAAAGTCCTTCAGCGCCTTCAGCGCTTCTGCTCCGTTAATGGAGCATTGACAACTGATCGAGTGATCAATGTCCGAAAGGGCTTCGCAAAACATATCGCGGTCATCGCTGTCGTCGTCTGCCAGTAGAATAATCTTCTTTTCCATTCAAATGTCTTTTTCCTTTTGCTCCAGCGGCAGGGTGATACTGAATGTGGCCCCGCTGTTGTCTTCACTTTTCGCGGTGATCGTGCCGTTGTGCCGCTCCACTATTTTCTTGCAGAGCGCCAGGCCTAAACCGGTACCTTCATACTTGTCTTTCGGATTGAGCCGGGTAAACGTTTCGAAGATCTGCTCAGCATAACCCTGGTTGAAACCGATCCCGTTATCACTGAGGGCGATCCGGGCAACCACCGTGTTATCCGAGGTGATGAGCTCTGACGAGAGCGTTATCCGCGGCGGAACATCCGGTTTCGCAAATTTTATTGAATTGTTGATGAGGTTGTAAAACAGCTGGTACAACAGCACCTGCGCGCCCTGTACCACAGGAAGTCCGGCGTACTCAAGCGAACCCGAGGTT
>JAZKEZ010000137.1:0-216 GCA_040386675.1 Bacteroidota bacterium | reverse complement strand
GCAGGGCAACCTCGAGGTCCGTTTCAATGCTTTTCAGCACTTCGTTCAGATCTACGGGACCTGGTTTCTGTCTTCCTTCATTAATGGTGGAGTACATCAGCACACCGTCGATCATGATGAACATACGGTCTGTGGCCACATGGATACGCTCCATGAACTTCAGTGATCGTTCGTCCAGTTTATCCTGAAGATGGGTTTCCAGGCGATTGGTAAAGG
>JAZKEZ010000136.1:0-5551 GCA_040386675.1 Bacteroidota bacterium | reverse complement strand
ATTGAACTGGCTGTAAAACAGCTCTGTGTGCAGTTGTTTGAAGTCGTAGGACAACGCAGTAGAAAAGTTCTTTTCGGATAGGCCCGTATTCTCCAGGTAATAATCCGGAGTGTTGAGGTTCCCGGCTTTCTTCAGCGTGCCCTGGATGCGGAATTTTAAGTTCCTGACTTCTTTCAACTGCCCTTCGAGCAATGCAGACAAAAAGCCCGATCGGCCGTTTGATGAGCCACCGGTGCTTATTTCTGCCCCGATGCCCGTAGAATCGGGAAGCTGGCCGGGTTCCACCAGGATCACTCCTGCGATGGCATCGGCGCCGTATTTAATGGTATTCGCTCCTTTGATCACGGTGAGTTTACGGGCAATGAACGGATCGATCTCGGGTGCGTGTTCGGCTCCCCACTGCTGGCCTTCCTGCCTAATCCCGTTGTTAAGGATGAGTACGCGGTTGCTGTGCATGCCGTGAATGACGGGTTTTGCGATGGTCGCACCGGTTTGGATCACGTTTACACCGCTCAGGTTAGCCAGCATATTTCCCAAGTTTTCGCCCTGGTATTTTTTGAGCGCAATGCCTTCCATTACCTGCGTTTCACGGCCAACCGGACGTTCCTCGCGATGGGCTGCCACCTCAACCTCGCCCAGGTCGTGGGCACTATGGTCGAGTGCGATGCGGATCTCTGCGTTGTTATCCGCAAGGGTCACTTTTTTGGTGGTGGTATGACAACCGATGTGTTCGATACGAAGCGTGTAGGTTCCCGGACACAGTCCGGCAAGCACAAACTTCCCGGAATCGTTGGTCACTGCGCCTGATTGGGTTTCTGCAATGAACACATTGGCGTAGTCCAGACTTTCGCCGGTCTGAACGTCGGTTACAGTTCCTTTTATCGAAAAGGTACAACCGTTTTCCTGTGCGATGCCGGTCATTGCTATCAATGAGGCGATCAGCACCAGTATGAGGTATTTCATATCAGCCAGGATTACTGGTTAATGAATCAGAAATTTTTAGAGAAATGGGATGGCGGTTCAGCAGGAAGTGCTGAACGAGGGACCATCAGGCTGTAAAGCCGGAACCGAAAGCAGGCGGACCGCGCTGACCGAAATTGCCGGTTGCAGATGTAGTTGCTGCACTGGTTTTGGTGATGTACGTTTCGGCCGGAGCCAGGAAAGGTGCGGTAAACGTGTAAGCCGGCGTAAACTCGTAGCTGGTGTGCAGCAAACTGAGGTTGTCGCAGATCTTACAGTGGTCGTTTGGGGAAACAGAGCTGTCTTCATGGTGCGCTGTAGAGCCGTTGCACGAAGACTGATCGTAAAAGTGCAGGGTCGCGCCGGTGATCTGGAAAAACATGATCGCCAGGAAAAGCAGTGCCCACAGGTGTTTTACGAAATTCTTCATCTGTTTGATGTGACAAAAATACAATTTGATCCAGAGTTTCAGCTCCGTTCCTCACAATCCTTTGTTTTTTCCGAACTTTGCGGCCAACATGAAAAAACTCCCGTTTATCCTCGCCGCACTGATTGTCGTTGCTTTTACAGCCTGTCAGCGGAAGGTAACACCGAAAACCGTTTTCACCCTGAAGATTACTGTCAGCAATGCCGGCGAAGAATACATCCTGGCGCGCTACGGTGAGCGACTGGATACTTTTTTCCTGGACAGCGGTAAGTATTACGCCGAGCTCCCCTTCTCGCAAGGCACTTACATGGAACTGCAATACGGCGAAAAATTCTTCCAGGTATTCGGAGCTCCTGCAAACGACCTGCAACTGAGTTTTGATGCCGGTATGGAAGATCCGGTGACCAAATTTGCGGGATCACTTCAATTCGAAAATGAATACGTAGACGACCGGAGGTTGTTTGATGAGCAGCAACTCGACCTTGAAAACAACCTGTATACCGCGGGTGAAGAAGATTTTATCCCGGTAAACGACAGCCTGAGAAAAATCAGGGAGCAGTTGTTTACCGAAAGCCGCAAAACCTTTGTAAGCAACGTTGCCGAAGAATTTACCTATCTGGAGGAATCGCTGATCAAGACCAAGTGGATCAACCGGTATATGGAACATGAACTGTACTTCCCATTGTTTACCGAGCAGGCAGAATATACGCCGTCTGCAAAAATGCTGGAATACCGCAAGGAAATCGACCCGAATAATGCACGACTGCTGGTGCTCGACGAATACCTCGGCATGCTCGATTACTTCATCGACATCAAGAAAAAAGAAGCGAACCAGGGAATTGATGAGGTGAGCATGAGCAACCTGGAACGCATGACCCTGGAATTCAACACTATTGAGAAAAACATTACCAACAAACCGGTAGTGGATGAAGTAAAATACAAGTGGGTGCAGAAATTCCTGCAGACCAACGGAATTGAAGGCGCGGAGAAAGAACTGACCGAATATATCCAGACTGTATCTGATCCCATCCGCAGACAGGAACTGGAAGCCGATTACAAAAAATGGGAAGCGCTGCAAAACGGCGAGCAATCTCCCGAGATCCGGGCGGTGACCATGGCCGGTGATTCTATAAAACTAAGTGCATACCGAGGAAAGTACATTTACCTTGATTTCTGGGCGACCTGGTGCAAACCCTGCCGCGATGAGATTCCTTTTCTTGAAAAACTGACCGCCGATCTGAAGAAAGACAGTATCGTGGTGATCAGTGTTTCGCTGGATGAGGAACTGGATACCTGGGCGAGGATCGTACGCCTTAAAAAGATGACTGGCATCCAGTGGTTTGCCGAAAAAGACGCGGTAATTTCTGCCTACAACCTGGCGAGTATTCCGAGATACGTGATCATTGATCCACAGGGAAAAATTGTTTCAGCGAATGCAGAACGCCCATCGGGGAATATCCGGGAGCAGTTGAAGCAGTTGAGTAATGGGGAAATTTGAGAATCGGAAAATTTGCAAATGAGGAAATGTGCAAATGTGAGAATGTGAGAATGTGAAAATATGCAAATGAAGGCTCCCACATCTGCACATTCCCACATTCACACATTTGCAAATTTTCCCATTTACCCATTTACATATTATTAGATTGGCTTTGGATCCAATTATATACGTGAGTCGCCACTTCTTCCCAGCCCGGTTCGGCGCAGATGTAGTGACTGCGGCCTTCAAAGTCTTTGTAATCGCTGATCCCGCTATTTTCGTCATACGCTTTTGAATTTTTCTCTACCAGCTCGTAAGGAATAATGTGGTCTTCGTGGCCTGAGATAAACAATAGCGGCGCGTGTTGCTTTTCAAGGTCTACGTGACCGTATTCCATCATACAGTCTCTCAATACGTTGCGACTGTCGTGAACGGCGCTTTTCTCAAATTCTGCTGCGGCTTCTTCTTTGCTTAAGGTGTTGGCAAACGCATCGTGAAAGCCTTCTGCATTCATTTCAAACGGCTCATCGCCTTTAAATGGGTTGGCAATCTTTACACTGTTTTTAAAGAAATCCCAGTCGAACGAAAGCATGGCATTCGGAGCAACTGAATTGATCGGAACCCCAAGGCTGATGAGGTCTTTGTTGGCCAATAGCTGAACAATGAGTCCGCCAACCGAGTGCCCGATCACGATGGGTCGTTCAGGAAGTCCGGTAACCAGTTGTTCGATGTGGGCCACCACGTCGTTCAGTCTCAGATCGCCAAGATCGGCAGGAGGATTGTTGCGCAGTGCAGAGGGTTCGCCTTCGTGCAGCGGCCAGGCCGGAGCCATACAGTGAAATCCTTTTTCGTTGAAGAAGTTAACCCACTTTTCCCAGCTCTTATTGGTCTGGAACATCCCGTGGACAAATACAATTGTTTTTTTCATAGTAGTAGATGTTGTTTGGGTGAGACGGAGACAAATATTGTTCCTGTTGGGGTGGTGGAGATTGAGCTTGTCGAAATCGGGGCTTCGACAAGCTCAGCCACCAATTTCGACAAGCTCAGCCACCAACTTCGACAAGCTCAGCCACCAGCTTCGGCAAGCTCAACTACCAACTTCGGCAGGTGAAGTGCTATATCTTCGACCAGCGAATTTCATATATTCGGACCATGCACAACCATTCGCATCATCACGATCACCATGAATTGCCGGCGGTAACCGGAAGGGCATTTATGCTTGGGATCGTGCTGAACCTTTCGTTTGTACTGGCGGAGGCGATTGCAGGTTTTTCTACGGATTCGTTATCGCTGCTGAGTGATGCCGGCCATAACCTGGGAGATGTGGCTTCGCTGTTGCTGGCCCTGCTGGCCTTCCGCTTATCGAGAATGGCGACTTCAGGTCGCTTTACTTACGGATACGGCAAAACCACGATCTTGGTGTCGCTGCTGAATGCCGTATTATTACTGATTGCTGTGGGCATTATTGCCTACGAAGCGATCGGGCGATTTAGCCACCCTTCTGCGACAGAAGGCAATACCATTGCTATTGTGGCCTTTATCGGGATTCTGGTCAACGGCGGATCGGCCTTGTTGTTCCGTTCCGGGAAAGACAAAGACCTGAATGTGAAAGGCGCTTACCTGCATTTGCTCGCCGATGCACTTGTTTCACTGGCCGTGGTCATCGGCGGTGTGATCCAGTCGTATACCGCACTGAACTGGATCGATCCGGCGATGAGCCTCGTGATCGTAGTGGTGATCGTATGGAGCTCGTGGGGATTACTCAAACAAAGCCTGGTACTCAGCATTGACGCGGTTCCAGAGGGCGTCGAACTGCAAAAGATCCGCGAGATCGCACTGGCCGTTCCCGGGATACAGGACATCCACCACATTCACGTCTGGGCGGTCAGTACCACTCGAAATGCAATGACAGCGCACGTGGTGGTTCAGCCGGAAACCGGATCGGAAGATGTGATCAGGCTTAAAAAGACGTTGAAACACGAGTTGGAACACTACAACATTGCTCACGCCACGATAGAAATTGAAAGCGGCGAAGAATGTAAGGAGCAGGAATGTAAAGTCTGACCGACCTTAGTCTTCTACTTTGGTAAACCGCTCCACTCCAAGTTCCGGGATCAGTTCAAACCACATGCTCAGTGGCCGCACGAACAACCTACCGTTGGCTCTGAGGCTGCGGTACAGCACCATCGTGCTTTCGTCTTCAGAATGCGTCACCAGGTCTTCAACGAGGTACAATCCTCCTTTGTAGTGGCGGTAAAGTTCTTTGGGATTTGGTGCCCTCATGTTACACACGAAGCAGTTTGCCCAGGCGGATCAGCAATTCTTCCGGATGGAAGGGCTTGGAAAGGAAATCATCGGCACCGGCTTTTAGTACAGCGATCTTTACAGATGAACTGGTTTCCGAAGACAATACGATCAACGGAATATTCCTCAGGAAAGGCATTTGTTTCACCTTTTCGATAAACTCGAATCCATCCATTTCGGGAATGTACAGGTCGATGATCATGGCAGCAGGAATGTTGCCTTCTTCGAGCCAGGTCATGGCCGCCAGACCTTCGGTAAAGAACTCGACGTTGAAGTCTGTTTTGAACTGGTGCTCGATTACTTTGCCGATCATTCTCTGATCATCAAGCACCAGGATGGTTGAGGTAATGGTTTCCGCTTGCATGGCGCAAAAGTAACCAAAA
>JAZKEZ010000135.1:0-4340 GCA_040386675.1 Bacteroidota bacterium | reverse complement strand
GTTTTTGCGTTACTTTTTATAAAAAAGTAACAATGACAAACAACGTATCATCGAACTTGTAGAACAGGCAGGGTAACATTACTCCAGGCTCTCTAAAAATTCCTCGGCACTCATCACAGGGAGGGCAGAATTTTTAAAATCCTTTGCGTTACGCGTAATGATCACTTCGCATTTAGAATCTACCGCTGTGAAATAGTGCAAGGCGTCTTCAAAATCCGTAAAATCCGAATTCAGACTTTTATCCACTATTGCCTCATCAATCCTGCAAACGGTTATGATGATCTTAAATCTGCGGAGTTTGTCTTTTGCAATGGCCGGGTTTTCAAACTTTGTCAGGAAATAACTTACTGTAGCAAATGAAAGCGGGGAACACACCAGGATCAGCTTCTGTTGATCGGCCAGAGAGAACAGCCGCGCAGCAGGTAAATAAAACGGTTCGCGTTCGCCAAGAAGATCCAGCATAATGTTGGTGTCTATGTAAACCCGCCTGCTCATTGGTGTTTTTTGGAAAGAAAATCCGCGTATTCCTTTTTGTAATCAAGGTCAGCCGGAATTTGTACGCCGGTTTTCAAACTGTTGATAAACGGAGTTACTTCAATGGTTTTATCCACATTGCCGGAAGTAAGCACATTCAGGTAATTCTCGATCAGCCTGGATAAACTAAGTTTTTTGTCTGCCGCATACAATTTGGCTTTTTCTATGATGTGTTGATCAAGCTTTAAGGTGAGTTTAGTATCCATACCGCTAAGTTATACGTACAAAATTATGAAAATTAAACGTACAGCAATTCAACATACCCCTCCGTTCCGTTCACCCGTATCCTGTCACCGTCTTTGATCCGCCTCGTGGCATTCTCAACGCCAACAACGGCAGGCAATCCGTATTCGCGGGCAATAACGGCGCCGTGGGTCATGAGTCCGCCGACTTCGGTAACGAGTGCTTTTACCGCAACGAACAGTGGCGTCCAGCTGGGGTCGGTAAAAGTGGTCACGAGTATGTCGCCCGGCTCAATCCGTGCGTCTTCGATGTTGAGAATCACCCGGGCACGGCCTTCAACAGTTCCTGATGAAACCGCCAGTCCTGCGAGGGCACCCACAGGAAGACCGGCCCGCTTGTAGTTTCCTTGAATGCTTTCGCCTTCTGAGGTCAGCACGCGTGGTGGTGTAAGTTTCCGGAATATCCGGAAGTCTTCTTTGCGCTTGCGGACAAGTGCTCCGTCGGCTTTTTGGGTGCGTATTACCGCCTTCAATTCTTCAAAAGATAAGAACCAGAGGTCGTTTTCTTCGGGTATAATCCCTGAAGCAACAAGCTGTCCGGCCTCTTTCAAAAGTGCCTCTTTGTAGATGAGGTAACGGCTTACGATGCCATATTTCGGGAATTCACGGTAGCCGCTGAACGCTCTCAGTGTATCGATCATCTCGTTGGTTTCACGCGCTTTTTCTTTGCCATCGGGCAATGATAAAAGGCGGTCCAGCAGTTCCTGTTTCTTTTGCAGTGCCTGTAATCGTCCGTTTTCGAATTTCCGGTCGGCCTCATCCGTTTCAAAAGTGTTGAGGTTGGTCAGGATCAGCGGCAATAGTATGGCTGGTTTCTCGCTCCATCGGGTACGCGAAATGTCGATCTCACCGGCGCAGCGCATTCCGTACTTGTGCAGGTAAGCATTTACCGCATCGAGCACTTCCTGTCCGCCTTCAAAACGGGTTAATCCTTCACGGAAATCATCGTTAGTAGTGGTTGATAAATGGTGAATGAGGTCGGGGTAAGGACGCACGGTATCCGCCACATCCATCAGATCAAGGCCCATTTGAGCAGTGATATTGTGTTCTGCGGATTGTGAAAGAACATCAGCCACATTTTTCTCGCCAAGCCATTCAGCCATTTTCTCATTGAGCCAGAAGGCGGCATTCATTCCGGCAAGAATGGCTGCCATATTGCGCGGATCGAACAGGAGTTTTTTTAATTCTCCGAGGTCTTCCGCAATGAAATCAAGCAAGGCAGTTCCGCTGAATTTACTGATTTCTTCCTTCAGTCGGGCTAAGGATTGGTATTGCGCTTCAATCAATTCGGTAACGATTGCGGGATCGGGCGGGGAAGGGATTGGCGGAGTCGAAGGGAATGCAGTTGTCGGAGTATCTGTTTCAGCTGCGATAGGTATAAAATCGCTATGTTCAAACAGGTGAAGCAGAGCATCTTTTATCAGTGGATCCGATTTTCCGAGGCCTTCGATCACAGCTTTTCTGCCGGTTGTTGATGAAAGTTGTTTACTGATGTCGACAAACAACCTTCCGCCGGCGGTACGCATCGGTGCGCGGGTGATCATCAGGAAAAACGAGAGTCCCATCGGGGTCATGGCATCCGTCATCATTTGCTGGTGACCCACCGAGACGTACACATGGTTTTCGCTGTCATTGACTTCAGGAACCGGGAACAGCGTGGTGATGGGGCGGCTTTGAACGACATAAAACACATCATCCGCCAGGCACCATTCAACATCCTGCGGCGATCCGAAATGTGTCGCAATGGTCCGGCCAAGTTGGTCAAGTTGAAGAATCTGTGTGTCGGTAAGCGATGGGTCGTGCCGACGAGAAACCGCAACTTCCCGGTGTTCGGTGCCACCAGCCAGAGCAGGAAGGATCGCCAGTTTTTTGGCAGCGATCTTTTTGTCGGTGATGTGGCCTGCCCGAACGGTGAACTGATCGACATCCACCAATCCAGCAACCAGTGCCTCACCCAATCCGAAGCTGGCCTCTATCATCGTGGAGTTTCGGTTGCCGGAAACAGGATCGGCGGTAAACAAGACACCGGATATTTCCGGAAATACCATTTGCTGCACGATCACCGAAAGATTTACCGCATGGTGATCGAACCCGTTTTGCATCCGGTAGATCACGGCTCTTTCGGTAAACAGCGATGCCTGGCATTTACTGATGTGTGCAAGAACAGATGCTGTTCCGATTATGTTGAGGTACGAATCCTGCTGACCGGCGAACGAGGCTGTGGGCAGGTCCTCGGCGGTTGCACTTGAGCGGATGGCAAAATCGGTGTTTTCGTCAAAAACCGATAACCGGTCGGTGATCTGACCGGCAATTTCCTGTGGAATGACCGCTGTGGTTATGGCGGTGCGGATCTTGGCAGTGAGTTCGGCAATCCGGCTGCGGTCTGTGGGTTTAACAGCGGCCAGTTCACCGATGGATTCGCGGATTCCGGGGATGTGATCAAGGGTGTGTTCAAAAGCCTGCGTGGTCACACAAAAACCGTCCGGAACGCGAATACTTTCCACCTGCATGAGTTCGCCGAGGTTGGCACCTTTGCCGCCAACGAAGGGCAGATTGGATTTGGAGGTGTGTTTAAGGTCGAGAATAAAAGGAGGCATCTATTTTTTGCTGTCAAGAAAACCGGTGATCAGTTTTGCTGTGTTTGCAATTACCGTACTGTCCTGCACGGTAGTGATCTCGCCCATGTATTCGCCATGTGCACCGGGAATAACGGCCAGTTGTGAATTTGCCATCAACCTGTGCATTTCTTCGGCATGAGGTACCGTAATTACATCTTTGTCGCCAACGATAATTAGCGCAGGAACCTGGATGGTTTTAAGCTGATCATCGGGAATGTCTTTGAAATTCACCATTCGTTTCGCATCCCTGTCGTGCATTACCTGTAGTCCGGCCGAATCGGCAGCGACTTGTTTGTAGGCATCTTTGAGTGGCTGCGGCATGTTGTCAAGGCAAGCATTCGCCATAAAGTCCCAGAACTGCCCGGGAACTCCGTTGCGTTTGGCAAGCGCAGAGCCGAGTACCATGCGATTTACCAATTCAGGGTGACGAATGGCGATCTGCAGGGTCGTGGTACTGCCGTTGCTGAATCCGAAAAAGTCGGCTTTGTTGATATTCAGCGTGTTAAGAAGCGCTGCAACATCATCGGCATCCTGTTCGAACGACAGGTCCTGGTTACGGTCCCCGGTCCGGCCATGTGCCTGAAGTTCAACGGCAATTACTTTATGGTCTTTCGCAAGAAGCGGAATGATCCGTCCGAAGCTGGTTTCAATGGTCGATCCTCCGCCATGGATCAGTACCAAAGGTTCTCCGGTGCCGTGAATTTCGTAGTACATCTTCATACCGTTTACTTCGGCGTAGCCCGATGAATGGTCGGTTGTCAGAGCGGTTGAATCGGGCATAGGTTGGGAGGTTGGGGTATTGCAGGCGGTGAGGAGGGTGGTGGTGAGGAGCAGGATGGCGAGGCGGTTCATGAGGTTTTTGTTGTAAGACAATGATCGGGATTTTCTCTGGTTTGTCGCTTAGTTTGTTGCTGTCCTTTCTTTTGGAAAGAAAGAACGAAAGAAA
>JAZKEZ010000134.1:10973-17711 GCA_040386675.1 Bacteroidota bacterium | reverse complement strand
AAGGGAAAAGCCAGCAGAAGCAAAAACAACCCGTTGAGAATACTAGTTTTCATTCGTTAAAATTGCTTTGAATAGTGTTTTGATGTGGATGCGTAATTTTTTCTTCAGCCGGGTTTGTAATTCTTCGGTGGTAAGGTGCTGAAGCCCGTTTATCTCCTGGTAAAAATGTTGTGTGGTGGTCATTTGGTTGATGGTGCCGAACAGGGTCATCATCATTAGTGAGATGTCGATGTTTTTCTTGAACACTCCCTTTTCCTGTCCCTCGTGAATGATCTTTTTCACCAGTTCCTGGGTTCGCTTTTTAGACTCAAGGATCATCTTCTGGATAAACTCATTCTTGTTCGGACTGTCGATCTGTTCCCGGATCATGATCCGATGAAAGCAGGATCTTTCAAAATTTCTGTCGACCAGTTTATCCAAAAGCTGGTACACTTTCTTGAGTGGTTCGATCTTAGGATCGTTGATCACACTCTCGAGTTCGGTACGGAAATAAATGATCCGCTCGTCGAAGATGGCTTCGAGCAGTTTTTCCTTTGAGCCGAAATAATAGGAGATCATGGCCAGGTTTACACCTGCTTCCTGTGCAATTTCGCGCACCGAAGTACCATCAAACCCTTTTGAGGCAAACAGCCGCTCGGCTGCAGAGATGATCTGCTGCTGCTTTTCGGTGTATGCGGGTAGAGGTTTTTCTTCCATGCCGCAAATTTAAACGAATGTTTAATTATTAAACAAATGTTTAATCAGTTATTTTTTTCTTAACCGCAGAGGCACGGAGGAAGGCACGGGGATCACAGAGAATTTCTACAAAAGCCCTGCGGCCTCTGCGACTTCCTCCGTGCCTCTGCGGTTAAAACCAAAAAAAACAGCGAACCCCTTCCGGGATCCGCTGCTCATATCAATCACTAACTTTCAATTCTCAATTCTCCACTCTCAATTACTTCAACAGGTTCACGTGTCCCAGCACCACTTTACGGGTCTGGTAGTTATTCGTATAAGTAACCTTCCATTCATACACATCAGTCTTACACATCTCCCCTTTGTAATTACCGTCCCAGCCTTTTGCCGGATCGGTGGTACGGAAGATCAGTTCGCCCCAACGGTTGAAGATGAGGAGTTCTTCAAGCTTCAGGCCGTAAGCCACCACGCGGAACACATCGTTGTCGCCGTCGCCGTTTGGAGTAAAGGTATTCGGCACGTAGATGTCGCGTTCACAATCCAGGTCGAGTTCTGCCGTAATGTGGGTGGTTCCCTTACATCCGTTGCTGTCTTCCACCACCAGGTTGTATTCCATTTTAGGATACAGCATACGGGTGGTAAACGGACGCATATCGGCCTGGAAATAGTACTTGTAATCGGCAGGAAGGCTGAAGGCCAGCGAATCTTCCGGACAGATCTTCACGTTGATCGGTTCCACATCCGGCAACGGATTTACGGTGATGTGGATCGTGTCCAATGCTTCGCAAACGCCGTCAACAACTGTGATCACGTAGTCGCCGCCATTGTAAACGGTGATGTGCTGTGAACTCACTCCGGTGCTCCATTTATATATCGGTTTTTTAGCGTCGGTGATCGGCACAATGTCGTATTTCTCGCCGCTGCACAGTCTCACATCCGGCGGTAGCAACACGCGGTGTGACGGCTGGAACCTGATGTTTACGGTATCTGAATTCTCGCAGCTTCCATTGGTCACGTGTACCCAATAGGTGCCTTCCTGGTAAACGGTGGCGGTATTGGTCGTAGAGTTGGCATTCCAGGTGAACTTCCCGAAGGTGTTGGCGAAAAGGTTCACCGAAGTTCCTTCACACACCAGCTGGTCGGCACCGAGGTCAGGTTCGGGCATTGCCGTTACCATCAACTCGGCAGTATCGCGCATTTCGCATACCTGTTTGTAGGTTACCACCACAGAGTACAAGCCCTGCTTTCTCTGGTCGTCGATAAATGCGGTGGTATCGCCGGTACTCCAGCGGTAAGTGGATGTCGGGATGTATTCTCCGAATCTTGCGCCGGTACCGATACACACTTCTTTATCCGGACCGATGTACAGGTTCGGAGGAGTGATCACAAATACCTCAACCTCGTCTACATATGAGCAGGTTCCGTTTACGATGGTCAGCGAATACACGCCTTCGTCTCCTACAGTGATCGAGCGGACTGATGCGCCGTTGCTCCAATGGTAGTTCGATGCATTTGCCGGTCCGTCGATGGTCACCGTCGATCCTTTACAAATCGTTGGATCCGGCGGAAGCACAAAATCAGGAATGGTATCAAACTGCACGTGGATGGTATCGTAACTGGTACACAGTGCTTCAACCGTAGTCAGAATGTAATCCCCGGTTTGTTTCGGCTGGATGTCTTTAGTGGTCTCCCCGCTGCTCCAGCGATAGGTATCATAGCCATCGGGGCCGGTAACGGTCAGCGACTGGTCCTCACACAACACGGTGTCGGCACTGAGCTTAAATTTCCGGTGCGGCTGAACATACAGGTTCACTGTATCGTACAATGTACACGGACCGAAGGTAACGATCGCACTGTAGTCGCCGGTAACCCATGCCCGTATGGCAGGAACGGTAGCTCCGGTGTTCCAGATGATGCCGTTGCCGGTAGTGTTTGCACTGAAATCTACCGTATCCCCTTCACAAACGGCCTGGTCCGGACCAAGGCTCAGCGACGGAGGTGTGATCACTACCAAATTCACCGTATCACTGAATGAACAGCGGATCGAGTTAATGGTGAGGATATAATCTCCGCTCTTGCCTGCGGTGATGGATGCAGTGGTATCGCCGGTGTTCCACTTGTAGGAGACGGCTCTTGGGTGATAACCATTGTAAGTAACCGTTCCACCGGAACAGATTACAGAGTCGGGACCGAGGTTGATGACTGCCGGCGTATCAAACGACACCACAATGGTATCTGAGTAATCGCATTTCCCGGCATAGATCTTCACGCTGTAGGTTCCTGAAACAGTAATTGCACGGTTCAGGGTGCGCACATTGTCGTTCCAGCGCACCGAATCTACATTGCCCAGGTTGATGGTGGTGTTGTACACCGTTCCGGTACACAAAATAGTATCGGGACCCAGACTGAAACTTCCCGGATCCTGGAACGAGGCTTTCAGGCTGTCGGTAGCGGTACATCCGTTCGACCAAACCCGTATCGCATAAGTTCCGGTGTTTACGATCATCAGCGAATCGCGGTTACTCATGTCCGACCAGCGCAATGAATCGAAACTTTGCGTGGTTCTGATGTAAGCCGTATCACCAAGACAGAAGGCCAGGTCGGGACCAAGGTTTGGTTTCGGCAACGGTTTTACAACAACGGTAATGGTGTCTTTGCCCTTACAGCCGTTTATGCTGGTCGCGTCAATCGTATACAATCTTGTAGTTGTTGGTTTGAAGTATGGGTTGGCGATGTTGGTCCTGCTCACGCCGGTAGCCGGGCTCCACACGTAAGTTGCCGCACCCGAGGCTGTAAGTTGGATCGAATCTCCGGGACAAATGCTCGCCGGACGGGTAATGGTAACTACCGGATCCGGATACATATCTACCCAGGTACTGTCTGAGCCTACAGAGCAAATGTTGTTGCTGATGCTGCAATTCAGGCGGTAGTATCCCACTTTTGCCTGGGTAATTCCCACAATCTGCGGTTGCTGTTGTGTACTGGTAAACCCGTTCGGGCCGGTCCATTTGAATACATCGAATCCATTGGTACTTGCCTGGAGCTGGATGTTCCCGTTGATACAGGCCCTGAGTGTATCGGGCATCTGCATCGCCACAACGGCGTCGAGCACGGTTACCTTCACCCGCAATGTGGTATCGGGACAAATGTTGTTGAACATCGTAACCGAAAAAACAGTGGTCACGGAAGGATAGGCTTTCGGGTTGGCGCTGGTCGTTGAACTGAGGAATTGGCCGGGACTCCACAGGTAAGAGTCGCCGCCGCCGCAATAGAGTCTGGCGGTGTCTTTCGGACAAATGATCGTGTCGGGCGTGATGAACGGTTTTTTCAGCGGTTCCACGATCAGGTAGGTGGAATCGAATCTCTCCACGCATTCCTTCACCACCACTTTCAGTCGGTACCATCCGGTGTCTGCCAGCGTTACGTTTGGTTTTACCGGGTTCATTTCGGTACTGCTGAAGCCGTTCGGACCTTTCCACTCGTAGGTGGTGAGCGGGATACTGTCGGAAGTAAGACGCAGCGTTTCCTTTTCACACAATCTTATGGTATCCTGGGCATTCGGTTTTCCCTGTGGCATGAACACATCGATCGGAATCGTGATCATGGTATCGCTGGTACAACCTCCCACCGTATACAAGGTCAGCGAAACGTTGTAGTTTCCGCTAACTGTGTATTTGTGGGTAGGATGCTGTACGAAAGAAGAATCTCCATCGCCAAAGCTCCAGGCCCATTTGTTGATCTTGATGCCGTTTCTCGGAACCGAAGTATCGTGGAAGGTAACCACAGAATCTTTGCAGTTGAACTCCCAGGTAAATCCAGGAATCGGCGGATTCTCGATCTTGATCTCGTTGCTCAGCTGGATCACGCAACCGGTAACCGTTGTACAGGTTACGGTGTATTTCCCGGATTTGCTTACCTGGATGTCCTGCGTGGTCTCGCCGGTGCTCCATTTGTATTTTGCAAAACTGTTTGGTGCATGCAGGGTGATGGTGTCTTTGTTACAGTAAAGGTTGGTATCAAGCAATACATCGATCCGTTCGCATCGGGCATCAATGTAGGCGTAGCCAAAGTGACCCAGCTGACTGCAATCTTTGGTTGTAAACGTAATGGTAGCGGTCTGGCCGATAAAGTCGAGCAGCGGAATGTTTACGGTGGTCCATTCCTTATACCACATCTGCGCCGGACCGGTTCCGGGTTTGTAGGCTTCCGGACCGGTTCCGTCGTTCCCCGGACTTAATCCCCCGTTCTTGAATCCTTCGATACCCGGCTTTGCATATTCACTGAACGCCGCGCACTCGATCACCTTATCCCCGATCTTCATTTCGATGCTGAAGGACGGCTGGTTGGCTTTGTCGTGTTCGGGATCTTCGAAGATCACCGCGTACTGGTAAATGAAGTTCGTGTTGTTCGAATCCACCTGGATGGTGTACACCAGTTGTTCTGATTGTCCGTTGTTGTTGCAGTTTCCAAGTCGTACGGCAAAGTCGCCGCCCACCGGAGGAACTACCGGAAGGGTTTTGATCAGACTGTCGTAGTGTCCGCGGGTAGTAACCGTATGACGTGAAAAACCGTCGTTCGGGATCGCTGTGCGGAAACCGGTATTTTGTTTCGGATTGGCGAATGTTCCGAAGAAGCCTTTCCATCCGTCGAGGTTCATTTTCTCAAAACCGGCATTGAGGCACGGAGCGCAGTTTTCTTTGTCGTCGCAGGTTTCGCAGGCTACTTTATCATCCGGCGATAACGACTGAACGGTGAATTTGAAATTGAGGTCGCTGGCGTCGTCGCTTTTGAATACAAAATAGTAATCACCGGCAGCGAGTGTGATCTCTTCAAGAATAAAACGGCATTCGGGTTTGCGGCACATCGAGTAGCGGATGCATTCGCTTCCCGGTGCTCCCGGACAACCTTTAAAGATGTACAATACTCCATTGACTGACATTTCATCCACCTGGTATTTCAGGCACTTGGCAACCGGGAGGTTCAGGTGATACACCACGTCTTCACCGTTACCATTCCAGATACAGGAAGTTCCGCCCGGGTAATCGTTGCTCATCATACTTGTAGTGCCTGGAACCGATACCATCGGAAGGGACATTTCGAGTGCAGAGGCACAATCACTTCCCGCAGCAGCAGAGCAGGATCCTTTGTCGATCTTTAACTGGTAAGGATAACACCGGTAGTTGGTCCCGTTTACCGTTCCCCCGTCTACCATAATGTAGTACTGCTTACCGGCGGTAAGTTTGAGGTTCGATAGATACAGGTTGGATTTCCCTTTGTTGATCTCTTTTGCGATGCAACTGGTTCCGGCGGCGTTCGGACAGCCGTCGAAAATAAACAGCGCGGCAGAAGCGGCGAGGTTGGGTGTTGTCCCGATACCAGATCCGTAGAGACCGATGTTGATACATTTCGTATCCTCATCGGGGGTGAAGGTGAAGACGGCATCTTCGCCGTTCATGACAAGACTTCCACACGCCATAGCAGACGTGTAATCATTCACTGTGTTACAGGTGGTAAGTCCTTTATTCTGTGCAGCGGTATGCGCCGGGGTCGAGTACGGCAGGGCCGCGACCGGGAGGGCATTGGCACAGGTATTCTGGGACTGCGCTTTATTCAACAACACGAAAAACAACAGAGGGATGAGGAAGAGGCGGTAAGCGTTTTCCATAGGCGCACGTTTAATGGAGCATTCATTTAAGTTAACGGTCGCTCAACCCCTTGGTTGCTAAGAAAAGCAACCGATTTCGACTAATAAATGACCGATAGTCAGTCGTGTTTCTCCGACGAAATCGCTAACTCTCCCGATTACAGGGAAGTACAAACTTATCCATCCCCGGCTTGCTCCAAAAAATAAGGCGTCCATCTTCGATGACCGCCCTCATTTTATCGTTAAGCTGCACGACTACCGCAAGAGGTTGACGTGCCCGAATTTTGTACGGGGTTTGTGGTAGGCATCTTCGTAAATCACCTTCCACTGATAGATATCTGACTTACAAATTTCGTCCTTGTATTTACCGTTCCATCCACGTTCTACCATACTGGTCTGGAAGATCTCGCGGCCCCACC
>JAZKEZ010000134.1:7266-10963 GCA_040386675.1 Bacteroidota bacterium | reverse complement strand
TGCGCATTTCAACGAATTTCAGATCGTTGATCTCTACTTTGAACAGGTCATTCTTGCCGTCGCCGTTTGGTGTAAACGAGTTCGGAATGTAGATCGACCGGTCGCAGTCCATATTCAGCTCCGCCCAGAAATGGGTGGTCCAGCGGCAACCGTTGCTGTCTATAATAAACAGGTTGTACTCCATTTGAGGATACAGGTTGGTTGCAGTGAACGGACTCATATCCGACTGATGATAATACTTATAGGCTGCAGGAAGATCAAGCGGCAGTGAGTCTTCAGGACAGAGTACGGTGTTGATCGGCTCCACATCGGGAAGCGGAACTACAGTTACCACAATTTCGTCAATAGCCTCGCAAACGCCATTGGATACTTTAAGGGTGTAGGTACCGCTCTTTCTTACCGTGATGCTCTCCCCGCTCCCGCCGTTGCTCCACTCGTAGATCGGCGCCTGGCAATCGGTTACGGGAACAATGTCGTATTTCTCGTTCGAGCAGATCTGGATGTCGGGCGGTAAGATCACTTCGTGCTTCGGTTGTACACGTACAACAACGCTGTCGGAATTCTCGCATCGTCCGTTGGTGATGATCACTTTGTACATTCCTGCCTCCGATACGGTCGCTGAACTTCCGTTCACGATCGGTGTATTCCAGTCAAAACGCTCTCCGAAAGTATTGGCAAACAGGTTCACCGAAGTGCCTTCGCAGATCAAACGGTCGGGACCAAGATCTGGTTGCGGCATCTGGGTCACCACGAGCCGCACTGAATCGCGCATCTCGCAGAAACGATACTTTACCACTACTGAATACAGGTTCGATTTGTCGCCTTTTGCATCAATATAAGGTGTCGTGTCCTGGCCTTCGGTATTCCAAAGGTACCTGGCAGCCGGGATGAAATGTCCGTAGCGTACTCCTGTTCCTACACAGACTATACTATCGTTACCGATGTTCAGTGCCGGAGCGCGTTCAACCACCAGTTCGGCGGTATCTGTGAAGGTACATTTGCCGTTGGTGATAGTGAGCCAGTAGTTATCTGCCTGCGAAACGGTAATGGACGGTGTAATATCGCCGGTGCTCCACAGGTAAGCATCGCCGGTAAGCGGAGCGGTAAATACGGCTGTGCTGTTCTCACAGATCGAATCATTCTCAATAGTGAAATGAGGAATCGTATCGAACGTGATCCGGATGTCATCGGTACTGGTACACAATCCTTTTACGGCGGTAAGTGTATACAGTCCCGATTCACTTACCCTGATGTTCCGGGTAGACTCTCCTGAACTCCACGAATAGGTATCGAAGTTGAGCGGACCGATGATCAGCATGCGTTCATTTTCACAAAGGGTACTGTCCGGTCCAAGGTTGATCGGTGTCGGGATCTGCACATGCAGCTGGAAGGTATCGCGCACAACACATGGTCCGATGGCAATGCTTACTATATAAGTAGCCGCATTTTTCACGGTGATACTCTGGGTAGTTGCCGATGTGTTCCAGACGTAAGCGTCGCCGGTTACTTCGGAAACGAAGGTTGCCGAATCGCCGCGGCAAATGCTCTGGTCGGGACCAGGCTGCGGAATCTGCGGCACCACAACCGTAACCACTACATTATCCGTATAGGTACATCTTGATGAATTGATCGTCGCTGAATAGTTTCCTGTAGCATTTACGGTGATGGATGGACCTGTATTAGCAGGACCCGTGCTCCAGGAATAAGTCATTGGAAGTCCGTGGGCAGGCACCGGTATTGCTGAAAGCGTAACCGATGTGCCGGTACATACAGTCTGATCCGGTCCGAGACTGAATACTGGGATGGAATCAAACAATACCACAATGGTGTCACGATAGATACATTGTCCGGCCCAGATGATCACGCTGTAGGTTCCGGCGCTGTCTATGTTGCGGTTCAGATTTTTGTCGCCGTCGTTCCACAGTGTACTGTCGACCGAATTGAGCTGGATATTGGTGTAGTAAGCCTGGGTTTCACAGAGTAGTGTATCTGGTCCGAGGGTAAACAATCCCGGATCCTGGAAGAACACACGCATGGTATCATAGCCGACGCAGCCGTTCCGGTATACAGTGATGCTTACTGTGGTATCTGTGGTAACCATTACCGAGTCGATCGTAACTCCGTTGAACCATAGTACCGAATCGTAAGTACCGGCAATTTTAACGTAGCCTGTATCACCGAGACAGAAATACTTGTCGGGACCGAGGTTAGGTGCAGGCAGCGGATTTACACGAATGGTGATGGTGTCATAGCCGAGGCAACCGTCGATACTGGTTCCTTCAACTGTATATTTCCGGCTTGCCGGTGGTTTGAACCACGGATTGCTGATGTTGGGGCGGCTGATGAACTGGTTCGGTGTCCACACGTATGAAACCGCACCGGTTGCGGTGAGTTGTATGGAATCTCCGGCGCAGATTACTGCCGGACGAGGCGAGATCGTTACCACCGGATCGGGATACAGATCCAGGTAGGTGCTGTCTGAGCCGGTAAGGCAAATGTTATTGCTGATCGAGCAGTTGAGTTTGTAGTAACCGGTTTTTGAGGTGTTCATTCCGGTGATGAGCGGAAGATTCTGGGTGCTTTGGTAGCCGTTCGGACCGTTCCAGCGGAACACATCGAAGCCGTTTACCGACGCCTGAAGCTGGATACTGCCACCGATACATGAACGCAGCGTATCCGGCATCTGCATAGAGACCACACCCGATAATACGCGCACTTCTACCTGGCGGACCTCATCCGGGCATAAATCATTGAACATATTTACGGTATACATCGTGGTCTGATCCGGCCAGGCACGGATCAATGGTGCTGTGGTCGATGAAAGCGAATCGGATGGTGTCCAGAGGTAGGTCTTCCCTCCTCCACAGTATAATTTAGCAGTGTCTCCCTGGCAGATAATGGTATCCGGGGTGATGAATGGGATTTTCAGCGGTTCGACTACTACCCAGGTGGAATCGTTCAGGATCTTGCAACCGTCACGGATGTCTACTTTAACGCGGTACCAGCCACTGTCTTTCGGTAGTATGTTGACTTTTACCGGTTTGATCTGAGTACTGCCAAACCCTGACGGACCTTTCCACTCGTATTTCGAGAGCGGAATGCTGTCGGCATAGAGGTTCAGGGTTTGCTTCTCGCAGAGTTTTATGGTGTCGAGTGCGTTGATCGGTCCTTGCGGCATATACACATCAACCGGCACAATGATCATGGTATCTGCAGAGCAGCCTCCGGCGGTTTCCAGGATCAATACCACTTTCATGCTGTCGCTGTAGGTGTATTTATGTACCGGATTCTTTACCGATGAGGAATCTCCGTCACCAAAGTACCATTTCCATTTGGTGATCTTGTTTCCTTCCAGTTCTTGCGAAGCATCAGTAAACGTCATCGTAGAATCCTTACACTCGTATTTCCAGGTAAAATTCGGAATTGGAGGTTTTTCGTACAGGATCTCGATGGCCAGTCTTACCTCGCAATTGGTAACCGTTCTGCAGGTTACGGTGTATACTCCTTTTTTTGATGCATCGATAGACTGGGTAGTTTCTCCGGTGCTCCACAGGTATCCCGCAAATCCTGAAGGCGCGCTAAGATGTACGGTATCAGGGTTACACAACAGGTTACTATCGCGTTGAATGATCAGAGGCTGGCACTCAGCATCAAGGTATGCATATCCGAAGTGACCGTCCTGTGAGCAATCTTTAGT
>JAZKEZ010000134.1:0-7256 GCA_040386675.1 Bacteroidota bacterium | reverse complement strand
AACACTCTCCCCGATAAAATCGAGTAATGGAATGTTCACAGCGGTCCAGTCTTTCCAGCGGATCGGAACAGTATTGAGGGCGGGAGCATCTTTGAACCCGGGGATTCCTGCACCTGCACGAACTTCGTAGTTACCGCAGGTTATGGTGCGACCGCTGCTTGTTTTTATATCAATACCGAAATAAGGTTGTTGAGACTCCGGGTGACCGTTGTCTTCCAGGACGATAGCATAGTAATATACAAAGTTGGTATTGGTCGAATCGACTACGAAGGTGTAGCTGATGGTCTCGGCATCCCCTGCTACTTGTTTATTCTGATCAAACAGGTAGTTACCCAGGCGAATAGCGTAATCCTTACCGGTTGGAGGCACTACAGTAAGCGCAGGACCAACGGCATAATCAACATGCCCCCTGGTAACCAGCGTATGTCGGGTTGTATTTAAGTTTAATGCCCCGGTGTTCAGTCCCGGTGTAAGTTTAGGATTCGCATAAGAACCGGTGGTGGCCACCCATCCGTCGAATGACAATTTTTCAAAACCAACATTCTTACATGGAACACAGTTTTCAACGTCATTACAGGTTTCGCAAACCACGTTGTTGTCCACATTTCCGATATCAATGGTAAGATCAAATTCAAGAGCCGCAATAACAGAATTACCTTTCAGGATAATGAAGTAATCACCGGCCGGAATGGTCATTTCCTCTACAATGTTGCCTGAACAATCTGGTTCCTGGCATTCTGAGGTTCGTATACAATTGGTTCCCGCCTGGCCCGGACAACCGCTCATCAGGTACAACGTTCCTGAACGGCTCATGTTGGCAGCGTTATAGCGGATACAAGTCGGCGCGGCAACTGAAAAATGGTAAACAATATCTTCTCCGGCATTTCCGGCATCAATACAGGCGGTTCCTACAGGGTAATTGTTGGCCATTCCCGCTGTGCTTCCGTGTACATTTTCATAAGGAAATGAAACTTCAAGAGGATTTCCGCAGTCGGTTCCCGGTCCACCGGTTGGCGGGATTGGCGGACAAGCTCCTTTTGCGATGTTGAGGCGGTAACCGAAACAAGCGCCGCTTCCGTCTATCACGATGTAATAGGTACGTCCGGCGTTGAGTACCAGGTTTGTTATTACCAGACTGGCCATTCCGGTGTTCAGTAATTGGGAAACACAGTTGGTAGTGGCGTTGTCGGGACAACCGTCGAGTACTGAAAGCGAGGCAGTAGCCAGCAGATTGGGTGCACTACCCAGACCGGTACCTGAAAGGGTGATCGTCACACATTCATCGCCTGGCGACGGAGTGAATGCAAATACGGCATCTTCACTGGTTTGTGCCGTTCCACCGCATTTAACCGAAGAATTGTAATCGTTCACTTTACCACAGGTTGTGAAACCTTTGTTGGTAGAAAGTGGTGGAAACGCAGTAGTATGGGCAGGAGTACTGTAAGGAAGTGCACCAACAGCAATGGCGGTAGCACAATTATTCTGGGCAAGGAGCGACACATTTACAAGAAAAGCGCAAATGGCCAGGGATAGGAGCCGGTAGAATCTTTTCATCCGCGAGAGTATTCAGTTGGGTTGTCATTCAACCCTTTAGTGTTGGTGTTAATTTGCTTTTGAACTGAGGTGCAGAAATTTACAAATTACCAACGTTGCAAATCCTTTAGCGCTGCCTTGATTTTGACTAAAACAATATTTAACTCGACAGAGAGTGTTTTTTCAGAGATAAATTTTAATAAAAACTAAGGGTCATTTACTAACGCGGCTATACAACCTGACCTTGTAGACTAAAGTGTTTCAAGGAGTTACCTTTACCTGCAAGTAATTTTCATTTGTAAAACCAGTCATTTGCATTACTAATGGATGGTTCAAATCTGTTTTACCGGATGGTTAAATGGCGATAAAAAAAAAGCTACTGAAAAAACAGATTTTGTAGATAAATCTTCCGGGGAGGTGGGCTTTCTGTACTGATTTTTTTAACCGCAGAGGCGCAGAGGTGATCACAGAGAACGCAGGGCTCCCCACCTCCGCGATCACCTCCGTACCTCCGTGGTTACAAACAAAAAAACCGCCCCTTTCGGAGCGGTTTTATCATCAATCAAATACACTATTCTATTACCTGAACATAAAGATCGTTCCCGATTTTTTCTGAATGCCTTCTTCGAAATCAGAGGTATAGGTAAGTTCAAAAATGTAAACTCCTGTGCTTACGCTCTGGGTTTTCACCATACCGTCCCACTGGAAGTCGGGGTCTTTGGTGTGGTAGATCACCTGTCCGCCGCGGTCGTAAACCGTGAAGCTGAAGTTAGCCAGGTTTAGTCCCTGGTGAGGAATGCTGTACGTATCGTTCAGTCCGTCGCCATCAGGCGTAAACGAGTTCGGTACGTAGATCAGTGCTTTTCCTCCTACGTTGTAGATCTGACAGTAATTGTAGGTACAGCCTTCGGTAGTCGTGGCTTTCAGGCACACATCATAGCTGTCATCAATCGTATCAGGGAACACCAGCTCGAAGCTTTGAGCCGTATTCACCAGTGCAGTATCGAGGAACCATTCGTAGCTCACGTTACCGTAAGAAACAGGCTTGCTGGTATTGATCAGCTGCATCTTGTTATTGATCACGTTCAGTGTACCGATGTAACTTGATTCGTAATTCGCATCAGGTATCTCACGGAATACGATGGTGTCTACCTGCGATGCGCGACAACCCTGGAGCGAAGCGCTTCGCTCAACCACCACTTTGCCAAACTGTCCGGCGGTAAGCAGGAAGTTTTTGCCATCGGTCGAACTGACCGTTGCGTTTCCGTTGAGTATGGCAATACCAGAGCCAGGAACCACTTGTTTTACCACGAGGTTAACTGTATCTGATCCACAAGCCGGATCGGTATAACTGAATGCAGGATCAGGCGTGTTTACCAATACTACCTGGAAGGTTCTGCTCATTGTGCAAAGACTGTCGTCGGTTACCGTTAAGGTATAACTGCCCGGTTTCAGGTTGCTGATCTGCGACGAGGTACTTCCGGTGTTCCACTTCAGTTTGTAATTGCCGGTTCCGCCGGTAACCGAAGCCTGGATAAATCCGTTGGCAATGCCGTTACAGCTTACCAGGTTCGAGCTGGTGGTGCTGATCACCAGTCGGGCCGGTTCGGTAATACGTTGTGTAGTATCCAGGATACAGTTATTGGCATCCCTGATCCTCACCTGATACAGGCCTGCACCTACTGATGGGTAGGTATCTGCCGCCGGACCGCCTGAGCCCCACTGATAAGAATACCCTGGTACTCCGCCTGATGCTGCGACCCTCACCGATCCGGTGATGTCTCCGTTACAGGTTACGTTTACCGGGAACAGTGTGGCGGTAAGCTGCGGCGGTGTGGTCAGGGTATTCGACCCCACGCTCTGCTTACAACCGTTGGCATCGGTAACAGTTACGGTATACGTTCCCGCGCTGAGTCCTACCGGTTGGAAAGAGTTGCTCACGGTAGTTCCCGAAGCATCTTTCCAGTTGTAACTGTAAGGTGCAGTTCCACCGGTAACGGTTGCATTGTAAGATCCTGTACGACCTCCGAAACACTTGATGTCGGCCACCATCAGGGTGTTGACGATCATTTCGGAAGGTGCGGTAAGAGACACGGTAACCGGTTTGGTACAACCGTTGGCATCTTTCACCACTGCCGAATAGGTGCCGGCACCGAGGTTGCTTTGCGACTGGGTTGGCGGCAAGCCACCGTCCCACGTGTAGCTGAACGGAGCCAGTCCGCCGGTTTGTGCAATAAGAATGCTTCCGTTTGTAGACCCCTTACACGAAACGTTCGATCCATTGAAGTTCGAAACGATCGGGTTCACCACGATATCGGTAGGTGCATCGAGTGTGATGGATGCCGTACGCTTACAATTGTTCACGTCGGTATACACCACAGTGTAGCTGCCTGCCGGTTTACCTACCAGCGCCGTTCCGGATTCTCCAGTGCTCCACGCGATGCTGTAAGGCTGGGTTCCGCCTGTAGTATTCGACTGGATGTTACCGTTGCTTCCGCCAAAACAGCTTACCTCGTAACCGTTGTAATTCGAGGTGGTAAAGGTGGTGGCCATTACCGCCGGTTGGGTCATTACTGCTGTTTTGTTGATCGAACAACCGTTGTTATCGGTAACCAGTACTGTGTAAGTACCTGCGCCGATATTGCTTAACCCTGTTCCATTGGTCGAGTTGCTCCAGTTGTACGTGTATGGAGAAGTCCCACCGGTTACGGTTGATGAGATCGATCCGTTGGCAAGACCGGAACAGCTGATGTTTACGCCGTTGTAATTCGACAATTGCAGATCGAGGGTAAGCGCATTCGGTTCAGTAAGCGTTGTGATCACGTTCGTAACACATCCGTTGGCATCTGTAATCCTGGTGCTGTAAGAACCCGCCTTCAGACCGGTAAGCAACGGCGTAGTTTGTCCGCTGCTCCACAGGTAGCTGTAAGCTGGTGTTCCACCGCTTGCCACAAGACCCACTTCACCGTCGTCTTCACCAAAACACGATACGTTCTTACCGCCCGGGTAAACCTTAGCTGTAGAAGTAACGCTAAGTACAGGAGGCTGGGTAAGGGTGATGCTTTGCTGACTGATACAACCGTTGGCATCGGTAGCTTTTACCACGTAGTTCCCGGCGGCAATTCCCGTGTGAGGGAAAGCGTTTACAGCCACGTTGTTTACAGTATACTTATACGGCATACTGCCTCCGCTTACCGTGAAGTTTATTGCTCCGTCGGTAAGGCCATTACAGGTAATGTTGTATCCGCCCACATAAGTTGCAGCCGTTAGTGTATTTACCATTCCTGCAGGTTCTTTCAATGTAGTACTGAAAGTCGAGATACATCCTTTAAAGTCGATGATGTCTACGCTGTAAGTATTTGCGCCAAGGTTCTTAATATCCTTGGTGGTTGCGCCGGTAGACCACTGGTAAGTGTATGGCGACACTCCGCCCGAAGGAGTGAGTGCAATCTCGCCGTCGGTCATTCCTGCACAGCTTACGTGGTTTCCACCTGCAAAGACTTTAGGAGTAAGTACAGCATTCAGTGGTGTACTTTGGTTCACTACGATGGTAGCAGTAGTCGAACATCCGTTTTTGTCGGTAACAATTACGGTATACGATCCTTTTGCCAGTCCGGTGCGGTCTTCATTGGTACCCGCATCTTCCCATACAAAGGTGTACGGCGCTACTCCACCCTGCGGGGTAATGTCGATGGCTCCGCTTGATCCGCCGTTACACGCAACATCGGTTACCACACGGTTTACAACCAGCTGAGCAGGTTGTTTTACAATGAAAGTGGTGTCGTACAGACAACCGTTGTCGTCGATCACGGTAAGGGTATACGGACCGGCTTCAAGGAATTTCACGTTAGGAATAACCACTCCTCCACCCCAATCGTAGGTGTACGGCTCGGTACCACCGGTAACCGCAGGATTGATCTCACCTGACGCTTTTCCGAAACAGGTCACATCAACAATAGAAGGTGTGGTTGTGATCGCTTCGTCGGGTTGTGCAATGGTGAAAGTGTTCGATTTCTTACAACCGTTTCCGTCGGTAAGGTCAACTGTGTACACCCCTGCGCGGACATTGGTCAGGTTAGATGTAGTTGCCCCGTTCGACCAGCTGTAATTTACCGTACCAACGGTGTTGGCAACGCTGGTAAGGATACGACCGGTAGGATCATTGAAACACTTCACATCCATCACCGTTCCGGCAATGATGATCTCGTTGGCAGGCTGGGTGATGTTGTAGGTCCTGAACAGGGTACATCCTCCGGCATCCGTTACCGCAACGCTGTACGTTCCTGATGCAAGACTGTCTACCGCAGGTGAGTTTTTATCTGCTGCCGAAACACCACTCCAGTCGAAGGTTACCGGCTGTGCGGCAAGACTTGCGTCAACCGTAATGGCTCCGGTAGCCAGTCCGAAACACTTCACCTGCGTAAGGGTCGGTGTGATCTCGAATCCTGGATTGATGGTTACCAGGAACAGTTTCACCGGACTTGGACAGCCTGGTGCGGCCTTGGTTACCGTGTTTACGGTATACAGTACCTGGGCCACGGTTGTACCGGTATTCGTGATCACGTCATTGATCAGTCCTGTGGTGCTTGATGGGTTATTGGTAAAGCCAGTAGCCGTTCCGCTGAACAGGGTCGATGTCCACGCATAGTTCACAGCTCCTGCAGGTCCGCCGGTGAGTTGCTTCACCAATGCTCCGGTTTCGCAGAAGAAGGTATCGGTTGCTGCATTCACAAAAGGAAGCAGAGTGATGTTCACCGAGTGGTCTTTTCTTGAACCGGTACATCCATCCGCAGTTACATCTACATAATAGGTAGTGAGTGCAGTTGGGTTCACGGTGTAAGATGCACCGGTGTAGATCAGTGTTCCGCCTGTTGATGCATCGTACCAGTTGAATACCGGTGACGGCGCATTCAGAGAGGTTGCAGCCAGTGTGGTCGAGTTGCCTTCGCAGATCACCACGTCGCCGGCAACAGCCGCTTCGAACTTAGGATTTACCGTTACCCTGAAGGTGATGGTATTTCCCTGGCAGAACGGAGTGGTCATGGTATAGGTAGTCACCGTATACTCTACTACTGCCGGAAGGTTCGAGGTATTCACCAGCACGTCGCTGATGGTCGGGGCTACGTCTGCCGGAGTGTAGCCGGTAGCCGAACCGCTGATCAATACAGCCGACCAGCTGATCTGTGTTCCCGCAACCGGAGTTACGGTAATGGCTTGTGCCACAGATTCACCGGTACAGATGGTACGGTCTGCAATAGGATCTACCACTGAACGGTTGATCACTTTAACGTCCTGCACGGTGCGGGTTGCGCTGAAGCAACCGCTGCGGATGGTGCTGATGTAGAAAGTAGTATCTGCAGTAAGGGCAGATGTCGTGTAGTTGTCGCTGTTTGCATTGAAGATCACTCCTCCAACCGACTCGGTCCACCAGTCGATCTGGTCGCCGGCTGCTGAAGTCGCTGACACCAGCAACGGATCAGACGAACAGGTACGTACCGGAGTAGTTACGGTCGGTGCAGGCGGGATCGATTTAATGGTCACATCTACTTCTGCTCTCGGAAGTGAGATACATCCGTTGGCATCCATCACCTCAACATAATACAACTGGTGAGTTGGTACTTGTGTCGGGTTGGTAAGGATCGGTGTAGTGAAATTCGCTCCGTTGAACAATACCGTTCCGCCGGTCAGCGCATCGTACCAGGTGTAATCTCCACCCGGTGCAG
>JAZKEZ010000133.1:24191-39813 GCA_040386675.1 Bacteroidota bacterium | reverse complement strand
CCTGCAAGGCTTTTGCGGTTCCCTGGAAAAGGGTGGTCTCAGGAGTTATGATTTCTAATGTCATGGTTGAACAGGCTTAATTAAGCGTTAGTCATCATCTTTCTTCCCTTTTCGATAGCTTCTTCGATAGAACCTACAAGGTTGAAAGCTGCTTCAGGATATTCGTCAACCTCACCGTCCATGATCATATTGAAACCGCGGATGGTATCTTCGATAGGAACAAGAACACCTTTAAGACCGGTGAACTGCTCTGCTACGTGGAAAGGCTGAGAAAGGAAACGCTGTACACGACGCGCTCTGTGAACGACTTTCTTATCTTCTTCAGAAAGTTCGTCCATACCAAGGATCGCGATAATATCCTGTAGTTCCTTGTAGCGCTGAAGAAGCTCTTTCACACGCTGGGCGCACGAGTAGTGAGCTTCGCCTAAGATAGCTGGAGACAAAATCCTCGAAGTAGAATCCAATGGATCTACCGCTGGATAAATACCAAGCTCAGCAATTTTACGTGAAAGTACCGTAGTTGCATCTAAGTGGGCAAAAGTTGTAGCCGGAGCAGGGTCAGTTAAATCATCTGCAGGAACATATACTGCCTGTACAGATGTGATTGAACCACGTTTAGTTGAAGTAATACGCTCTTGCATCAAGCCCATTTCTGTTGCTAAAGTTGGTTGGTAACCTACCGCTGAAGGCATACGGCCTAATAGTGCCGAAACCTCTGAACCAGCCTGAGTAAAACGGAAGATGTTGTCAACGAAGAAAAGAATGTCTTTTCCGGTCGCCTCATCAGGATTACCGTCACGGAAATATTCAGCAATTGAAAGACCTGAAAGCGCAACACGTGCACGTGCTCCCGGTGGCTCGTTCATCTGTCCGAATACGAAAGTTGCACGGGAATCTTTAAGCGCCTCACGGTCAACTTTAGAAAGGTCCCATCCGCCTTCTTCAAGAGAATGAAGGAAGCTGTCGCCATATTTAATAATACCTGATTCGATCATTTCACGAAGAAGGTCATTTCCTTCACGTGTACGCTCACCAACACCTGCAAATACAGACATACCGTTGTATGCTTTCGCGATGTTGTTGATCAGCTCCTGGATAAGTACGGTCTTACCAACACCTGCACCACCGAACAAACCAATTTTACCACCTTTTGCATAAGGCTCGATAAGGTCGATTACCTTGATACCTGTGAAAAGAACCTCAGTAGAGGTAGACAGGTCTTCGAATCTTGGTGCTTCTGCGTGAATAGAGCGGCCTTTATCATAAGAAATATTGCCAATACCGTCGATCGCTTCACCGATTACGTTGAACAGACGACCGTTTACCTGATCGCCAACCGGCATCATAATAGGAGAGCCTTTCGCAGTAACCTTCGAACCGCGGCTCAACCCTTCAGTAGAGTCCATAGAGATCGCACGTACAGTATCTTCTCCAATGTGCTGCTGAACCTCAAGTACAACAACTTGACCGTTTTCTTTGGTCACTTCCAGTGCATCGTAAATGTTAGGCAGCATTACGGCTCCTTCGAAATTTACGTCAACCACGGGCCCAATGATCTGGGTGATCTTACCGATATTATTCGACATTTGATTATATTTTAGTGTCTTGCAATTTGGGCGCGAAAGTAATAAGAACTAAGTGATTAACCAAAACTTGCAGTTATAGATTTTCAATAAATTTACCGCCTCATACGGAGGAAGGGCTTCCGGGACCATCCGCTGATCCCCGGCCCGGACAGAGCGAGAAACACCATCACATGAAAGTTTACCACGGCCTGGACGAACTGGCAGACATACCCAACCCTGTACTTACTACCGGAACATTCGATGGCGTACACCTCGGGCACCGCAAGATCATTGACAACCTGAAACAGGTAGCCGCCGAAAACAACGGCGAAACCGTGATCTTCACCTTTTATCCGCATCCGCGTATGGTCATCTTTCCCGATGACAATGACCTGGAACTCCTGAATACCCAGCAGGAAAAAATCGACCTGCTCGCCAGATCAGGCATCGATCACCTGATCGTGTTCCCGTTCTCAAAAGAATTCTCACGCCTGTCGGCACTCGAATTTGTTCGCGACATCCTGGTGAACCGCATCGGAATGAAGCATATGGTGATCGGGTATGATCACCAGTTCGGAAAAAACCGCGAAGGCAACCTCGAACACCTCCAGGAACTTTCTTCCCTGTTCGATTTTTCGGTGAATGAGATCCCGGCACGCGACATCGACCAGGTAAACATCAGCTCGACCAAGATCAGGAAGGCATTGCTCGAAGGAGACATCGCCACCGCCAACGCTTTCCTCGGATACCAGTACCCGATCACCGCAACCGTGGTGGAAGGACGGAAACTGGGCCGCACCCTTAATTTTCCTACAGCCAACCTTACCGTAACTTACCGTCATAAACTTGTTCCGGGTGTCGGCGTGTATGCCGTACGTGTGGAAGCCGAAGGAAAAGAGTACGGGGGAATGATGAACATTGGCTTCCGGCCTACTGTTGATGGCACCACTGTTGCACCGGTACCCGAAGTTCACCTGTTTGATTTTGCAGGCGATCTCTACGGAAAAGAAATTACGGTAAGATTTATAGACCGCATCAGGAACGAAATGAAGTTTCCCGGCGTTGATGCATTAAAGGAGCAATTGCAACATGACAGGATCAAGGCACTTGAACGATTGGAAACGGCCTGAGAAACACCTCCGGGTCTTGCTGCTTGTCCTGCTTACCGTTCTTTCCGTTACCGGATTTTCCCAAAACCTGAATACCCTGAAAAAACTGGAGGTCGCACCCGATCGCCCGGAAGAGATACAGGCCATCATCGCAAAAAAAGCAGATACCTTACTGCTGATTCGACTGCTGCCGCAACTGGTAAACCTCGAAATCCTCGACATCAGCTCCTCAAAACTGAATATACTACCCGAAGGCATATGCAACCTCACCCGTCTTCGCGAACTGAGGCTGGGCAACAACAATATCAACGTAATTCCCGATTGCATCTGCAAGCTGAAAAACCTTACAGTACTTACCCTTTGGGATAATAATGTATACAAGATCCCGGACTGCCTGGCAACCATGCCAAAACTCAAACAGCTCGATCTTTACGGTATGGAATACAACTTCCAGGAACAGGCCGATCTCAAAGCAAAATTCCCCAACCTCCGGATCATCTTCTCGGAACCGTGCAACTGTCACTTTGAAGAAGAATAGGTGATTTTGACCATAAGAGACACTAGGCCTTTGCGTTATTTGCGAAAGCCTCCGTGCCCTTTGCGGTTAAAAAAATTCTACATTTAGTCAAACTCAGTTCACTATGCGTTTCCCCGTTCTCTCCTTCCTGCTGCTGTTTTGCACTTTTGCGAATGCCCAGCAAAACACCGCTCATACGCTTGTTCACCAGGGATATACCCGTAATTTCCTTGTTCACACGCCTCCGGGATACAACCCGGCGATAAAGTATCCCGTGGTGTTTGTTCTTCATGGCGGAGGACTCGGTACCGGTCCGCAGGTCCAGAACAATTCGGGTATGGATAAAGTGGCGGATACCGCGAAATTCATCACCGTCTATCCCGACGCACTCAATACCAATTGGGCGGATGGCCGAAGCAACCAGTCTGACGATGCCGGGATTGATGATGTGGGTTTTGTAAGCGCAATGATCGATTTCCTGCTGACCAGCTATTCAATAGACGCAACCATGGTGTACTCCTGCGGGATGTCTAATGGTGCATTCATGTCGAACCGGCTGGCAATCGATCTGAGCGACCGGATTGCTGCGATCGGCGCAGTTGCGGGCACAATGGGAGAATCACTGGCCCAGCGCTTTCCACCGGCCAATCCGATGCCATTCATCGGTTTTCACGGAACTTCAGATACGTATGTTCCTTACAATGGTGGAGCCGTATTGCTGATAAGAGGTAATGCCTTAGGCGCCGAAGAGGTGGCCGGAATGTATGCCGGTTTTGGCGGATGTGGTGTAACTCCGGTAATAACGGACATTACGAACAGCAATCTGCTGGATATGAGTACGGTTAAAAAGTATACCTACACCAATTGCAACAGTGGTACAGAAGTAGTGTTGTTCAAGATCAATAACGGAGGTCATACCTGGCCCGGAGGAACGCGTTTGCTGACTTTCGGAAGTACCAATATGGACATTAATGCCAGTGCGGAATTGTGGAAATTTTTCAAGACGAAGAAAAGACCGGGAGCGCCAACGGTCGCAGGAAGTGCATCGTCAGCTGTTTCTGAAACCTTGTCACACATCTATCCGAATCCGGCAACAACTGAGATTACCGTCCAATACCTCGGAAAAACTCAGTTGGTGATTACCGACAAGTCGGGAGTAACATACCCGGTTAAAGTAACCGGTGTACAGGGTAAGAATAAGAAGATAGATGTGTCAGGACTTCGGTCAGGAGAGTATGTGCTCAAATTTGGAGATAAGACCGAGCGGTTTTGGATTAGGTAACGCTTTGAAGCTGTGAGTGATTTTTTCGCCGAATAGTTTCAGGCTGTAGATCACAGGTTCGGGTTCGTGCGGATAGAGTACGGCAACCCAAAAATAATACACCAGACTGCCTGCTTTCAGGGTAAAACGTACCTTGGTTGGACAATCTGGTGTATTCATTTTTATTAAAGAGTAGGATTCAGTTAAGATCAGATGATTGGATTCGCCTGGTCGTTGCCTGAAGGATTTTTAGAAATGTCTTGTTGTGATTCGCGTTTGCTGCTTGCAACCGGATCGATTTCTTTACGCTCAGGAGCAGTAGTTTTGTCCGGATTTCTTAGGTGCTCAAGATCTTGCTCTCTCTCAGGGCGTTGTGGAACTTCACGTTGTTCTCTGCCTTGTCCCTGACGTGATTGTGGGTCTTGTGCCTGGTCTCTGCCAGGAGTATTTACACCAGCCTGATAGCCGATAGACTCGCTGCGGGTACCTGATTGGTTCTCGCTTTTAAGGTCTTGCTGTCCTTTTTCAGAACCTGCCTGTCCGTACTGTGAGAAACCTGCTTGTTTCTGCTGACCAGCCTGGCCTGAAGCCTGTCCGGTAGTACCTTGTTGTTTTTTAGCATCTTCACCAGAAGTACCGGTGATCACAGATTTCTGACCTGGGGTCTGGCTCTGTTTTGCTTGTGGATTTTGTTGGTTTTTGTCAGTCTGGTTATAACCTTCCTGGCCTGATTTTTCAAATTCGTTTTTCATGACTTTATCTTTTAGAAGAGTTAAAAATTTATCGGAAGTAAGTTTCCCCTGGGTGAGTTAGGGTAAACCGTTCCGGCTCGGCTGGATATAGTCAAGAATTGAACCCGAAAAATGAAATTGGGCTTGTGTTTTGGCTGAAGTGCCTGAAAAATAAGGTGTTCCGCTAATTGTTGAGAATCCGGGCCAGTGTCGCAATCGGCCTCATTTGGGGCAATTATGCTTCCCAAAACACGGAAATGATTACCCGAAAGTATGTGTTGTGAGACGGATCAGTGGGAATTAACCAGTTCCGTAACCCCGACTATCTCCCTGAGTATCTCCGGGTTGTGCTCAAATCCATTACCCACCACAATGCTGTCTGCTCCGGCATCATATACTGCACGGGCCTGTTCAGCACTTCGTATTCCGCCGCCTACTATCAGCGGGACACCGATCTCTGCTTTTACCGCAGCGATCATTTCAAGGGGTACATGTTGGTTCGCACCGCTGCCTGCTTCGAGGTAAATGGTTTTAAGCCCAAGCATTTCACCGGCTACCGCTGTCGCAACCGCAAGATCGGTTTCATTGGCAGGAACAGGCTGGGTCTGGGTCACATAACTCACCGAAGTTTGTTTACCCCCATCAATAAGGACGTAACCGGTAGGTAAACAGGAAAGTCCTGATTTGCGTAAGGTCAACCCGAATTTAACGTGCTGGTTGATGAGGTATTCCGGGTTCCTGCCTGATATCAGTGAAAGAAACAGTACGCCGTCAACCTCAGGGTGAACATGACTGAAATCTCCTGGAAAAGCCACTACAGGTATGCCGGTAATGGCTTTGGTCATTCGGATGATCTGTTCCGAATGGTCATTGTTTAAATGACTGCCGCCTAACAATATCCCGTCCGGCCGGAATTCATTCAGCAGGTTCATCCGGTCCAGCCACTCATTCTCCGGGAAATCCTTGTCAGGATCGATCAGGATAAATAAGGTCTTTCGCTGCGTGGTAATCAGGTTTGGCCAGTTCATGTTGCGATGCAAAAACAAAAATCATTGAAAAAGCAGTAGTTCACCGTGTGCCGGTGCAGACCTTTTACCGTTACGCCAATTTCGCCGGATTCACGAAGATCAAGTGTATCGGAAACAATATCTTTAAAAGGAACTTCCGTGCCGTACAACTTAAATACGGCTTCCTTGGCGCACCACATGTAATGAACCTGCCGATTAAATTGCTGTTCTTCTGTAGAAAGCAAAGACCGTTCGTGTTCAGAGATGAACTTCGACGAAACGCGCACCAGTTTATCAGTATAATACTGCAGATCTATGCCCACATTACAGCTTCCGTAGGCCAGAACGATCAGTTCGCGACTGTGAGAAAAGGAAATGTGAACCCCCTGTACAGGTTTTGGCTTTCTGCTCGGGAAAGCCTCCACCGCGTGATAGGCCCCGAAGGCTTCACAGATCAATTGGTCTTTGGCTCCATCGATCGGATCAGGTAAATCTGCGCTCCCGACATCCTGCGCCGCGGGCAGTTCCCAGCACTGGTAACGTACCGCGGGATGGAAGGGAAGAGGCAGCTCGGTAAGGGGCATATTCGGGGTTCAGAAAACCAAAAGTAATCCAATCTGCGTTTATGTTGCGCCCGTTAGTTAGTACTGCACAGCTAACGTTCTAGGTATCAATCACTGAAGTTTGATCAAAAACAATTCGAACTAAAGGAATATGATTAACTTTGCAGCCAAAATTTTCAAACAAACTATCGAATGATGGAATCAAAAGAAACTCAGGTTTTGCCTTATTGGGTTAAGGATATGTCTCTTGCGGAATGGGGAAGAAAGGAAATCCAGCTTGCTGAAGCAGAGATGCCAGGTCTGATGGCAACGCGCCAGGAATTCGCCGGAAAGAAACCACTTGCAGGAGCACGTATTGCAGGATGTCTTCACATGACCATCCAGACTGCAGTTCTTATTGAAACTTTAGTAGACCTTGGTGCTCAGGTACAATGGTCTTCTTGTAATATCTTCTCTACCCAGGATCACGCTGCTGCTGCTATCGCTGCTGCAGGAATCCCTGTTTTTGCCAAAAAAGGCATGAACGAGCAGGAATTCGACTGGTGTATTGAACAAACTATTTTCTTCGGTGAAAACCGCGAGCCTCTTAACATGATCCTTGACGATGGTGGTGACCTTACCAACATGGTATTCGATCGTTTCCCGGAGCTTACAGCTGGTATCAAAGGTCTTTCTGAAGAAACTACTACTGGTGTTCTTCGTCTTCACGATCGCATGAAAAACGGAACACTTGTTATGCCTGCAATCAACATCAACGATTCAGTTACCAAGTCTAAGTTCGATAACAAGTACGGTTGTAAAGAGTCTCTTGTAGATTCAATCCGTCGTGCTACCGACGTTATGATGGCTGGTAAAGTGGCTGTTGTGGCAGGTTATGGTGATGTTGGTAAAGGTTCAGCAGCTTCACTTCGTGGTGCTGGTGCTCGTGTTATCGTTACTGAAATCGATCCAATCTGTGCGCTTCAGGCTGCAATGGACGGTTACGAAGTGAAGAAGATGGACGATGCAGTTCTTGAAGCTGATATTATTGTTACTGCAACAGGTAACAAAGATATCATCGTTGGTCGTCACTTCGAAAACATGAAGGACAAGGCTATCGTTTGTAACATTGGTCACTTTGATAATGAAATCGACGTTTCATGGTTGAACACCAACCACGGTTCGACTAAAAACGAGATCAAGCCACAGGTAGATCTTTATACCATCAACGGTAAGGATATTATTCTTCTTGCTGAAGGTCGTCTGGTAAACCTTGGTTGTGCAACCGGTCACCCGTCATTCGTAATGTCGAATTCATTCACCAACCAGGTTCTTGCTCAACTTGAACTTTGGAGCAATCACCAGTCTTACGAGAACAAAGTGTACGTTCTTCCTAAGCACCTGGATGAGAAAGTTGCCCGTCTTCACCTTGCCAAAATCGGTGTGGTACTTGAAGAACTGAGCGCAGACCAGGCTAAATACATCGGCGTAACCGTTGATGGACCATACAAGAACAACGAATACCGTTATTGATCGGTAATTCCATTCATACTAAAACGCCCCGTTCGGTTTTTCCGTCCGGGGCGTTTTGTTTTAAGAAATACCGTGAGTAATAGTAACCGCAAAGGCCGCTAGGTTTTTTAGCAAAGGGCACAAATAAGATGTCATTTCGAACGCAGCGCGTCATTTCGAGCTAAGCATGTCATTTCGAGCGCAGCATGTCATTTCGAGCGCAGCGAGAAACCTAGTTATTAACCCTCAGTATCGTTCCGTCAAACGTAGTCTGGTACTGTATCATTCCCCTCGAAGCCGGTCCGGAAGAAGCTGATCCGTCGATGAGAAGGAATTTGGATTTGCTGCAAGTATCTTCGGCATAAATCTCCGTAGAATCCACACTCATACGGCAGCCCGCTTCAATGTCAAACGGGCTCTGGCGATCGTAGGCATTGATGGTGCCTTGGTCCTTGCGGTACAGAATAAGCCCTTTCAGTCCGCCATTTGAGTAGACCCATCCTCCGGTATGCCCGAGATTCACATACTGCGGATTATTGATATTTATCTCCAAATTTACGGCAGCATACGGAACCTGGTAGGCAGCTTCCTTGCGGCAAGCCGGGTTGAGTACTAAAACCGAAAAGGTTAAAAAAGACAGGATGAGTGATTTCATAAGCAGGAGGATGGCAATAATAACGCTTTTACTGGCAGGTTTGTTTCCCTGTGCCGGTGAAGTAAGCGCGCAAACCTGGCTGAAATCGCTTACCGGAAAGTTGAAACCGAAAGGAGACCGTCTGGAGAAGAAAGCACTTAAGTATGAGGATAGTATACGAAAAATAAAGCAGAAGGGGAGAGAATTACTCGAAAAAGATGAGGTAGATTATGCGAAAGTGAATAAACTAAAGAAGAAGGTCGGAAAACTATCGCTGAAGGCCGATAAATGTCGATATAAGGCAAAATCTAAAAGACACATAAAAGTACAAGAGAGGAGCACAAAAAAACGGATGCGAAAGAGCCTTAAGATGCACCGAAAATACAAGGCCAACCGCAGAAATAGAGGCTAAAGGCCTATTAAAGAGGTAGTTTTGTCCACTCATATTTGTTTTCGACCGTTCATCAACTGTTAAATCATTTAACAAATTTTGGAGCTAGGATTATAATAATCCCGGAGTTAAGAAACCTATCCTGGAGGCTCCCCGGATAATAAGTTCCTTTTCTATGACTAAATTTGAGCCCCATCATTAATTTCTGTTAACACTAATTAAACTGTATGTTACGTAAGATTTACTTATTGTTTCTGACGGTTCTTGCCGCTTTACCGGTTTTGGCTCAGCCAGGGTCCGGTAGTGTGAAAGGAAAGCTGACAGATCAAAGCAACGGAGAGGCTATGCCATTCGCGAATGTAGTTGCCAAAAGAAACGGCGTTGTCGTTTCAGGAGCGCAAACTGACTTCGACGGAGGGTATTTCATCAAACCGTTAGAGCCCGGTTCGTACGATATCGAGGCTTCATTTCCAGGTTACCAGCCGAAAAAGATTGCTGGTGTGCTTGTGAAGAGTGACCAGATCACCTTCCTAGACATCAAGATCAGTCAGTCTGAACTGCAGGTTGTAGAAGTAGTGAGTTACAAAGTT
Organism: Bacteroidota bacterium; assembly: GCA_040386675.1. Classification (GTDB taxonomy): domain Bacteria; phylum Bacteroidota; class Bacteroidia; order Flavobacteriales_D; family Luteibaculaceae; genus DASUEB01. The sequence continues at coordinate 29,954 of JAZKEZ010000133.1, read as the reverse complement.
CCCCTTATCGATAAGGATGCCGGCCCTTCGGGAGGTACCGTACGACGGGAGGACATCATGAGAATGCCGGGTCGTTCGGGTGAATCCATCGCCAACACGGTTGGAGGGGTAACCTCTACCAGCGGTGGTATCTCAATCCGTGGTTCCCGTCCAGATGGTGGTAACTTCATCTACATCGATGGGGTTAAAGTAAGGGGATCATCCAACCTTCCAAAAGCATCACTTGAAGAAGTAAAAGTAATTACCGGTGGTATACCGGCTAACTACGGGGATGCAACCGGGGGGATCATCAGCTATACCACACGTGGTCCGGCTTCTGAATTCTCAGGAAGTATCGAAGGTGTGAGCTCAGGTTTCAAATCGGGCGACAAAGCCGTAGGACTTGATGCATACGGATACAACCTGATTGAAGGGTATGTAAACGGACCAATCTGGAGCAAGACCGATGCAGATGGAAACAGAAAACCGGTTTTAGGATTCTCAGCATCGCTGAACTACAACAGCCAGGTAGATGCAAGCAGATCTCCAATCGGTTATAATGTACTTACCGATTCTGAATACAGCCGTTTGTATAACAACCTTCTGGTTCCTAACCCGACCCAAACCGGTGTAAACCCAAGCGCGCAAGAGCTTAGGGCTTCGTCATTTGAGAACGTGAAGACCGGAAGAAACACAGGTTCACAAAACGTAGCAGGTTCTGCAAAAATCGATGTGACTACCACACCGACTATCAACCTTACTTTTGGTGGATCGTTCAACTACAATAAAGCTCGTCAGTTTTCTGTAGCCAACATGGCATTCAACAGTGACAATAACAGTACTGTCAGAAACTTTGACTGGAGAGCTTACGGTAGATTTACCCAGCGTTTCAAATCCAATGAAGAATCTGCAAGCAACGTAAAGAACATCTACTACTCTGTATTGGTGGATTATTCTGAAACACACGGTCTTCAGCAGAACGAGGCACACAAGAAGAATTTCTTTGATTATGGTTATGTTGGTAAATTCGACATCCTGAAGAATGCCAGTGCCCCGTTTGCACTTACCGCTCCAGATTCAAGCGGTCTCAGGTATCTTGAGCAGCAGGCACTTCGCGGTGACTCTATCGTGATCTTTACGCCTGGAACTCAAAACCCGACCCTTGCAAGATATACCGAGGAATATTTCAATACGTTCAATGCTGAAGGTGGTTTCTACCAAAGCCTTGACCAGGTTGTTGGAAGAGGACTAAGAAACGGTGATTCTCCATTGAGCATCTACGATCGTTTCAATGCATTGGGTACTCCTTTTGGTTCTTACAACAGAAATGACTTCAACCAGTTCCGTGTGTCTGCAAGCGGGTCTGCCGATATCGGTGACCATGCAATTACTGCCGGTTTCGAATACGAACAACGTACCGACCGTAACTTTGGTTACAGCAACCTGGTAAGTACCAACAGGACCAATAACCTGTGGGCCATTGCCCGTTCAAAAACCAACTCGCACCTTACCGAGCTTGACAAAGACAACCCGATCATCACTTATTTCGATGAGAACGGAAATCAACTTCAGTTTCCGGTGATCACCTACAACACGCTGATCAACTCAGCATCTCAGACTGCATTCGACCGTAACCTGAGAACTTCACTCGGACTTAATGTGAACGGTGATGACCAGATCAACATCGATGCACTTGATCCTTCACAGCTTAAAATGGAGTATTTCTCTGCAGACGAACTGGTTAACTCCGGTAACTCACTGGTGAACTACTACGGATACGATGTATACGGTAACAAGCTGAACTCAAGACCATCTTTCGAAGGTTTCTTTACCGACAGAGATCAGTACGGACAATATGCCAACAAGATCGGTGCATTCCAGCCTATTTATTTCGCTGGTTATGTAATGGATAAGTTCGCGTTCGACGACATTATCTTCAACATAGGTCTTCGTGTTGACCGTTTTGATGCAAACCAGAAAGTACTTAAAGATAAGTACCTGTTCAAGGAAGCCTACAATGCAGGTGAACTTAGAGACGGATCAACTCCATTCTCTGTTCCGGCCGCATATGCTATCCCAACGAACATTGGTGATGATTATACCGTTTATGTAGATGATCCGAAAGCGCCAAAAGCAATTCTTGGATACAGAAGCGGTAACCAGTTTTACGATCGTCAGGGTAGAGTTGCCAACGCAGAAGCAGTAAGAAACTCTTCTCGTGTAATTGCGCCGGCGATCAAGAACATCACCGATGATCCACGTTTGAGAGTGGTAGAACCTCAGGCATTCAAGGATTATGTTCCACAGATCAACCTTATGCCGCGTATCGCATTTTCGTTCCCGATCTCGGATGAGGCAAACTTCACTGCACACTACGACATTCTTACCCGTAGACCGGTAAGTAACAACCGTCTGGATCTTATCCGCTACACTTACCTTGTAACGTACCTTCATCGGTAAATAACCCGGTAAACAACCCGGATCTTAAGCCAGAGCGCACCATTGATTATGAAGTTGGTTTCCAGCAAACCCTTTCTTCATCATCTTCTTTCAAGGTTCAGATGTTCTATCGTGAAATGCGTGACCAGATCCAGATCTTCCAGAATGTAGGTGCATATCCGTATGACTACTACAGCATTGACAACCTGGATTTCGGTACCGTAAAAGGTTTGACCCTTACTTACGATCTTCGCAGAACCGGAAACATCAACCTAAGAGTTAACTATACCCTGCAATTTGCTGATGGTACAGGTTCAGGTCTTTCAGGTCCTCCGGTTAACCTGAATGCTACTGAATTCTCAACACTTCGTACCATTTACCCGCTTAACTTCGATCAGCGTCACAAGATCAATGCTGTGATTGATTACCGTTACGGTACAGGTACCAACTACAACGGACCAAAGATCGCAGGTGCGAATGTGCTTCAGGGTGTTGGTGCAAACTTCGTAGTGGATCTTGGATCAGGTACTCCTTACTCAGAGTCATCTGACCCTGCAAACAGCCGACTACGCGGATCGATCAACGGTTCACGTCTTCCATGGAGATTTACTACCGACTTCCAGTTGGATAAAGACATTCCACTAACATTCAGCAAAGGTGAGGGTGATAAAGTGAAAACAGGAAACCTGAACGTATACGTGAACATCAACAACCTGTTCAACAACAAAAATATCCTTGGTGTTTACAGAAACACTGGTAGCCCGACAGACGACGGATACCTTACAGATCCAAGATATACCGCACTGATCGCTCAGACTCAGAACCAGGCTGCTTACCGCGACCTGTATGCGTTGAGCCTTCTTAACCCGGGGAACTACAATGCTCCGCGTACCATCAGACTTGGTGTTAGACTAGACTTCTAATTGTTAATACTCGAATTCATGAAAACAATAATCAAAACTATTCTCTGGATGTTGCCTGTACTGGCAACACTCCAGGTGAGTGCGAGAGAGCCCGAAAAGAGCGGGCAGCAAAAGCAGCAGACCAAGCCGGTTGCATCAGCCGGTAACAAAGCTGCAGCCTGCTCTCCTGCAACGGCGGTAGCTTCACTTAGCTTCAACAATGCCCGTGTTCGTATCGAAAACGGGGGAAACATGTGGCAGAACCGTTCCAACGGAACGCCTGACTATGAAATTCCAAAAGGAAGCGGAAAAAGATCAATGTACGCCGGTGCACTCTGGATGGGTGGACTCGATCCGAAAGGACAGCTAAAGGTGGCGGCGGTAACTTTCCGTAATACTGGTAACGACTTCTGGCCAGGACCGCTTACGAACGACCTGACCGCATCTACAGATGATATCTCTTGTAGTGCCTGGGATCAGTTCTTCCACGCATTCCGTCCGGATGTGATCAATCACATCGCTTATCACAGAGCGAAGATGGATGATCCTGATAATCTTGACATTTTATATCCTGACGGATACGCTATGCCAAGTTACTTCAACGACTGGCCTGCAAACAGTAAAGATCCGCGTTTCGATTTCAAACTGGCTCCATTTATTGACCTTAACGGCGATGGAGTATACAGTCCTGAAGAAGGTGATGCACCGGGTTACGATCTTGACGGTGCGATCAAGTGCCGGGAACAAACCAGAGATGTTCCTTTGTTTGGAGATAGTACCATTTACTGGATCTTCAACGATAAAGGAAACACGCATACTGAAACGAACTCTCTTGAACCGATTGGTATGGAGATCCGCGCGCAGGCTTTTGCATTTGCAGAAAAGAATGCGATCAACAACATGACTTTTTACAACTACGTATTGATCAACCAGGGTTCTACCCAGCTTACCCAGACCTATTTCGGTCAGTGGGCTGACGTCGATTTGGGTAACCCGGGTGATGACTTTGTAGGTTGTGATGTAAGCCGTGGACTTGGTTACGCTTACAACGGAGATAACGATGATGACATCAGCGGTGGACAGTCTCCTGGTTACGGAACAACTCCTCCTGCAATCGGTATTGACTTTTTCCAGGGACCGTTCCAGGACAGTGACCAGAAAGACAACATCGGACCATACGACAGCTTACTTGCCCCTTTCGGTAAAAAAACACCTATTACGTTTGCTGAAGCCGACCTTGATAAGGGTATTCCTTACAGCGGTATCGGTATTGGTTACGGAGATGGTATCATAGACAACGAACGTTTCGGTATGAGAAAGTTCGTATATCACAAAATTGGTTCTGGTCCTGTAAATGACCCTACCAACGCCAAGGCATACTACAACTACCTGACCGGTCGCTGGATCCAGGGAGAGCCTTTCGTTTATGGTGGTGATGCCTATTTCAGAAGCGCTACAGGTTGTCCTGCACAGCCTGTAAGCCCTACAGCTTTTTGTGACTTTATGTTCCCTGGAACTACTGACCCGCTAAACTTCGGTACAAGAGGAGTTGACTACGGATGTGTTTGGGATGAGACTTCAGCAGGTAACCAGCCTGGAGACAGACGATTCATGCAATCGGCCGGACCGTTTACACTTTACCCTGGACAAGTAAACAACATTACAGTTGGGGTAGTTTGGGCGAGAGCAACTTCAGGAGATGCACTTTCATCAGTTACTGCACTTAAAGCTGCGGATGACCTGGCACAAGGACTTTTCGACAACTGTTTCCAGCTTTTCGAAGGACCTGATGCTCCGGATCTTGAAATCACTGAACTTGACGGCCAACTGGTAATTGCACTGAAAAACCCGATCAGTTCTAACAACGCGAATGAAGACTACACAAAAGTTCGTACCGAGTTGATCGGAACCAGAGATCCTGTTTACAGGTTCGAAGGATACATGGTATTCCAGGTGAAGAATGACCAGGTTACTGTGGAAGACATTTACGATGAAACCAAAGCGAAACTGGTTTTCCAGTGCGATAAGAAAAACTTCAATAAAGACCTGAAAGGTAAGGACGATCCAACCCGTCCTATCGGAAGGATCATCAACTATGAAATTGATGAGAGAATGAAACTGCCTGTGCCACAAATTATGGTGGATGGTTCAAACGGTGGGATTTTCCACTCATTCCTTGTGAAAGAAGATAAGTTCTCTGGTCTTGCGGATAAAACCCTGATCAACCACAGACCTTACTACTTTATTGCACTTGCATACGGATACAACAACTTCGAAGACTTCAACCCGGTTGCACTTAGCGGACAGCCTGAGCCATTCGTAGCTTCAAGAAAGAACGGTCGTGCAGGTAGTATCCTGCCATTCATCGGAATTCCTCACTTGAACACACCTGAGAACGGTGGTACTATCGTGAACACCGTATATGGAACCGGTCTTCCGGTAA
>JAZKEZ010000133.1:19659-24181 GCA_040386675.1 Bacteroidota bacterium | reverse complement strand
TGGTGGAGGTAACGGTGGACTGATCACTGAGATCACTGACGAAAGTGAAGCAAACATCCTTAGAGATACTGCATTCTATACTCTTGATTTCAAGGCAAACAAAAGCCCTGTTGGTATTACTGTTGTTGACCCGTTGAAGATCAGAGATACCGAGTGGACACTTAAGATCATTCCTGGAAACAGAGCTGCAAACGGTAACCGTGTGGATTCTTCTACCTGGGTACTTTCTGAAAACGCAGTAAACCCAGTGAGACCATACACTTCAAAAGGATCTCTGAGCCTTGGTTCAGAGCAACTCATCCTTGAAGAGGGTCTTTCGGTGAACATCGTACAAAGACCTTACTTCCAGGAAGGTACCAACCTTAAAACCAATTTCCTTCTTGGAGAAATGATTTTCTCTAATCCTTTCGACGCGTGGTTGTCAGGTGTTCCTGACCGCGATGGGGAAAGTGCTCAAAACTGGATTCACTCTGGTCTTAACGTAGACGGTTCTCAAGGAAAATCTGACCGGAAGAGCAACGCGGATTTCAACCAGATGTACGAAGGAGTACTTGGTGGAACATGGACTCCTTATGCGCTGGTAGCGGATTCGATCGGAACATTCATCACTTATGACCAGTCTGAAAGTGCGATCATCAACCGTGAGGTGGAAATCGCAAGAACAACTGCCTGTGATGTTGTATTTACCTCAGATAAATCAAAATGGACCCGCTGTCCTGTAATCGAGGCCCAGGATGATCCGGGACTTGCTGAAGGTGGCGTAGCAAGAGGAAGACTGAGAGCAGGACTTTCTGTGGATAAAAACGGATTGAACATTAACCAGGGCGGTAATGCTGACGAATGTAACCTTGTATCTGGTACAGGTATGGGTTGGTTCCCTGGATATGCAATCAACCCTGAATCAGGTGAGCGTCTGAACATGGCTTTCTCTGAAGACTCATGGTTGACCGGTGAGAATGGTAAAGACATGATCTGGAACCCGACCTCGAACATCAATGCGCTTAACGGTGAATATGTAGCCGGTGGTAAACACTTCATTATCGTGTTCAAAACCAACAGGGCTATTGCCACTTCTGCAGCGAACACGGTTCCTTATTATGACAATGGTGCAACCATTACCAATATGCTGAAAACCGGAGCGAAAGCTACGATCAACCGTGCATGGAGAGCAGCCAACTGGGTTGGACTTCCGCTTCTTGCACCTGGTAGCTCATTCAAAACAATGGCTGATGGTTTCATCACCAGCGACGTGAGAGTGAAACTTCGTGTGTCTAAGGAATATGAGCCACTTCCTGTTGGTAAAGGTGCTACGTTTGCCGATAGCGCAAATGCTGACAGCATAAACAACTTCTTCCCGATGTACTACGTGAAAGCGGCTGGTTTTGCTCCTACTAAAGGAGACATATCTGTTGCCAAGGACGCATTGAGCCTGGTACGTGCGGTTCCGAATCCGTATTACGGATATAGCGGAGCTTACGACGAAGGTCGTCTTGACAACAAGATCAAGATCACCAACCTTCCTTCAACCTGTACGATCTCTATCTACACGGTAGATGGTACGCTGGTAAGGAAGCTGGAGAAGGACGCTTCGAATAAGAGCACTTCGGTAGAATGGAACCTGAAAACATTCAGTAACCTTCCTTGTGCCAGTGGTGCATACATTATCCATGTAAATGCTCCTGGTGTTGGCGAAAAAGTGATCAAGTGGTTTGGTGTGATGCGTCAGGTTGACTTGCAGAACCTATAATGTTCAACTTTAAAACAAGTAAGATGTTAATTTCTAGATATATCAATAAGTATTCTGTTACTATGGCGCTTGCTCTGGCGGTTACCGGCTCTTTTGCCGGTAACCCTGACCGGGCCGGTTCCAACGGTGGTGTACAGTTACTGATCAATCCATGGGCGAAAAGCTCGGGTATGGCCAACGCCTCCGGTGCTGTGTCTATTACCGGTGCAGAAGCAATCTTCACAAACGTAGCCGGTCTTGCAGCTACCCGTAAGACAGAATTGATCTTCAACCAAAGTAACTACCTGGTGGGTTCAGGAATTTCCCTCAGCGCATTCGGATTCAGCCAGAAAGTTGGCGAATCAGGTGTGATAGGTGTTTCTGTGAACACGATGAATTTCGGTGAAGTAGAGATCACAACCACAGCTAACCCTGATGGTGGTCTTGGAACTTACCGTTTGAATTACTCCAACATCGGGGTTTCCTATGCGAAAGCATTCTCAAACTCAATTTCGGGTGGTATCACCTTTAGACTGATCTCAGAGCGCACCGCTAGCGTGGGCCTTCAGGGAGCAGCTTTTGATGCTGGTATCCGCTACGTTACAGGTAAAAGAGAAAACGTTCGTTTCGGTATCGCACTTAAGAACTTAGGTCCTGCAATTTTCTACAAAGGAGAAGGGCTTGCCCAGGAAGTTATACTTGACGGAAACCCGTATACACTTAATCAGCGTGCTGATAAGTATGAATTGCCTTCGCAGCTAAACATTGGTTTTGCGTATGATTTCCTTTTCGGAGAAACCTTCAAATTGGGTGCAAACGCAAACTACCAGTCAAACTCATTCACGAAAGACCAGTACATGCTGGGTGTTGAACTGAATCTTAGAGACAGGGTTGCAATCCGCGGTGGATACATGATCGAGGAAAGCGGAAAAAGAAGCCAGTACAACAGCGGTATAACCAATGCCTGGACCGGTATTGCCGGAGGGGTGTCGTTAATGCTGCCGGTTAATAAGGATGGCGGACAGTTCTCTGTTGACTACTCTTACCGCCCTACCAATCCGTTCAATGGTATTCACACCGTTGGAGCCAGGATCAACCTGTAAGAATAATTTTTTTACTTTTACACACAAGAGAATCTCCATTGGGGGTTCTCTTGTTGTTTTAATGCTTAATCAAACTATGGCTATTACATACTACACTGCTGAAGGTCTGAAGAAACTCCAGGAAGAACTGGTTCAACTTAAATCGGTGGAGCGTCCTAAGATCTCCGTTCAGATTGCTGAAGCAAAAGACAAGGGTGACCTGTCGGAAAATGCAGAGTACGATGCTGCGAAAGAAGCTCAGGGACTGCTTGAGCTGAAGATCCGTAAGATGGAGGACCTGGTAGCCAATGCACGACTGATTGATGAGAGTCAGGTGGATACATCAAAGATCTTCATCCTGTCGAAGGTGAAGATCAAGAATGTGGCTAATGGCGCTACCATGGCTTATACCCTGGTTGCTGAGAACGAAGCCGATCTCCAGGCCGGGAAAATATCCATCGATTCTCCTATCGGTAAAGGACTGGTTGGAAAAGAAGTGGGACAGATTGCAGAGGTGAGCATTCCTTCGGGAGTGGTTAAATTTGAGATTTTAGAAATCTCCAGGTAATCTATGGCTTCCATTTTTTCAAAAATCGTATCGGGAGAAATTCCTTGTCATAAGATCGCCGAGAGTGAGAAGTTCCTCGCTTTCCTTGATGTGATGCCGCTGGTAAAAGGTCACGTGCTGGTAGTACCGAAAACCGAGATCGATTACCTGTTTGATATTGAAGACAACGACCTGGGCGAAATAATGGTGTTTGCCAAACAAGTGGCCCATAAATTAAAGGCAGCGATCGAATGCAAACGGATTGGTGTGGCAGTAATTGGCTTGGAGGTTCCTCATGCCCACATTCACCTGGTGCCGATGAATACCGCCAACGACCTGAACTTTACGAGGGAAAAGCTGCACCTCTCCGGTGAAGAACTGGCAGAAATAGCAGATCGGATTAACAAGCAGGCTTAGGCCTGCTTTTTTATTGGCTTTAAGTAGCCTATTTGCTGATGATTTTATCGCTGTTGGCACTGATGAAACTTTTCCAGCTGTTGTGGCTTTTTGCACCCGCCGGAGAAGTGGATTTGTAATAGTGACACATTGCAGTGGCAAGCGCATCGGTTGCATCCAGGAATTTCGGCATCTCGGTAATTTTCAATACCTGTTGCAACATATAAGCTACCTGCTCTTTGGTGGCGTTTCCGTTTCCAGTAATCGATTGCTTGATCTTCTTCGGTTCATATTCAAGAACCGGCAGATCGCGGTGTAAAGCCGCAGCAATAGCAACTCCCTGCGCCCGGCCCAGCTTTAGCATACTTTGTACATTCTTTCCGAAAAATTGTGCTTAAATGGCCATTTCATCGGGCAGGAATTATTCGATCAGACTTAGCGTCCGTCTGAATATTTTCTGAAGCTTCAGATGGTGGTCATCATATTTGTCCAGGCGAAGTATACCCATGGTGATCAACTCGGGAGTTTTTCCCGTTATTTTGATCAGTCCGTATCCCATTACCGTAGTTCCGGGATCGATACCGAGGATCACTTTTTCTTTAATTACTGATGAAGCTGCCGGTATTTGCATATTTTGCTAAGGTATGTAATTCACAAGCGTTACTGTGCCGATGACCTTCGATCTGTTTTTCTATCCTGTTCTTTTCCTGCTGTTGATTTACGGTTATTTCGTGATCGCTTCCGCTATTCGTTTCAGCAGGAATGTGGAGA
>JAZKEZ010000133.1:13679-19649 GCA_040386675.1 Bacteroidota bacterium | reverse complement strand
AGTCTCCCGGTATCGTTAACGGTGCTGATCCCATTCAGGAATGAAGAACACCATCTTCATTCGCTGGTTGCGGCACTGAAAGCACAAACGCAGCAGCCCTTCGGGATCATACTGGTGAACGATCATTCTAGCGACGGATCAGTGCCATTGGCCAATTCATTGCTGACGCAACTTACTAATGCGCGATTACTACAGAATACCGGAGTAGGGAAGAAGGCGGCCATTCTTACAGGCATAAGCGAAGTTACAACAGAGTATGTGCTGTTGTCGGATGCGGACTGCATCTTTACGCCAAACTGGACGGCGACGGTCTTGAGTTATCTGGCTCACTACCGCCCCAAATTATTGATCGCACCGGTAACGACCCTCGAGGAAGGAAGTATCGGAGGACGTTTGCAGGAACTGGATTTTTTAAGTCTGATCGGGATGACCTTCGGAGCCGGCCGCTCACCGGTATTGTGCAATGGTGCCAACCTTGCCGTGGAAACGGCTGTTTATGACCGGTTAAAGCCTTACGAGAACAACATGAACATACCCAGTGGAGATGATATTTTCCTGTTGCAGGCCGTCAGGCAACAGTTTCCGGAGGATATTGCCTATTGTCTTGAAACTGATGCTACGGTATACACCAAAGTGAAAAGCGACTGGTCCGGGTTTTTAGAACAAAGGATGCGTTGGGGAGGAAAAGCGATACATTACAGTGATTACCAGGCCATTTGTCTTGCTGTCCTGGTGTTTCTGGTAAATGCCGCCTTGTTTTTGAGCCTGTTACTTACGTGCTTTGGATACCTGGATGTGTTGAGTATGCTGGTTTTAGTGGCGCTGAAAATCTCAGTTGACACTGTATTGCTGATAAAAGCCGCTTCCTTTTTCAGGAAGAATTACCTCTTACCGTTACTTTTACCTGCATCGGTATTGTACATAGTGTACGTTCCGGTTGTTGCAGTAGCAGGTATCATTATGAATTTAATAAATGCCAGGAAATGAATAATCAGGCAGTAACGGTTATACGGAGCCTGTTGCGCAATCCTTCTGCGCTGGCCGGACTGCTCATCATCGCTGGCGGACTGCTCATTGCTGTGCTCGGTGCAAATATCCGTCCTGACGATTCTCCGGATGCGAATGATCAGCAGGTGTCGCTGGCCCGGTTAAAGCCGTTTTCGGTGGCCAAATTCCTGGTCATCCACAATGATCCGGTTGCAGAGAGTAACTTTTTTTCCAGGATGTTCTTTGGAGGGAAAGAAGAAACAGATACTTACATTCCCTTTGATTCGCTGTATTTTGAAAAAGACCTGATCTATTATTTTCCGTATTCACGCACCGGCCGGGTAGATTCGGCGGGTTACCGGAAAAGCGTTTCCATTGTTCCTTTCCTGGTAACGGGTGCCGACAGCTCCAATTTTAAGAACGGAGTGATCACGATCTATAAAAGTGGTGTTTCCAAAACCTTCGAACGGACCCAATTTATCAGGAGTATACTTACCGGTAATACCACCACGCGGTTCTATTTCCTGGGTACCGATACTTTCGGACGGGATCTGCTCAGTCGAATTATGGCAGGAACGATCGTCTCGTTGTCGGTTGGTCTGATCGCCGTACTCGTATCCCTCGTGCTGGGGATCGTATTGGGCGGACTGGCCGGTTATTACGGTGGTTGGACCGATAAGGTCATTATGTGGTTTGTGAATGTTATCTGGAGCGTGCCCACGTTGCTGATGGTGATTGCGATCACTGTGGCACTCGGTAAAGGATTCACGCAGGTGTTTATCGCGGTTGGATTTACTATGTGGGTTGAAGTCGCGCGCGTGGTCCGGGGGCAGTTCATCCAGCTCAGGGAAAAGGATTACATCACTGCAACCCGCTTAATGGGATTCAGCGATATCAGGATCATTTTTCGCCACCTGCTGCCCAATGCGCTGGCTCCGCTGATCGTTATCTCGGCGGGTAATTTTTCTACCGCCATCCTGCTGGAAAGCGGTCTGAGTTTCCTTGGAGTGGGAGCACAGGTGCCGATGCCTTCATGGGGAGGGATCATCAAATCGCACTTCAATTACATTACTACCGATTATGCGTATCTCGCGCTGATCCCGGGCTTTTGCCTCAGTTTGCTTACGCTGGCTTTCATGCTGGTGGGCAATGGATTAAGGGATGCCCTGGATGTACGTTCGGTAGAGGCATAAAAAAATCCCGCATGAGGCGGGATTCGGTATGATGTAAGCAATTGAAGAATCAATATTGCTGATATTCGGATTGGTTGACTGAAGCGGTTTCTGAAGTCGGGTCTTCACGTGTGATCTTCCACGCATTCAGATTAACGTAGTATCGGCCGTTATTTTCGTTACCACGAAGGTTGAACTGAACATTTACGAAATCACCTTCCCTGAATTGGTGGATAAGATTGACCTTATCTTTATACAACTCAAGTTTGATGTGTTGTGGGTACTGTTCGTCTGTGGTGACTACAAATTCGCGTTTTGAATTTCCGTTTCCGTAAGTCTGAGCTTCGAAAATCGCTTTGATCCGACCTTTGATTTCCATTGTTCAATTATTAAAAGCTAGCAGGGTTTTCCAGGCTTCGGAGACCCTTCCGTTATCCAGCAGTTCCTTAGCCTTTTCATGTAATTTTTCCTCTAATGTAGCAGCATTATCCTGAAAAGCAAGAAAAATTTCGCTCAATTCTGTGAGTTTAAATTCGTTCACTTCGGTCTCATCCGGAAGGTGTTCCACGTTGCCGAGCTGACCGAGGTTGTTGCCTGTCAATACCTTGCTGTTCCTGATATCTGCAGGTATATGGTCTACCCCGATCCCAAGCGTTGTAAGCGGTTTTTCCACTTCAAAAAGTGATTCGCCGAAAGCTTTGCTATACCAGTTTCCTCCCAGGCGCGAAACCAGTCTGATCTTCTGCTGATCGATCGATTTGCCATCGGCGCTGAGTATGTTTTCATCAACGTGCATGCGCAGCACTTCACAGATCACCAGGTTTCCTGCTCCGCCTTCGCTGCCTAGAGCGATCACCTCGTTTACTTTACATTCAAATTGTACCGGGCTTTCTTTTACCCTGAAAGGCCTTACCAGATCTGAAGCCAGCGGTGTGAATCCTGATTTTGTAAATTCACTCATGCCCAGCGGATACTCGGTACTGGCGAGAGAAGTCTGCTGTACCATGTCGTAGTTAACCATGTTAATGACCACTTCTTTGGTAGCCAATACGTTTTGCAGGCTGTGTTTAGTAGTATTGTCACGCACTCTTCTTGAAGGAGAGAAAATAAGAATTGCGGGATTTGTACTGAACAGGTTAAAGAAGCTGAACGGGCTGAGATTAGGATTTCCTTCCTCATCAACGGTACTCGCAAATGCGATGGGTCTTGGGGCAACAGATCCCTGGAGATACGCCACCAGTTGTGGGGTTGGGAAATTCTTTGGGTCAATGGAAAGCATGGCGCTGAATTTTTCACGAAGATACCCTGCCAGATGAATTGAAGAAATTTTTTCAAATTTTTTTGGAAGTTTCAAAAAGGCGTGTAATTTTGCAGCCTCTTAATGAGACAATAAGCCGCGGATGTGGCGTAATTGGTAGCCGTGCCAGACTTAGGATCTGGTGTCGTAAGACGTGTGGGTTCGAGTCCCTCCATCCGCACTAAACCCCAGCAATCGCTGGGGTTTTTTGTTTTAAGTCCGCTCCGGACAACTCTTTTCCCCTGAATCCGTCAATATGCTGTTCCTTGGCATTCGTAGACTGGTCGATCATTTGATCTGCTTCGTCCGGATATGAGGTTATCTTTGGTTTGCGAAATAGTACTCAATTTACCGTGCTTTAATTTGAAATGAAAAATACGCTGCATCCGTCATCCCCCTTTACAACTCCCGTTAAGCGCTATGGATGTATTTCTTTATTCAATCCGCTCTTTGAGGTGGTCAGGAATTTAAGAGTGCTTCTTTTCATCATGGGACTGAATTTTTCAGTCTTTCCGGTTTTTGCCCAAGGCGACGATTGTGCTACAGCAACACAGATCACCGACGTGGCCAACTACTGTTCTGCTGATGGTGCATTTACCAACGCAGGTTCTACTAAAAGCGGTTTTGCTGATGCTCCCTGCTGGACCAACCCCGGAACCAACGAGGTTTGGTTCACATTTACTGCTATTGGGACAGATGCCTATATCACCATAACCGGTCTTACGGCAGCGAAGGTTGCATTGTACAGCGGCTCCTGCACGGGCACCCTCTCTCAGTTGGTATGTGTAAACGAAACAGCCGGTACCGCAGCAGAATTGTACGCATCCGGATTGTCTGCCGGAACGACCTATTTTATCCGGATTTCATCAACTGTAGCCGCAAAATTCAAACTCTGCCTCAACAGTTATAATCCACCCGTCAACCCGAAAGCAGATTGCGACGGGGCCACGAAATTATGTTCAAAATCTGCGGTAAGCATCACCAAATTCAGCGGAACGGGTACCCGGGCCGAGAGTGGCGGATGTGTTACCGCCGAAAGCAATTCACTTTGGTACACCTGGACCTGCGGAACTGCGGGTACCTTGCTTTTCGATATCATCCCTTCAAACGGAACAAATGATATTGATTTTGTTCTTTTTGAACTTTCGGGAACTGATCCGTGTACAGGAAGAACTGTTGTACGCTGTAATGTGTGTTCCTGTCTCGACGGTTATCGCGGACCGGGAACAACCGGGTTGAGCCCTACCGCTCCGAACGCTACGGAAAATTCGAATTGCGGAGGTCTTGGGGGCGGAACCAATGCCTACAGTTCCCAGCTTACCATGGTTGCGGGGAGAAGCTATGCCTTGCTCATTAACAATGCTAACGGTACCGATGGATATACGCTGAATTTCGGTGGAACGGGAACCTTTAAAGGTGCGGACCCCCAGATTGTTCCGGATAAAACAGTGATCTGTACCGGGGAATCGGTGAGTTACGACGGAAACACTTCAAGAGGTTATGACCAGCTTACCTGGAACTTTATTTCCGGTGGAGGCACTCCATCATCCGCAACGGGTCCGGGCCCACATTCGGTGACTTACACCACTGCGGGCACATTTACCGCAATTCTCGATGCAACACTGGCCGGATGCCCAAAGGCCACCAAAGCGGTAAGTATCCAGGTGAAACAATCGCCTACGGCACCGGTGGCCTCTTCGGCCAACATTTGCCAGGGCAGTACACTGCAACTCAATTCAACCGCATCAACAGGTGCATACAGCTGGACCGGACCGGGTGGATTTACATCCGGTGTACAGAATCCGGCGATAGCCAATGCCCAGTCTTCTCACAGCGGAAGTTATTCGGTGAAAGCAACGCTCAACGGGTGCGTAAGTCCGCTGTCATCAGTCAATGTTACGGTGGTACCTCCAAAAAATCCCGGACTTGACAATACCGTTACGATCTGTTCTTCGCAAGCCAGTGTTAACCTGTTTACTTCGCTTGGCGGAACCCCGGAAAGCGGCGGAGTATGGGCAGCTGTTGGCACTGCTCCCACCGGGTATTCGGGTGGATCTATGCTTTCTACCACCGGCGTTACGCCAGGTACGTATCAGTTCCGGTATTCATTTACCGGTAACGTGCCTTGCCCTGACGTTTCGGCAACGGTTACGCTCACGATAAACAAAGCGGCAAATGCCGGTGCGGATAAAACGTGGAACGTGTGCGGGAGTGATACGGTTTTGGATTTGAAAACCCAATTGAGTGCAGCGGCTCAAACCGGCGGAACCTGGAGTAAATCCGGTTCGTTTGGCGGGAACCTGGATCCGGCTACCGGAGTTTTTGACACCCAGGGAATACCTGAAGGCACTTTTAAATTCATTTATACGGTAGCCGCAACTGCTCCCTGTACAACAGATGTTGCTGAAATAACGCTGAAAACCGTACGCAGGCCAAATGCCGGGCAGGATTTCACTTTTGCTCCTGTGTGCCAGTCTGTGGGATCTCTTGATGTTTTTGGAGCGCTCGGTTCGG
>JAZKEZ010000133.1:0-13669 GCA_040386675.1 Bacteroidota bacterium | reverse complement strand
GATGCAGATGCCGGTGGAACCTGGACCGGTCCTGTAGCAGTGCAGGGTGGTTCTGTAATTGTGAGCAGTATAAAAGGAAACTACACGCTTACCTATACCAGTAAATCCACCACCCAGTCAGTATGTCCGAATGACCAGGCTGTGATCAAGTTTACCGTTAATGATCCGCCGCAGTTTACGGTCGATCCGGTATTGTGCAACAGTACCAACGACAAGATATCGGTGAAGGTGAACATTACCGGTGGAAAAGCCGGTACTTATGTAGTAACCTTTAATCCTGCCGTAAGCGGAACACTATCAGGAAGCATTTATCAAAGCGGTCCGATCAATCCAGGGACGTATACCATTACGGTGACGGACGTGAACGGTTGTACGCCAATAGCTACCCAAACCGTAAGCAAAGTATGTAATTGTACCAGCGATGCCGGTGAAATGACACCGGTTACCGCTCCGCTGCGCATTTGCGGTACCGGCCCGGCCACCGGAAGCCACAAGAGTGGTACTGAATTCAAGGATGGAAACGATGTGTTGTCGTATGTGCTGCATGACAGTCCGAACAGCAACCTGGGCCACCTGTATGCCAGGAGCACCAATCCTTCATTTTCGCTCGATTTTGCAGCGGGAATGCAATACAATACCACCTATTACATCTCCGCTATTGTCGGGAACAATGACGGACAGGGACAGGTGGACCTCGCGAATACCAACTTCTGTAATTCAGTGGCGGCCGGTCAGCCGGTGATCTGGAGAGAGCTGCCAACCATATCCATGTCGGTGGCTCCCACTGCGATATGTCTCGGAAGTTCGGCAGACCTTACCTTTGTCTTTACCGGAAATGCACCGTTCACGGTCGATCTGGCCAATGGCAACAGCATAACAGGACTTAGTCAGTCAAACAATACTTCCGCAGTTTCACCCACAGTACCCGGAATCTACAGCTATACCGGAAACCAGGTAATCGATACCTACGGTTGTGTCACCGGTTTTTCTACGGTAAGCACGCTTAACGTGTTCGATAGTCCTGTGATCGATGTCAACTCGGTGGTATACACCTGTAACTCTACAAATACCGGTTATACGGTTGCTTTTGGAGTAAATGACGGTGATAAACCGAGTTATACATTCAGCGGACATCCCGGAACGTTCAATGCCATAACCGGGATTTTTACTTCAACACAGGTCAATAACGGATCTACCTTCACCATAGGGGTGAACGACGTTAACAATTGCGACCCGGATGCATTCACTTCCAGTCATACCTGTCCGTGTACCACTGATCCGGGAACAATGACGATAAGTACGGGTGCTCCTCTCGAATTTTGTCAGAGTCAGCCGGCAACTGCGGCGCACAACCGTGACCAGGTGCTTGATGGAAATGATACATTGTCTTTCATACTGTCCACCAGCCGACTTAATCCGATCGGTACCCGTATCTCGGTGAGTAAGGTGCCTTCTTTTACATTCAACCCATCGCTGCAGGCCGGAACGATCTATTATATCTCGCCGATCGCAGGAGACAATGATGGATCCGGGATTGTAGATTTCCAGAACGGATGCCGCCTGGAAGGCCTGGGAACTGCCGTAGTGTGGTTGCCGGAACCTTCTGTCAGCATTTCGGCGGCTGCCTCAGAAATCTGCCAGGGCGACAGCCTGTTGATGACCAGCGTTGTGAACACCTGGCAGGGCAAACAGGTAACTTATACTGTAACCGCCCAGGGCTATTCGTCGACCTTCACTTCTAATTCCGGAAACTCATTCCTTATTCCTGATCCTTCGGCAACGCTTGCAGGCGACTCGTTAAAAGTAGATGTGGTTACCAGCAGTGTAAAATACAGTGCTTCGCCGGGCTGTCCCGGCATCTGGGATCCCGCTATCCGGGTTACTGCCTTTGTGATTCCCACACCTACAGCCACGCTGATCAATGCCAGTCATATCATATGTCCGCAGGAAACCATGCCGCTTAATTTTACCAGTACAGGCCACGGGGACATTTCGGTAACTCACGACGGTGCATCTTCTCCGTTTACTGTTGCCGCAGGTAGTCCGTACCAAATGATCCTTCCGGTATTTTCTTCTCCTCAACAGAGAGATTATCACATTACGCAGGTTTCGTCGCACTCTCCGGGAGGGACAACCTGCCGGGGGAATTATTCCGGATTGGTAAGTATCGAGGTAAAGGCTTCGCCGTCAGCTTCGGCCCAATTTGTAAACGATACCATTTGCCTCGGTTCGGACAGTAAACTGTTCTTTACAGCAAATGGAGCAACCTCTCCTTTTACAGTGCACTACCAATCAGATGGTGTAAGAGATTCGGTCGAGGTTCCTGCAACAGGTAATTCAATAGATTACATCCGTCCTGCGGCATCGGTGCATGTAGTGCTGGATTCTGTAGTCGATAATACCGTTTCAGCGGCAACCGGCCGTGGTTGCGCCACCGTACTGGCAACACCTGTGCTGCTCAAAGTGAATTCGTTACCTGCCGCTTATATTTCTGGCGGAGGACCGGTTTGTGAGGGAGACAGTGCGCAGGTAACCATTACCAGCAACGGTGGACAAGGTCCGTACCGCGTGTATTACACCGGAAACAGTATTGTTCCTGCTTCCGGAAATGAGAGCAGGTGGCATACGCCGGTTGTTACCACTATTTATACGCTGGACAGTATTTTCGACAGCAACGGTTGTCCGGCGACCTCATTGCAGGGAAGCGCACAGATCACGGTGAATCCTATACCGGTTCCGCGTTTTTCGGCTTCAGATACTTCAAACTGTTCCCCGCTGATCACCATTCTTCAGAATGTTACCGATACTACCGGGCTGGGTTCGATCAGTTGTACCTGGGAAATTGCCGGTGATGCGCCGGTGCAGGATTGTTCGCGCCAGACGGTAACGCTGATCCGCCCGGGAACTTATCCAGTAAGATTGGCAGTCAAGTCTGCAGCAGGCTGTACCGCAGTTTACGAAGACCTGAAATTTCTTACAGTTCACGGATATCCTGAAGCGGCATTTAGCTATGATCCG
This sequence comes from Bacteroidota bacterium, assembly GCA_040386675.1. GTDB lineage: Bacteria > Bacteroidota > Bacteroidia > Flavobacteriales_D > Luteibaculaceae > DASUEB01. The sequence continues at coordinate 10,651 of JAZKEZ010000133.1, read as the reverse complement.
CCGGTAAGTACATTTATCGACCCGCAAAAGAGATTTTACAATCATTCGGAAGGGGCAGATTCGAGCAAGTGGTCCATTTTTGATGAAGGCGGAGCGCAGATCTACAGCACCGACCGCGAAGAATTTATATACCAGTTTTCCGATTCGGCAAAAGCAGTCTACCTGGTTCGACTGGTAGTTGCCAGCGAATTCGGTTGTATGGATTCGACCCAGCAATACGTGCTCATTGACGGCGAAATGTTCATTTACACCCCTAACGCATTTACGCCCAACAACGACGGCTTAAATGATGTCTTCCTTCCTGTGGTCTCAGGACTTGAACCCGGAAGTTATGAACTGATGGTATTCAATCGCTGGGGGGAAATGGTGTTCTACAGTACCGATCCTACCCGCGGATGGGACGGAAGGTTTAATGGTGAAACCGTAAAACCCGACAACTTCGCCTACAAGCTGAAGGCCAAGTCGGTTTACAGCAAGGAGAAGCAGGAAGTGATGGGGAGTTTCAGGATGATCCGTTAATGTATATCTTCACGACCATGAAAATCGGGGTGATGGCTGTGGTACTGCTTGCGGTACTGGCAGCGGCATGCAATAAAGAAGTAAGTGTATATAAAGATACCAGTAATACACAGGTAACCGGGAACTGGGACCTTGAGATGGCAATGGGAAAATACTACCTGAACGGCCAGCTTTGGAAGGATACCATTTATAAGGCCCCGTTTAAACCCACCGACAATTACCGCGATTATGTTGCAGTAGAATTCACCAGGGATTCGGCCCTGTTCCGGAACAATGACGGGACCCGCAAAAGCGAAAAATGCCGGATACTGGAAAAGGTGCTGGTGTTCGGATTTGTTGATTCAGTAGATTATTACCTGACCAACAAGACGCTGAATTTCGCACGGACAAAAACCTACTCCGATCTTATTGGTCGTCACCGGGATACGATCACGTACATCTTCAAAAAGATTTCCAATTAACGGTCACCGGTACACCCGTGCTTCGTATAATCGCGGGAAAAACATACCTTTGCACCCCTAAAAAGTAAGCTTAATAATTTCAGTTACTATGAAAATTCAACAGGAGAACGTAGACCAGCTTAATGCGGTTCTTAACATCGACCTTGCACAGGAAGATTATATGGCCAACTACGAGAAGGCCCTGAAAGACTACGGGAAAAAAGTGGCCCTTCCCGGTTTCCGTGCAGGTAAAGTTCCTGCTGCTATTGTAAAAAAGAGATTCGGTAAACAACTTCTTGCTGATGAGATCAATAAAGTGATCAATAATTCAATTACTGCTCACATCCAGGAGAATAAGCTTGAAGTACTTGGAAATCCACTTCCGAGAAACAACGAGAGTGACGGAGGAGACTGGGATAATCCGGCTAATTTCTCTTTCAGCTATGAACTGGGTCTTGCGCCGCAATTCGAGATCAAACTTTCTTCAAAAGACAAGGAATCATTCCACATCATTAAAGTTGATGAGGAAATGATCAATAAGCAGGTGAGCGATATCGCCCGTCGTTACGGTAAACTGTCGACTCCTGAAGTTTCATCTGACAACGACCTGCTGGTAGTTGATCTTGCTGAACTTGGAGAAAACGGTGAAGTACTTGAGGACGGTATCAAAGGATCGACTACCGTGAGCCTTGAGTTTGTAAAAGACAAAGCCACCAAAAAAAGCCTGATCGGTAAGAAAATCGGTGATGAGGTAACGGTTGATGTGAAGAACCTGGTAGAAAATGAGCACGACCTGGTTCGTATGCTCAACATCACCAATGAGCAGGCGAAAGAGCTGAACGCAAAATTCAGTCTTATCGTGAAAGAGGTACGCACACTTACTCCTGCCGAACTTGACCAGGATCTTTTCGATAAGGCATTCGGTCCGGGAACAGTTAGTTCTGATGCGGAGTTCCGCACGAAGATCGCTGAACAACTGCAGCTGAATTTTGTGAACGACAGCAACCGTTTGTTCAAGAGAGACGTTACCAACCGTTTGCTTGAAAAAACAGCACTTACCCTTCCTGATGAGTTCCTGAAGCGCTGGATCATGGCGAGCAACGAGCGCCCGATCAGCGACGAGCAACTACAGGCAGATTACCCGAACTACGCCAACGGACTGAAATGGCAGCTTATTGAGAACAAGTTGTTCCAGGAAGGCGGACTGAAAATTGAGAATGCTGATCTGATGGGTGAAGCTAAAGCCATTATGGCCGACCAATTTGCACGTTACGGTATTCCGATGGCCGACGAAGAAATGCTGACCCAGAGTGCCCAGCGTTTGTTGGGTAACCGCGAAGAAATGCGTTACGTTTACGAGCAGGTGGCAGAGAAAAAACTGATGTCATACATCAAAGAAAACATTTCGGTGAAAGATGTTGAGGTAAGCTTCGATGATTTTGTGAAGCTTGCGAATGCAGAGAAGTAATCGGTAATTATAGTTTTGGAAAGCCCTTTGGACAGTTTGTTCAAGGGGCTTTTTTTTAGGTTGAATTGTTGAGTTGTTGAATTGTTGATGAAGTGCATACAAGGCCGGTGATTGAGCTTGTCGAAATCACTTGACTTCGACAAGCTCAGTCACCGGCTTCAATAGGCGCAATCATCGCGAAGCCCAAACAATTCAACAAATCAACAAACAACGCACCTGTCAGAATGGCGGTTCATGTGTGCGGGAATAATATTTGTCTACAGCTCATCGGAATTTTAACAGGTAAATCCGAATCAATTATTAGTTTTAACCCCAAAGCAAATCAGCAATATGAATTTTGGTAAAGAATTTAGAAACTACGCTACGAAGCACCAGGGAATCAACAGCATGGTGGTTGATAGTTATATAAGTGCCTCGATGACTCCTTATATTATCGAGGAGCGTTCGTTGAATGTGGCGCAGATGGACGTGTTTTCACGTTTGATGATGGACCGCATTATTTTTCTTGGAACAGGGGTAAACGACCAGGTGGCAAACATCATCCAGGCTCAGTTGCTGTTTCTTGAAAGTCTTGACAGCAAAAAAGACATCCAGATCTATATGAACACTCCGGGTGGTAGTGTGTATGCAGGTCTTGGGATTTACGACACCATGCAGTACATCAATCCTGACGTGGCTACGATCTGTACAGGTATGGCGGCTTCTATGGGGGCTGTGTTGCTTTGTGCCGGTGCCAAAGGAAAGCGTACCGCACTGAAACACGCCAGGGTAATGATCCACCAGCCGATGGGTGGTGCAGAAGGTCAGGCATCTGACATCGAGATCACTGCACGCGAGATCCAGAAACTGAAAAAGGAATTGTACGAGATCATTGCTCACCATTCCGGGCAGGATTTTGAAAAGGTACACCGCGACAGCGATCGTGACTACTGGATGATTGCCGAGGAAGCAAAAGAATACGGTATGATTGATGAGGTATTGGTAAGGAATCCGAAAGGAGCATAACCTGCGCAATAATCGCATTTAAAAGGGGAGGAGTGATCCTCCCTTTGTTTTTACTTAACTTTGTATCCGACATGGCAAAAAAGGATAACACTACAATGAACGATGAGATCAGATGCTCATTCTGCGGAACTCCAAAGTCGCAGACCAAGCTTCTGATTGCGGGGATAAATGGCCATATCTGTGATAACTGCATTTCGCAGGCGAGCCAGATCCTTACCGAAGAACACAATCATACCCAGACCCAGCGGAGCAAAGAGAAGCTCAACGTACAAAAGCCGGTAGCGATCAAGCAATACCTGGAAGACTACGTAATCGGGCAGGACGAAGCCAAACGCGTACTTAGCGTTGCGGTATACAACCACTACAAACGATTGATGCAAAAGTCGGATAAAGACGGTGTTGAGATTGAAAAATCAAACATTATCCTTGTCGGGCCTACCGGAACGGGTAAAACCCTCCTGGCGAAAAGCATTGCCAAAATGCTCGATGTGCCTTTCTGCATTGCAGATGCTACTGTGCTTACCGAGGCCGGTTATGTGGGTGAAGATGTGGAAAGCGTGCTTACGCGACTGCTCCAGGCTGCCGATTACGACGTGGCAAAGGCAGAACGCGGAATCGTATTCATTGACGAGATCGATAAAATTGCGCGTAAAGGCGACAATGCTTCCATTACCCGTGATGTGAGCGGAGAAGGAGTGCAGCAGGCCTTGCTGAAACTGCTCGAAGGCTCAGTGGTGGGCGTTCCGCCACAGGGAGGTCGCAAGCATCCGGAACAAAAGCTGGTGCAGATCGATACCCGTAACATCCTGTTTATCTGTGGTGGCGCATTTGCCGATATCGACAAGATCATCAAAAGAAGAATGAAGACCGCTGCTGTGGGTTATGCCGCCAGTCGTGATGCCGTTCACATTGATGAAGACAATATGATCCAGTACATCACTCCGATGGATCTCAAGGCTTACGGACTTATTCCCGAACTGATCGGGAGGTTCCCGGCGCTTACTTACCTGAATCCGCTTGAGCGCAATTCGCTCGTACGGATCCTTACCGAGCCGAAAAACGCATTGATCAAACAATACGTAAAGCTTTTTGAAATGGATAGCATCAAGCTGTCGTTCGATAAGGATGTTCTTGATTTTGTGGTAGACAAAGCGATCGACTTTAAACTCGGTGCCCGCGGACTACGCAGCATCTGTGAAGCCATTCTTACCGATGCCATGTTTGAAATGCCTTCGCAAAGTGATGTGAAAGAATTTAAAGTGACCCTGGCTTATGCTGCGGAACAGTTCAATAAGTCTGAACTCAGCAACCTGAGGGTGGCCTGACAGTAGATAATTACCGCTTTCGGGCCCCGTTCCATACCGCACCTGCGGAAATGGAACGGGGCTTTTTTTATGACTGATTTTTTTCGTTTCATTCTTCGTTAAAAATGACTTCTTTCGTGCAATTGTTGTAGTTTAAGCCTGTTATACCACAATCCTTCCCATGACGAAAACTCTACTTCGTAATGCCCTGTGTGTGTGTTTGTTGTTTGGAATTGCCCGTGGCTATGCGCAGCCATCAAACGACAGCTTAAAAAGTGTGATCCGGAAAGCTGAAAGCGATACCTCGGTGATCAATGCCCAGCTTGCACTGGCCAAGAATATCATTGATTCCCAGCTGGACAGCACCCTTAGATTATCGGCAATTGCCTATAACCGGTCCAAAAAGATCGGATATACGCGTGGTATCATGACTGCGAGCAACATGCTTGGCAATTACTACCAGCGGATCAGCGATTTTGACAAGGCGATGGCGTTTTACAACGAGTCGCGGAGAATCGCCAAAAAGACCAACGACCTCCAGGGATTGGCTGGTGTGAGTAACAACATCGGGATCATTTATGTGAACAAAGGTCAGTTCCCACAGGCACTCCAGGCTTTCTTCGATGGATTGAATTATGAGCAGCAACGCGGCAATAAACAGGGAATGGCCGAGTCGTACAACAACATTGGGGTCATTAACTTTTACCAGCACGATTACGATAAATGTGCCGAATACCTGAACAAATCGATTGCCATTTCTGAGGAATTGGGCGACCTGAAAACGGTGAAGAAAGGGTATATCAATGTAGGCGCCATCCTGCAGGAAGCTAAAAAATATGATCAGGCACTAGCCTCTTATTCAAAGGCCCTGAAGATCAGCGAAAAACTGAATGACAAGCTGGAGATCAGTATTGCCGTTCAGAACATGGCCAACATTTACGTACTCAAAAAGGAGTTTAAAATTGCGCAGCAATACTATGGCCGTGCGGTAGGAATCAAAAAAGAATTGCGGGATTACAATGGGCTTGCGATCATTTACGTGAGTATCGGTGCGTTTTACAGTGGTGTCGGCGACCAGGTGAATGCTGAGAAATACTTCATGGAAGCGGTGCAGATCAGCAAGGAAAAAGGGCTGAAGGACCAGGAGATCAATGCCTACAAGAATCTCTCACTGATGCATACGGCGGAAAAAAATTACCAGAAAGCACTGGATTACCAGGTGCTTGCCTCTGATGCAAAAGACAGTGTGTACAACATTGAAAATGCCAAGAACATACGCGAACTGCAAACCAAATACGAAACCGTAGAGAAGGAAAAGGAACTGGCACAGGAGAAAGCGAATGTGGCCAACTCCAAACTGGTGATCAAGCAACGTAACAATACCCTGATCATGGTAAGTTCGGGTTTCATCATTTTCCTCATTATAGCCATTGGGTGGTACAATAGGAACCAGTACCGCCAGCGCCAATACCGCCGGGAAGTTGAGCTGAAGCAGCGACTTGCGGATGCAGAGTTGAAAAACAAAATACAGGGCGAACGCGAGCGGATTTCAAGGGATTTGCACGATCACATCGGTTCGCAGCTTACCCTCATCATTTCAGGGCTGGATACGATGTCGTATACCGAAGCCCGTAACCAGCACGCCGAATCGGCAGAACAGCTGAACGACCTGAGCGACCAGGCCAGGCTTACCATGGGCCAGCTTCGCGAAACGATCTGGGCCATGAACAAGGAAGAGGTGAGTATGGAGATGCTGGTCTCCAAGATCAAGGAATTTACCAATAAGGCCAACCGCAGCATATATACTGCAATAAGCGGCGACGGCACCGTGGTAATTAGTCCGGCGAAATCGCTGGCCTTGTTCCGGGTGTGCCAGGAGGCGATCAACAATGCGATCAAACATGCGGAGTTTACTACAATGAACATTCACTTCAGCGCAGATAAGAACAAAATAGACGTTCAGATCAGCGATGACGGTAAAGGCTTCGATCAGCAGGAAACGGCTAACGGTGGCTACGGACTTGAGAATATGGCTTTCCGCTTACAGGAATGCGGGGGTAGTTTTAAGCTGAGTTCTGCGCCGGGTCAGGGGACAAGGATCGAGATGCAGGTTTCGTTGAATTAGGGTTAAATTAAAAGAGATAGAGGTTTATTGGTGGGGGGGCCTCGCTGCGCTGAGGTCCCTCGCTGCGCTGAGGTCCCTCGCTGCGCTCGGGATGACATAAATGAAATGGGATGAGGATAGAGAGGTTTCAACAATTTTTGCCGATTAGTAAAGAACAGGCTTGGGAGTTTTTCTCGAATCCGTCCAACCTTGAGGCGATTACGCCGGAGGATATGGCGTTTAAGGTGACTTCTGAAGTTCCGGAGGAGATTTATCCCGGATTGATCATCACCTATATCATTACTCCCGTATTGGGTATTCGTATGAAGTGGTGCACGGAGATCACACACGTAAAAGCGGGTGAGTATTTTGTGGATGAACAGCGGATCGGTCCGTACCGTTTGTGGCACCACGAACATCATTTTACTGAAGTGGCTGGCGGTGTGGAAATGACTGATATCCTTACGTATTCGGTGGGTTGGGGTTGGATAGGGAAGCTGGCTGATGGCTGGTTTGTACGCCGTAAAGTGATGCAGATCTTCAGCTTCCGGGAAACTGCACTCCGGGGTAGGTTTGGTAGTTCATAATATTCATTCTTACAGTGCTATACCAAAATTTTTAACCGCAAAGGGCGCTGAGTTTTTGCGCAAAGAGCACGAAGGAGGTTGGGTTAAAATAAACCCCGGATTTTCTATATTTGAGCATACTAACCCTCATTCTATGAAAAGATCAATTGTACTTTCAGCGTTTTGTTTGCTTTTGGCTGCAGCATCCTGCAAAAAAGAAAATAAAAGTGAGGTGAAAGGTTTACCACCTGCTGTCGAAACTAAAGACACTGTTAAGACAGATACCGTCCAAACCGATACCATTCCAAGAGATACGATTGAAAGGACTGCCCGTGTAGGTGACTCATTGTATTTTAATTCCACTGAGTTCAAAGAAATAGCCGGAGGTGGTCTAAGCAACCGACCGAAATATCCTATAGATCTGGATAAGGATGGAAAACCAGATCTCGAATTCGAGGTATATGGCTTCAGTTCTAATGGCGGACGTGAACATTATGTCAAAATGTATTCAATGGACTCCACTCTACAAGTAGTTGTTTTTGTGGATGATAGTGCGACTTATCCTAAAAAAATGAGTTTGGGCGACAGTCTAAACGGAGATAACAACTGGGTAAATCGAGAGGGATACCGGTTTGCAAGTGATAGTTGGAGCCTCGGTGGCGGGGGCAAGCCACGTAAGTATTGGTATGAGCAAAAAGGATATGTTGCTGTTCGAAAGGAATTTAAACCTGGTAAGTTCAAATATGGCTGGTTACACATCCAGGTTCCAGACTACTCATGGGTAAGAATACTATCCTGGAGTTTTCAGAATTAGCAGGATGAAACACAAAAAAGGCCGCGCATTAGTAAATGTGCGGCCTTTTTTAAGCTATTGGTGTAGGGATCAGAACGGAAGATCGTCTTTGTCGTCGCTTCCGAAAGATTCTACAGGATTGTTCTGTTGCATTGGTGCAGACGGTTGCTGCTGGTAGTTTTGGGCAGGGGCACCTTGCGCAGGTTGTCCGCCTAGTGCTTCGATCTTCCAGATGCGAAGATCGGTATACCATTTCTGGTTGTATTCTCTCGACTGTACGTCGAAACTCACTTTTACCTGTGCGCCAACCTGGTAACCGTTAAGTTGGGCGGCTTTATCGTTCCATGCTGAAAAGCAAACTTTTTTCGGGTACTGATCGGCAGTTTCAATTACGAAGTCTCTTTTGGTCCACTGACCGTTCGAACCCTGACCAGAGGTTGGATCCATCATCTGGGTAATTTTGCCGTTGATTTCTAAACTCATCTTGTAAAGCTTTAAAGTCTCACAAAAATACACGGTTTAAGGTGATTTTTTTTGATGTTGACAACTTTGTTTTGGAGGTTTAGACGGGGAGACGGGGAGACGGTTTAGGCGGTTGAGACGGTTGAGACGGTTTATGGTTGAAGTGTTGGAGTGTTTAGGTGTTGAATTGTTGATTTGTTTACGGTGAGCACCAACAAACAAATCAACAAATCAACAATTCAACAAATCAACAATTCAACAAATCAACAATTCAACAAAAAACCAATCAACCATAAAACAACAAAGCCCTCCGGTTAAGAAGGGCTTTGTGTGAAATATGCGGTATGTTGTATCAGTCTCTCAATACTGTACGGCTGATAACGATCTTCTGAACTTCTGAAGTTCCTTCGTAGATCTGGGTGATCTTCGCGTCACGCATCAGGCGTTCAACGTGGTATTCTTTTACGAAACCGTATCCACCGTGGATCTGAACTGCTTCAACAGCGGTGTCCATCGCTACTTTAGAAGCGAATAGTTTAGCCATCGAGCCACTCAGGTCGTAATCTTCGTGGTTGTCTTTTTGTTTGGCGGCTTTCAGGCAAAGCAGTCTTGCAGCTTCGATCTGTGTAGCCATATCTGCCAGTTTGAACTGGATGGCCTGGTGCTGCGAGATCGGCTTACCAAATGCCTGTCTTTCTTTAGAATATCCAAGAGCCAGTTCGTAAGCTCCGGCTGCGATTCCAAGTGCCTGGGAAGCGATACCGATACGGCCGCCGCTCAGGGTCTTCATTGCGAATTTGAATCCGAAACCGTCTTCGCCGATGCGGTTAGCTTTCGGTACTTTCACATCGTTGAACAACAGGGTGTGGGTATCACTTGCACGAATACCAAGCTTGTTTTCCTTGGCACCTACAATGAAACCTTCCATGCCTCTTTCAACAATAAGGGCATTGATCCCTTTGTGTCCCTTGGCAACGTCGGTTTGTGCAATTACCAGGTACGTAGAAGCGCTGCTTCCGTTGGTGATCCAGTTCTTGGTTCCGTTCAGCAGGTAGTAGTCGCCCATATCTACAGCTGTTGTGCGCTGTGAAGTGGCATCAGATCCGGCTTCCGGCTCAGAAAGACAGAATGCACCTATTTTTTCGCCTTTTGCCAATGGCACAAGGTATTTTTCTTTTTGTTCTTCGTTACCGAAAGTCTCAAGTCCCCAGCAAACCAGTGAGTTGTTTACCGACATGATCACCGAGCACGAAGCATCTACTTTAGAGATCTCTTCCATGGCCAGTACGTATGAAACTGCGTCCATACCACCACCGCCGTATTTCGGATCTACCATCATCCCCAGGAAACCAAGTTCAGCCATCTGCTTTACTTCGTCGGTAGGAAACTTCTGGTGTTCGTCGCGCTCAATTACTCCGGGTTTTAACACGTTTTGAGCAAAATCGCGTGCTGCGTCTCTAACGGCCAGTTGCTCTTCTGTTAATTGAAAATTCATGTGGGAAAATTTATCCTTGTTTCGCGTGCAAAAGTATAATTTAGAGCCTTCGGTACGGAACAAAAAAGGAAATTAATTGGATTCATGAACGGGAAAGAATACCATGTGGTAGGGCTGATGTCGGGAACTTCACTCGACGGACTGGACATTGCACATTGCACTTTTACGGAAGGTGCCGCCTGGCACTACCGGATCAACGATGCGGTAACCGTTCCTTATCCGGCAGAACTTCAGGACCGGCTTCAGCGTGCGACCGGATTATCGGGGCTTGAACTTTCGCTGTTGGATGTGGAGCTGGGTGTTTTTATGGGACGTGAGGTGGACCGCTTCCTGATGGCAAGAAGACTGAATGTTGATTTTGTTTCGGGTCACGGACACACGGTTTTTCATCAGCCTGACAAAGGTCTTACGCTGCAGATCGGTTCTCCGGCACACATTGCCGCACGTTCCACTTACCCGGTCATTGCCGATTTCAGAACCAAAGATGTTGCTCTT
>JAZKEZ010000132.1:10156-13462 GCA_040386675.1 Bacteroidota bacterium | reverse complement strand
GAGATGACGACGGTGCTGAAGGGAGATAGTGGTAGAGATTTCTCGGCTGCGCTCGAAATCCTCACTCTATAGATTGATCATTTAAAAAGCTCCAGGCTGGATTGGATTGCGTGATGAGATTGTTCTTTTTTTCGCGGTTCCATTTTTTGATTTGCTTCTCGCGATTTATGGCGGTTAGTGGTTGAGCATATCGCTCGACATGCACCAGATAAAAAACATTGTACTTGCAAGTAAAAGCATAACAGTTAACCGGGTTTCTATGCTCAGCCAAACGACGCTTTAAGCTGTTTGTAACACCAATGTAAAGAACCGTTCTGGCCTTGTTTGTAAGGATATAGACATAATACAGACGGTTGGTTTCAAATTTCATAACGAGGGTTTTATTCAAAATTCCCCCGATTAAATTTCAAAATCAACCACCAATGAGCCATCAGGCACTTTTGGATTTCGACCAAAGGGAGAAATCTCCTCCTCTCCCCTTTAAATCACCGTCATCTCGAGCGTAGCGAGAGACCTCCCAAAACTACCAAACCAGCCAACTTAACTCCCTCGTCATCTCAAACACAGCGAGAGACCCCACTAATACACCCCACCAACCGGCCAATTTAACTCCCGTCATCTCGAGCACAGCGAGAGACCCCACTAATACACCCCACCAACCTTCCTCTTATCCAGCACCTCATCTCCAAACCCCGGCAGCACTCCCGGCATCGCCGTTATACCCGCCGTATCCGTGAGACTTTCCATAAAACTTACCAGTGCCTTTACCTCTTTTTTATCCAGGTTAAGCCTCGATGAAGGCAGCGTTTGATTTGGAACCGGCAGTCCCAGGCCCGCGCCGCCGCCATGATCATAAAACAGGATCACCTCTTCCAGCGACCGGAATGCGCCGTTGTGCATGTAAGGAGCAGTGAGTTTCACATTTCTCACGGTCGAAGTCTTGAACGACTTATCCATCCACAGAGAAACCACTTCGCTCATTCTTCCCGGATCGTCGTCGAGCTGTGGATGAATGGTATCAAACCGTTGCAGTACGCCTAATACCTCGCTTTCACTTTCCAGGTATTTAGGCGGAACAGTACCGTTGAACAGGGGCGGAAAATGGCAGGTTGCACATTGTGCCTTGCCCATAAAAAGGTTAAATCCTTCCTTTGCTTCATCCGACAGGAACGTGCTTTCGCCACGGATGTATCGGTCGAATGGAGCATTCAATGCCACTAAGCTGCGTACGTAAGCAGCCAGTGCATTCTGAATGGGTTTTACCTGTATCGGGTTTGATGTGGGATATTCAGGGAAGGCAGTCGAAAATTCGCTGCGGTACTCGTTGCTGCGGTTGAGCTTTTCGATAATTGCAGCAAAGTTGCCACCAAACTCCCTGGGACTGAATATGACGTGTTCTACCTGCTTTTCGAGGTTTTTTGCGCGAAGGTCGTAGAAGTAATCACGCTGGTAGGCAACATTAATGAGGGTCGGTGAATTGCGGCTCACCGTGCCGTTACGGTCTATTGCAAGACTCTTGTCCAGCCCGTCGGTAAAGGCCATTGCGGGGTTGTGACAACCGGCGCAGGAACGTTCATTATTGATAGAAAGGATTGGGTCGAAAAAGAGCTTCCGGCCCAGACTGATCAGGCGCGGATCGTCGACGGCGCTTCGGTCAGGAGAAAAAAAAAGCGATTGATCAGATTCGCGGCGTAAAGATCTTTGACATTTTCATTTAACGCACCGGGCACACCATAGGTCTGGCTGTAAGTCTCGATGCCCAGCACTCCGTGCAGTTCGACCAGGCCGCGGAACAAAGGATTGAGATATTCTTTTACATATGCCAGGCGATCGAACCGGTCGAAATCAGCGCCCACCAATTGACGTGCAGCAGTTTCAGCGAGCTGTATCGTATGCTCTAGTTTTTCATGCTGACCGCGTGTTTTGGTACTGCTCTGCATCAGTTCCAGCTGGGCCGACATTGCCTTCAGTGCCGTTTGACTCTCAGGTAGCGAGCGGCGCATCACCGGACTATCGAAACCTGTAATTCCCATAGCATTCAAGCGGATCACTTCCTGTTGCATGCTTTCCATGATCTCGCGGTCGTAGAAAGTAAACCGTGCACGGTTGTTCAGGATATTAGTGAGTACTAGGTCCATTTCCCGGCACTCGGCACGCAGTTCATCCAGCGCTTCAGCAGTGAGTTCGTCTGCAAGTAATTCTTCCAGCACCTGTAATCCGTGTGGGGTGACTTCCTGGAACTGCGTACTGCTTTTGTCTGGCTTTACGAGGTTCGGACCGTTTAGTTTGGCATAGTAGGTATCGTCGTAATACGCCAGGATCGCTTCAGTTTTCTTGAACGATTCACGGGCAACGTGAAACGCTTTCACCAGCTTCCGCTGATCCTTTGAATCACCGGAAAGTTTTGCCAGTTCACGCACATCGGCTTTGAATTGCAGCAGATCGGTAAAAAACTGCAACCTGATCTTTTCGCGGTGAGAAGATTCGCTGTTACTGTTGATCAGCGCCAGGAGCACCACTGCAACACAAAGAAGCGAAAGGAGTTTAATTTTTTGCATGGTAAAAAAATTTAACCGCAAAGGGCACAGAAACTTCACAAATACCATCAGGAAAACCTGTTGCAACGGAAAGCCTGTACACTTTGCGGTTAGTTAGTCATTCGGAAATGGCACACTGACCAATCACATTTGCACATTTGCACATTCACACATCTGCAAATTCACACATCTGCACATTTCCCCATTTACTTATTGCACGATCAAACGCTGCGTCTCACCAGAGATCGATTGTACGAAATACATCCCGGCAGGCAGATCAGAAACATCAGCAAAAGAAGTATTGCGGATCACGCGGATCATTACGCCTGAAGCATTGTAGATCGCGATATCGGTCACTTTGTTGAAACGAATCTCGCGGCTTGCAGGATTTGGATACACCGAGAAACCCTTAGCATTCATTACAGTTTCCTCAACGCCAAGTGTGGTCAGGTACTGAGCGTAGTTCGATACGGCAACAGTCGTTGAGTTGTTGTAAGGAGGCGTGTTGGTGTTGATCGGGTGCTGGATGTTAACGAAAAACGTTTTTCCGTCCGGCATGAAGTTTCCACCGGTTAGTTCAGAACCGTTTGGCCCGATCATGAAGCGGGTAAGATCGGCAACAGCAACACTTGACTTAGATGCATCAACGATGTAGGCCTCACAGGTGTTGTTATTTTGTCCGCCGGAACGGTTTTGGGAAGAGCCATTCAGGTCTTCAAGAATTACCAGGTAATCTTTCCCATTGATCCTTCCACAGGCCAGACCATCA
>JAZKEZ010000132.1:0-10146 GCA_040386675.1 Bacteroidota bacterium | reverse complement strand
GTTTGAAAGGTTCTTGCTCATGTCTCCAACAGCATTTCCGCCCTCAACAAATACTTTCATGGTATTGGTTCCTTCAACAAACTCAAGAACACGACCGTAGTAGTCAGTGAAAGTAGAATCTCCGTCGTGGATACCAGGCTGGTGCATCAGGTGATACGCCGGCATGTTTTTACCCGACTGCATATACGACTTCAGGTTACTCACATCATCACGACCGGTTTCGGTAATGAAAAGACGACCGTTTTCAGCTCCAACTACCCACTCCAGGCGGTTGAACATAGTAGCACCGTTATTAAGTGCCACAGTACGTGCATCTTTCAGTGAGTTAAGATCCATTGGAAGCGCCACCCAGGTACCGCTTTCGCTGTTTGTGTTTTGTTTGTAGGCATACAGCTGACCATCGGTGTAATTGTTGGCAACGGTAGCTTCGAACTTCAGGAATACACCTGGCGTATTGTCGTCGGTAATGTAAACCGTCTTGCCGTTTTTCTGGAACCATGCACCTTCGTGAGAAAGACGTCCCATTTTGTAATACTTCTCTTTTGCCAGACCGGTAACCGGATCAACAGCAACCAGCCAGCCGAAATTTTCATAGCGTTTCAGGGTTGTCCCGGCAAAGGCGTTACCAGCAGGGATCACGAAATCAGCAGTATCGCGGAAACCACCGGTGAACAATGTTTTGTTATCAGCTGGTGGATATTCTTCAGCCGTTACCACCAGGTCGTTTGGAGTATGTCCACCGCCACAGTTTTGTAGTGTTCCGCCAACTACGCTCTTAAAATCAACGTAGCGGAAATTGCCATCAACTGACCAGTTGCCACCGGTACGTTTTACCTTGAAGGCTGTCATACCACCACCGTCGTCCAGGTTATCGTCCTTGCTGCTCAACTCGTGGTTCACCAGCAGGTAAGCCTCGGTGCTGTCGTTCAGTTTTACCAGTCCGGTGTAATCGTGGTTCTGTTTTGCGGGAGCAGTACCACCGCCGAGAGAAGCCGGTTTAACTACATTACTCGATCCGCCTGAGAAAAGCGGGGTAACTACAAAAGGTGATGGAGCCAACACCACTTTGGTATTGAAGGTCGTGTCGAGCGACGGAAAGTTCTGGGCAGTGGCTGAAGCTGCCAATCCCAATCCGAGCAATGGGAGGTATAGGTTTTTCATCTTGTTGTTTTTGTTTTTTGTTGCGGCAAAGGTTCACTAAGCGCTTTACAACAGGATTACCGGGGGTTTATCAGTAGGTTAGCCAGGTTACGAAGGGGTTATGAGGGGTTTAAAGATTCGATTGGAAGACTGTAATTTTAACCGCAAAGGACCCGAAGGAAAAACGCAAAGACCACGAAGCTTTTGTGACCTTTGCGGTTAAAAGCAAAAAAGCCGGTCTCTTTCGAAACCGGCTCTTACATCTTAAAAAACGCGTATTACTCTATGATCAGTTTACGGATCACCGGGTTGGTTGAACCACCTTTCACCTGTACTGTATAGATTCCTTTTGGATAAGTGCTGGTATTGATCTTTTTAACATAACCGCCCTGTGTCTTTACGGTTTCCGAGAAAACCGTCCTGCCGGTCAGATCAGAAATGATCACTGTAGACACACCGTTGAATTGTGCCTGGATATTGAGTTCAGTACGTGCAGGGTTCGGGAAGATCACGAAGTCACCGGCAGTCGGCAACTCTCCTACAGAAGTCGCCTCCTCCACGGTGACGTGGTAAACATCGCTCACACACTGGTGCTCGTCGCTTACCGTATACGTTCCCGAGGTTTCCGGGCTCACGGTCTGTGAACGGTTGCCGTCGGCAGTATGGCTCCAGCGGTATTCACCCGGCCATGAAGCCGTAAGGTTTATCGACTCGCCTTTTTTCACAGTGATGTATTGTTCGCGGTTGGCATTCTTAATGATCGAGAAATTATCCCGGATCTGACCGTCTGTATTAAGCCACTTGGCATCCAGGCGATTATCTTCCACTTCAAGGATCAGCGATCCTCCGTTGGTAACATCAGAAAAATACATGGCGTTGTGAGGGAATGTGCTTTGCTCTCCGCCCAATTGCCCGGAAGAACCCGCAACCACGTAAACCGTTCCTTTTTTGGTGTGTTTGTCGTCCTGCATATACGTACAGCTGTTTTCGCTGCCGTCGTATTTCCCCGAAGAGAAATCCATGTGGTGCTGTGTAGAATCGAAAGTCGCTTCAAGACCGTAATGTCCTTTCATCGGGCGACTTCTTTCGTACCCGTGACTGTGTCCGCAAAGAACCATATCCACCCCAAGTCCCTCAAGGAAAGGCATGAATTTGGCGCGCATTGATTTCAGTTCACCTTCGGTATCCGAGTTGTGCGAAGCCATGGTATAAGGAGGGTGGTGCCAGTAGGCAATTACCCAGGGCTTGGTGTTCGCTTTAAGATCGGCTTTGATCCACTGTGCCTGCGGAGAGAGCGTGTCGTACAAGCGCAGGATCAGGTCTTCATTACCGTAAGAATCGAGCGACAGAAAGTGGATATTGTCGTAATCGTACGAATAATAAGCCTCTGTCCCTGAAGGAGTTCCCCCAGCCTCACCATCAGCAGGCAGATCAAAAATATCGTAATACGGCATGACCTTAAAGATCTGGCTGAACGGATTATTGGCGTAATCGTGATTTCCGGGAGTTGGCCACAACGGCGCGTGTTTCATGATATTCTCCTGGTAGATGTCGAAGAAATTCGTGGTGAATTCCAGGTCAAGTCCGCTGGTATATGCATTGTCTCCAAGTGTCAGCCATCCGTTGGTCGGACGGTCACCCATGTAGGTGTTATAAGATGCCAGCACGTTTTTCTGGTTGGTGGAATTGTTCCCGCAATCGCCGGTCACCCAGAAGGTATACTTGCCTTTTGTTCCGGTTACAGGTGCCGTAAGAAAATGATTATCGGGACCACTTTGAAGTATGGCTGACGAAGAACCTACTGAATAATAATAAGTAGTATAAGGCTGAAGTCCGGAAAGGGTTACGGTGTGTTCGGTAGTACTGGCCGCATCTGTAACATTGCGATCCAGTATTCCTTCCGATGTCCCGAAGGTCACCTTGCTGTCAGTTGCTGAAGCCGTTCTCCAGCGAACAATCACTGAGGATTGTGTAAGGGTCTGCAAATACGGGCCACGGCTCACCTGCGCCTGGACATACATCCCTGCTAACAGCAACAGGACGGACATCAGGCTTTTTTTGTGCGCGCAAAAAATTCTCATAGTATAAAATTAGATGGCGGCAAAGGACAGCTTTGAATGTTACCGAAGTCTGAAGGAGGGATTAAGGATTTGAGTTTTTAAACGCAAAGGGCGCTGAGTTTTTTTCGCAAAGGGCACAAAGCCGCTTTGCGGTTAATCCGGGCGAAGCGAGCACCATTCTCAATTCTCCACTTTCAATTCTCAATTATCAACTAATACTTCCCTCCAACCATCCGGTTATTCCAATCTGGTTTTCCCGGAAACAAAGGCAGGCGGGTGGGGGCAGTCTGAACGGAAGACAAGTCAGTGAGACTCTTCATGAATAAGATCATGTCTTCCTTTTCAGTTACCGAAAGCTGAAGTGAATCGAAAGGAAGTGTCTGATTGTTCACCTCAAACCCCTGCCCTTTTCCACCGCCTTTGTGATAAAAATCCACGACGTCCTCAAGCGTTGAGAAACAGCCGTTGTGCATGTATGGCGCAGTAACCTCAACGTTACGTACCGATGGTGTTTTCATGGCTCCGCGCTGCTCTTCCAGCCCTGTTACCTGCAAACGTCCTATATCCTGGTTGAGCGTAAGTGCTCCGGAATTTTCAGGAACACCAATTACCTCATATTCTGAATCAGCATAAAACGGCGGAACCGTACCGTTAAACAACGGGAAGAAATGACAACTTCCGCAGAGTGCCTTACCTGCAAATACGTTGTATCCGTTACGTTCCCGGTGACCGATGGCTTTGCTGTCGCCGGCAAGGAAGCGATCGAAACGACTGTTGAACGAACGAAGTGTTTTCTCGTATTCTGCCAGCGCCTTCTGAACCTGGAACGGCGTAATGTCGGCCGTTGATGAAAATGCGGTACCGAACAATTTGCGGTATTCCTCGCTTTGATTGAGTTTGCGGGCACACTCATCCAGCGAACTTCCCATCTCTTTCCGGTTATGCACCACATGCAACACCTGCTCTTCAAGCTGCTCTACCCGGCCGTCGTAGAAAAACGCACGCTGGTAAGCCACGTTCAGCAATGAAGGTGCATTGCGCTGCAAGTCACCCGAATCAAAGGCCCTGCTGGTTTTCAGTGATTCTGCAAAACCGAGCTGCGGATTGTGACAACTGGCGCACGACCGTTCGTTGTTGCCGCTCAGGATAGGATCAAAAAACAACAATTTACCCAGTTCAGCCTGTTGATCAAGGTTGAGCGTATCGTTGTAATACATCGAAAAATAGCGCAGATCGAAAGATGCGGCGGTAAACAATCCTTTCTGGCTTAAGCGCAGCGCCTGTTTGTTTTCATCCCACCCGATACCGCTGGCATTCCTGAAATCAATGAGCTCATCATTCAAAGGATCGAGTTGCGCAGTAATGAAACCGATGCGGTCGAAGGAGTTGTAATCCGGATGATTCTTCAGGGTTCTACGCGCCGCAACCAGTCGTTTTAACACCGTTTTATAAACCGATCTTGCACGTAACGACCCTTCGAATGCCCGGATTACCTGATCTATACCCTGCAGGCTCAGTTCCGCCTCGGTGATGTTGGCCAGCGTATAAGTTGCGTCGTAACCGTTCAGCGTCAGGGAAGCCAGGCGATGCAGTTGCAGTTGAGACATATCAAGCAATTGCGCGTCGTTCGTTTCCACGAACTGGTAGTATTCAAGCGTTTCACTCAGCCTGCCGCGAAGTTGCCGGATTTCTGATGAAAACGCTGATGCATCAATCGGTTCACTGCTGAACAACATTTCCTCTATTACCTGTAAACCGTGGGGCTGAATAATGACCTTGCCGTTTTCAGCGTCATGTTTTAACACCAGTGCCCCGTTGATGAAATACTTTGCCTCTCGCGGCGAAATGTATTCGATGAAAAATTCGATGTGTTTGTAATGTGCGCGGGCCTTGGAATACAGCTCCTTCCTAATAGAAGCATCAGCCGACTCGATTTCCGCAAGCACAGAAACCAGTGACCCGAGCTCGGAAACGATATAGAAACGTACTGCAGGAACCGCAGTCTGCCGGGCAGTGAAATTGAGCTGGAACATACCCAGCACCCCAATTATCATCAACACTACCACCGATCTCTTCATCCTTTTTTCTTCCCTTTTCCGATTGATACACTTAAAATGAGGCTCAGCTTAAAAAGCCGGAGCATCACCCGTTGCGGCTGCAAAATTCGCCGGAAGACATAAAGTTAAGCCTAAGAGAGGGTTAAGATAAGGTTATGCGGGTTTAAGATTTTGTGTCTTAACCGCAAAGGGTGCGGAGTTTTTGCGCAAAGGACACTAAGAAGCCAGCTTACTCATTTTACAAAATTCTTAATTTCATTGAGAATAAAAAGCAAGACTATCATTTACAATGAGTTAAATAAGAAAAGATCACACAATAGATTTTTGTTGAGAATGAATTTCAGAACCAATTGATCATTTGAGAATTGCCGATTGAAGTCATTTATTAACTTCCCATCACAAACATCCCAAACACCACTCTCATGCACTACTCAATACCCTCATTTATGGAAGACTTTGTAGCAACGGGACTGACCGTTTTTATCATGTCCGGAATGATTTCGATCTGCATCGCATGGCGAGATCCTAAATTCAGTGAGCAATGCCGCATTTACCGCGACCGGTTCAGGCGAAAGTTCGGAAAACTGGGAAAGGTTTGATTTACCTGGCCGATGTTGATGCTGAATCGGAAGGAGCAGGATCGTGCCCTACCCAGGTAAGGCGGTTGGTATCGTACCCGATTCGTTTCGCCTGATCAAGAAACTCGTTCTTAATGAGTTCCGGTATTGTCTTTTGTCGTGAAAGAATCCATAGGTAATCGGTGCTTTCTCCGGCAACCAGCGCATACTGGTAATCTTTGTCGAGCGCAATAATGTTGTATTCGGCGTAAAACGGACCGAAGAATGAGACCATCAGTGCACCTGCTCCCGGTTTATCGAGTTTGGCCTTGCCTTCGCTTTCCTGCCATTTCGACTTTTTCACGTTGTACCCCTTGTTCTCAACTTTGATCATCCCGTTCTCTTTAATCGAATAGGTAGCCGTAACGTTGTTGAGATTTTTTTCCCATTTATAGTCGATTCGGGCAATTTCGTACCACGTGCCCAGGTAACGCTGCTGATCAAAATCCTTCACCACTTCCGCACCTTCGGGTATAGCTATACGCGTGCGCAGCCCGGTAAGTACGAACGATGCAAACACGGCGAACAACACGATTCTTGCTAAATTCATAACCAATGATTTGACAATGCTTTGAAAAGATGGTGCCAGCCGTAAGAGCCCAACCCAACGACATCGACTTACTCCCCTCTCTCCACTCTCCTCTCTCCACTTTCCTCTAAAATCATCGGAACACCATTTGCTATCTTCCACCCAACCCTACATCATTTTACCATGCAATACGATTGTATCATTATAGGAGGCGGAGCCAGCGGACTTATCGCTGCGGCAAAGCTATTGAAACGGCACCGCCGTGTATTGATCCTTGAAGCCCGTGAAAGGCTTGGAGGCCGCATCCATACTGTGAAACATAACTTCTCGGTCCCCGTCGACCTGGGTGCGGAATTCATTCACGGCGACCTGCCCGTTACGCTTAAACTGATGCAGGAACACGGCCTGGAAAAACAAGCGGTAACCGGCGACAACTGGAGAAGTCACGACCATAAACTCGAGCAAGACCAGTTTGCCATTGAGCATCACGAAGTACTGGAATCCGGACTGAAAGGGTTGTTTGAAGACGTTACAGTAAAAGATTTTGTGGGAAACATAGGCGCTGACGGCAAGTACGACGAGATGAAACGCTCGATCGTAAGTTTTGTACAGGGATACGACACGGCCGATATTGCAAAGGCAAGCACCTTCGCACTGCGCGATGAATGGCTGGGTATGAAGGAAGAAAATCAATATCGCCCGGTGAATGGTTATGTGCACCTCGTTGAGGCTCTTGTGAAAGACGTTCTGCACCTCGGAGGGGAAATTATCACCTCGACCACTGTGGCAAAAATCAGCTACGGCGAAGGCAAGGCAGAAGTCTACACCATCAATGGGGATATTTTACAGACTGCAAAAGTCCTGGTTTCAGTTCCCGCAGGTGTGTTGCAACTCGATCCCGGACAGGCCGGTCATATTGAATTTGAGCCAAGACCTGAAGCACATCTTGCAGCTTATAAAAGATTGGGATACGGTCATGTAGTGAAGGTGATCTTCGAGTTCAAAGAAGCATTCTGGAGAAAAGGCAACGACCATCGCCCGGTGATCAATACACTCGGAATGCTGTTCAGTGATGAGACGTTCCCTACCTGGTGGAGTAACCCCGAATCTCCGGCGCACCTGCTCATCGGCTGGCTCGGCGGGCCCGATGCTAAAAAATTCAGCAACAGCAGCAACGACGATATTATCGCTGAAGCACTCCAATCACTGGCTGCCATCTTCGGTGAAGATGCGGGAGTACTGAAATCAATGCTTGTGGCCTGCGACGTAGGAAACTGGAGCGCAGAACCTTTTACCCTCGGGGCTTACAATTACCGTACGGTAAACGACAAATCAATCATCAGCACCCTGAAACAACCCGTAAAAGACACCGTATTTTTTTGTGGAGAAGCAGTCTATGATGGCGATGCCAGCGGAACGGTAGAGGCAGCACTGGTAAGTGGAATTGAAGCTGCCGCCAAGATCCTGGGAACCCTGGAACCCATACGGGAAGTGCATTAAACCACGGAAGTCGCCGCAGGAACCGGATCGGATATGCTCTTCTTTTTAGACTTATCCGGCGCAAACTGGTTTCGCAGGTTGGTCATCGGCCGTTCAAAATACATATACAGATAATACGAAGCCGCAAGGGTAACCGTGAGATAGCCAACATACATGATGCCCGAAAGTGGGAAGGTCGGCGTAAATGGCTTGAGCGACTCATACAACCCGCGGCTGATCAGCGTATCGTTTAGCAGGTACAGTGAATAACTGATTACGCTGACAAAAGTAATTACGCGTCTTACCGGAACGACTTTCATCTCTTTGATGGCGGCAAAAAACGGAAGCATCAGCAACACACTTACATTGATGAGTGTGATGATGAATGCATTTTGCCATGGAAGTGCCGCAAAACCCTTCATCGACTGTTTGTAATATACCAACACCGGCAGCACAATTATCAAACCCAGGATAAGCGCCGGAATACGGAATTTCCGCCAGGCTCCAGGGTATTTAACCGATACCACCGCGGCTATAAAACCGTAAAAAATGGTATCCAGGCGAAACACCACCGTCCTGCGGACCGTATCCCATTTCTCAAATAACTCAGGAAAAGAATACACCCAGATGGTCCTGATCGCTATGACAGTAAGAATCACCGCGATGGCAGAATACAGGAAAACCTTGGCACGATCTACCGTTTTGGGCAACAGGAAAGCTATTCCGACAAGTGCAAGCGGTGCTACCAGGTAGGTATGTTCCTCGAGCGAAAGCGTCCACGATTCGCCATAGAACCTTGGTGAATCAGTAACGTAATTTTGAAGAAAAAGGTAGTATTTCCAAATCATCGAAGGCACCCAGGAAGGATAGACCAGGATGACAGTAGTAAGAATAAGAAAATAAGCGGGAAGCGTACGAAACCAGCGACGGATCCAGAACTCTTTAATCTCCTTCCATCCAAAATCCGGGTTTTTCATAAACTGGTTCAACAGGATACGCCCGATCAGGAATCCGCTGAGGACAAAAAACAGTTCGACACCGAGAATTCCGCTGCCATGAAAAAGCTTGTCGATGGGACGTGGAAATGAATCTGAAAGCCAGCGTGTATGACCAAGGATGACCATTACAATAGCCATGGCCCTCATCAGATCCAGTCCGAATACCCTGTTTTGATGAAGCTTTTCAAACTTTTCGAGAAACATTGCTACGGCTTTTGGCCGCAAAGATAGGATTAACCCTTCATCTTAAGATTTAACCGCATCATCTTAGGATTAACCACATCATCAACATCTCTTAACCTCCCGGAAACTTTAGACGGCTACGTTTGCGCGTTTTTTAACTCATCATTATGCGCAACTACCTGGCGGCCTTCGCTATCCTCCTGATCACTCTCACCGGTTTTTCACAACAACAGCGCATCACTTGCATCCCCGGTGGAAGCAACTGGAAAGTATACAAAGGAAGCAGCACTCCATCCAAAACGTTTACCATTGTGAGGTTTGAAGATCTCCCGACCTATAACGAAGACGACTGGACCTCGCTTAAGGCTCCTTTGGGATACAAAGAAGATGCACTGGCCACGGATCTACGCAATCCCATTCCGGGTATTGAGTCCAAAACCGCAGTTTACCTGTACAATTCTTCGTTCCTGGTTCAGCACTACCCTACCGATATCGACAGTCTGGTGCTCCGCGTGAGGTACAATGACGGCTTCGTGGTCTGGCTGAACGGCATTGAAGTGGCCCGCAGAAACCTGCCGGCTTTCCCGATCCCGGTAACCTCGACCACTACTGCCACCACTGTTCACAACATCGATGAATACGAACTGATCACCATTTCGCCTTTTAAACTCGCGCTTATCAATGGTAACATGGCTTTTGCAGGAGAAAACCATCTTGCGGTAGAACTGCACAATGCCAAAGACAGCGACGACCTGGCTTTCGACCTTGAAGCCTATTATACCCGCGCCTCATCAGCCATCCCTTTGCCGATAGTCGTAAGAAAACCTTACCTGCAGATGGCCGGTCCGAATTCGATGACGGTTCGCTGGAGGACCAATGTACCCACCACATCAGAGGTAAAATACGGTAAGTCGCAACTTGCACAGGACCTGAGTTACACCGACAACATCAAAACCACCGAGTCCGTGGATAATTCTATTACTAAACCCATTGGCTCGGTTGATTTTGTATTTGTTGACGATGATGCTGACAACGAAGAATGGGAACGAACGCACGAATCATGCTCATTTTGTGCGAACTTCT
>JAZKEZ010000131.1:0-5426 GCA_040386675.1 Bacteroidota bacterium | reverse complement strand
GAATCTCGCTACGAGGTTCCTCGCGAGGTTCCTCACTACGTTCGGAATGACGGCTTGTCATTCCGAGCGC
Organism: Bacteroidota bacterium; assembly: GCA_040386675.1. GTDB lineage: Bacteria > Bacteroidota > Bacteroidia > Flavobacteriales_D > Luteibaculaceae > DASUEB01. Next base: position 5,356 of record JAZKEZ010000131.1, on the reverse strand, counting down.
AGCGAGGAATCCCTTACTTCTTAATCCAACTCAACATTTTAATTCCCCCATCAACCGCAATAACCTTCACTACATAACACCCGTGCGAAAGCGCAGCAGTAGAAACCGTATTCCCGGACAATGTTTCTGAAGCTGCCAGGCTGCCCATTACTGAGTAGAACTCAACAACAGACTGTTCTTTCGCACCGGTAATCTGCAAACGGTCTTCGCCGGGATTCGGGAAAATGCTTATTAGAGAAGGGTTGTAACCGGTTTCTGTGACCGAAGAAGTATTCTGCTCATAAACCGTGATCCGGTCGCCAGTAGGACTGCCGCCGTTATTGATGAGGTAGATCTTTTTGCCGTCAGGAGAAACCGCGATGTCCCGCAGCCTTCCATTCTTATCGTGATCATCTGCGAAGTAAAGGGCGGGGGTGTCCTGCAAGGCAGTTCCGGCTTCATTGAGTTTGAACTGGTGAACCCCGCGTCTTACGTTCGTTCCGTCTTTCAGGGTAACCACCAGCAGGCTGTTGGTCCATTGCGTGATGGCCGGACTGCCGTAGTAAATCCCGTCCGATGGTGCAACAGTACACCACTGGTCAGGAGCAAAGCCCGGTTGCGGTACCGAGCACCAGGTAGCCAGCGGTTCCTTTAGTCCGTCATTGGCAATCCCGGGATACGGGGAATAATTTGCCACATACGCTGCTTCTCCCGGGTAATTGTTGTCACCGTGATAACCGCGGACGTACTTCCAGCCGTAGTTTTTTCCGCCTTCAAGCACATTTATTTCATCGTCGGTGCGGTCGCCGTGTTCCACATCGTACAAGATGTCTTTTACAGGATTGTAGATCAGTCCCTGCGGATTGCGGTGGCCGCGGGTATACATGGAATTGCCTGCAAGCGGGTTGTCGGAGGGCACCGAGCCGTTCATGTTGAAGCGGTGGATCTTACCGTTTTTGGTCAGCGGATTCTGTGCCTGGTTATTCGGATTGGTGCTTTGTGGCGTGTAGCATGTCGGCGAATTGTCTTCCGATGCACCATTGTCGCCAATGCTCACAAACAGGTAGTTCTTACCGTTCCTTTTCACCGCCATCACCCGACCGCCAAGGTGATCGAAACCGGAGGGCAGCATGGTGATAAGATCCACGTTTTCAGTGACCTGCTGTTGTGCTGCCGACCATTTGAGGCGGCGCACTTTAAACTTAGTGGCCGGTGCATTCTGACTTCCGGAATTGTAGGAATAGAGAAAATACACAAAGGCAGAATCCGGGTTTTGAAAGTCTGGATGCAGCGCCAGTCCGAAGGTCCCGGTGCCCATGGTCAGGTTGCACGCTGTATTATTTTCCAGATCACTTCCCGCAAAATAATCGGGTGCTGTAAAAATTACCGACTTGTTTCCGCTTACCGGATCAACGCGGCTTACACGGCCGTTCGACTCGGTGAGCCACAGGTGGTTGTCGGGACCGTAAGTAATTTCCCACGGACTTTCGAGTGTGGTCGGGAGCTGTGTACGGGTAAATTGCTGTGCATGGACAGTAAGACCGGGCACAATAATTGAAAAGAGAAGGACAAGATAACCGGGAGCGTGTTTCATGAGGGTTACAGATAAGTTTTGAATACTGCTCCAAGGTATCGATTTTCAGCAAATAACCTTAACCTTGCCGGATTTCCCCCTAACGTATTAACCTGTTGCCCCTTACCACTATGAATGTTTCCCTGCTATCCGCCATTTCAGGCGTTCTTTTGCTTACCACCAGCTGCATGTACCGCCCGATTGTAAAAGACAAATCGGTAACCTATGATCCCTCAACCGGTATGAAAATGGACGTTTACGCTCCTAAGAAAAAGGGAGAAGCCAAAGAAATGATGGTTTTTGTACACGGTGGGAACTGGAATTCGGGGAAACGGAATACCTACCGCTATTTTGGACGGAAAATGGCCCGTAAAGGGATTGTTACCGCCATTATCGATTACAGGCTGGCCTACGGGACCGGTTTTGCTAACATGGCTGAAGATGTTGCGATGTCGGTAAAATACCTGCAGGAACACGCCACTGAATACAACGGCGATGCGAAAAAAACATTTGTCTCAGGACATTCGGCCGGCGGACATCTTGCAGCGCTGGTAAGCCTTGACGACCGCTACTTCAAAAAAGCAAAAGTTCAATATCCTGCAAAAGGAATGATCCTTATTGATGCCTTCGGACTCGATATCCACGACTACCTGAGCCGCCAGGAATATGCTACAGATTCTATCTACTATCCTACTTTCACCAAAAAACCTGAAAAATGGACCGAAGGTTCACCGGTACATTATCTGCACAAAGGAATGCCGCAGATTTTGATGTTTACCGGTGAGAAGACGGCTGTAGGAATTACCCGCGACAATTACAACTTCTGGTCGAAAGCAAAAGACATCCAGACCGGTTTAAAGATCATTACCGTTCCCGGCAAAAGACACGCAGGGATGATCATCCAGTTTGTCAATTCAGGCAACCGCAATTACGACCGTATCCTGAAATTTATTCACGATCCGAACATGATGACCGAGCAGATCATTGAGATGTAGTTACACGGTGGTCAAACGGTTGTCATAAATGGTCACACAATTGTGGCCCTTTATGACGACTGTTTGACAACCGTGTGACAACCGTATGACAACCGTATGACTACTGCGTGACAACCGCATGACAACTGTATGACTATCGTTTGACTAAGGAATATTCATCTTCACCACATACAACTCCGTACTATCCGCCGAAACATACACTTCCTGTAGTATTTCCCTGCCTGATCCGCGTTGAAGCACGAGTATGCTGTCGCCCATTTGCCAGGGAGTGAACCATTCCGGCCAGTCGGCATCACGATCTACAAAATAAGCTGAAGGAGTGGTTTTCACGGCACGGAGATCGCCGGTGGCCATTAGGCGTGCTACTTCGCTCCCGCAGCAGTTTGCTTTGATCCAAACCGATTCGCTTTTGGTTTTAAAACTATCGTTGCGGTAATTCAGTACTTCTACGCAAGCATCCGGTTCTCCGCCCAATAACGTACGGTAAGAATTCTGTTCATCCCCGGTGTTTACTTCATTCACTACCTTATAATACGTAAGGTTGATGGCAATGTATGCGGCGTAGCAACCGGTGATCCCGCTTAACGCGAATGGAATAATGGAGATCAGCGATAAGCGGACGTTTTTCCTGGCGATGGCGAGGAGGAAGAGGATGACCGAGAGGAGGAAAAAACCGGCGGCGATGCTGCCCCAAAGTAGTAGTTGGTTCATAGTGAATATATTTTTAACCGCAGAGGCACGGAGCTAATCGCAGAGGTCAGCCGGGACCTCTCAGTGATCTCCGTGTCAACCTCCGCGCCTCTGCGGTTCCCGACTGGCAAATTATCTAATCCAACTTCACCTTCTCCCACGCCAGCACCTCAACCCCCTCCGAAAAATGAGTAAGCTCCGGTGCGGCCTTCCCAATCGCCAGATCCCCGATCTTATAATCGAGTTTCAGGTACTCGAGCTTCACTTTAGCGATCTTCCAGGGCAGGTGATGGATTTCGTAACAAAACAACTCATTCCCGATATCCACAAACAGGCAATACCGCTCCACCAGCCATTTGTCTAAGGCTGTAGGCTGATATTCATCCGGCAGCACATCATATTCAGCTTCCAGCCGGAACTGCTTCCGGTTATTTACCGAACTGTATGAAGACAATCCATTGTGGAGTTTCCGGCTGATGTTTGCCCGCTGGTAAGGCAATCCGCTCAGGGCTTTGGACACCAGCACCGACAGCAGCTTCTGTCCTTCCATCGAAATAAAATACACCCCGCTTTTTTCCTTGTGCTTCACATACGTCCTTACGTTGATCTCGTGGAAATCAGAAATGAGACTTAACGCCGGCAGGAATCGCGGACGGATCTTTTCCATGGTAAACGCAACGACAGAAACCCAGGCTTCTCCTTCAAAAAGATCGAGCTCGAGTCCTTCGGGAAGTAATTTTTGCAGGATCTCCGCAGGAATCCGCCAGTGCAGGAACAGTGCATCGTTCCATTCCTGGTAGTACCGCCATTCGCCGGAAGGCAATTCCCAAGGACGGTGGACGATTTCCTTCAGTATATTCCCTTTCCTGCTCAAGGCCGTTTTTCTTCGGCAATTTTCCTGGCTTCAGCACGTGACCGTAGCGTATTCATGCCTTTCACCAATATAAATACCGAAAGTGCGATGATCACGAAGTTGAAGACACTCTGGATAAACGACCCGTAGTTGAGTGAAACCTCATCGATCTTGGCGGCAGGATTTGCCTGCTGGATAATGAATTTAAGGTCTTTGAAATCAACCCCGCCTATTAAAAATCCGATCGGCGGCATGATCACGTCATTCACAAGTGAGTTTACGATCTTGCCGAACTCGGCACCGATGATGATACCTACGGCGAGATCTACTACGTTGCCTTTGAGGGCGAATTCTTTGAATTCAGAAACAAAGCTCATGATTTTGATGGTTTAACCACAGAGACACAGAGGTAATCGCAGAGGCCACACGAGCCTTCTCAGTGATCTCCGTGGTAACCTCCGCGCCTCTGCGGTTATTGTATACTCAAACTTATCCGTTTAATTTACTCAGTTCTTCCTGCACAAACTCTGCAAGCGACTTGATATAGGCCGGTGAAAAATCAAACCGGATTCCCGCCGCCTGGTAGATCTCAGGGATGGTTTTGGTATACCCCAGCGACAGCGCCTGTTTGTATTTGGCCAATGCCTTCACCGGATCTTTTTTGTAATTTCTCCATATGGCGATGGCTCCCAATTGGGCCAGTCCGTACTCGATGTAGTAAAACGGAACCTCGTACAGGTGCAATTGCCGCTGCCAGTTATAGGCGCGGTATTGCTCAATGCCGCTCCAGTCTGAGCTTGGGGGCTGTATTTCGTCGTTGATCCTTAACCACGCTGCTTTTCGTTCGTCGAGACTGTGCGCCGGGTTTTCGTAAATCCAGTGCTGGAACTTGTCGATGATGGCCACCCAGGGAAGCACAGACAATGCGCGTTCCAGCTGATCGGCTTGTGCACGCTTCAGTTGCTCGGGGTCGCTGTAGAATTTGTCCCACTTGTCCATCGAGATCAGTTCCATGCTCATGCTGGCGAGTTCAGCCACTTCAGAAGGAAAACTCTTGAACGAGGTGAGTTTCAGTCCGCGGGTCAGGAAGCTGTGTATCGCGTGTCCGCCTTCGTGTACCATGGTCACCAGGTCGCTTTGCGTACCGGCCGCATTCATGAAGATAAACGGAACACCGATTTCGTACAGCGGGTAGTTGTATCCACCGGGAGCCTTGCCAATTCTCGATTCCAGGTCGAGGTGGCCCATGTTTTCCATGATCTCCAG
>JAZKEZ010000130.1:3607-7405 GCA_040386675.1 Bacteroidota bacterium | reverse complement strand
GTCATTTCGAGCACAGCGAGAAATCCCCTGGTTCAGTAAACGGGTCCATCGGTTCAAACCAATGCAGAAAATCTATGGTATTCAAACCGTCACACGAGATTTAGTTAAACAGAAGTTGTAAGAGGTTCCCTCACGGTGTTCGGAATGACGATGGTGCTAATGGGAGTAATCAGATTTAGTTAAACAAAGGTCGTAAGAGGTTCCTCACGGTGTTCGGAATGACAACGGTGTTAATGGGGATAAAAGAGATTTCTCGCTGCGCTCGAAATCCAAATTGGCATGCCGTCATTCGACCAACCGTCATTTCGAGCAAAGCGAGAAATCCCATGGTTCAATAATTAGAAATTGCATTACTCTAATGATTACTAAAAGCTAAAGGCCTATCTCTGGACTATATAACTGTATAAATTGAAATCACTATTTCATTCTAAGTTACCTTAACTCTGCCTATTTATGTGGCGAACTTCTTTTATTACCCCTCAACAACTCCAACCCCCAATTCTCCATTCTCAACTTTCAATTCTCAATTCTCTTAGCTTTGCCCCATGAAAATCGGTGAATACAACTACCTCCGCGTGCTCCGCTTTACCAGCGTCGGGGTGTTCCTGGGTGATAAAGATGGCAACGACATCCTGCTTCCTAATAAATACGTGCCGGAGAGAGTTTCCATTGACGATGAGATCAAGGTGTTTGTGTACAAGGATTCGGAAGACCGGCCGATTGCCACGAACCTTGATCCGCTGATTACTGTTGGGAAATTTGCATCCCTGAAAGTGACCGATGTAAGTACGGTGGGCGCATTCCTCGACTGGGGACTGGAGAAGGACCTGCTGGTGCCGTATCGCGAGCAGAAAAGCGAGATGGAACCGGGATACTGGTACCTGGTGCACCTCTATTATGATGAGGAATCTGACCGCCTAGTAGGTACAACAAAGATCAATGATTATTTTAATGAAGATACTTCATCACTCAGCAACGGACAGGAAGTGGAAATTCTCGTAGGAGAGAAAAGCGATCTGGGCTTTACGGTGGTGATCAACGATGAGTTTAAAGGATTGCTGTACCACAACGAGATCTTCCAGCCAATCAAACTCGGACAGCGCCATAAGGCTTGGATCAAGAACATTCGTGAAGACGGTAAAGTGGATTTGACGTTGCAGCCTGTTGGTGTGCACGCCATCGAACCGAATGCAGAAATCATTATCAACATGATCCGCGAAAAAGGAGGATTCCTTTCGCTGAACGATAACAGTTCGCCTGAGGAGATTTATATGCTGCTCAAGATGAGCAAGAAGAATTTCAAGAAGGCACTGGGGTCGTTGTATAAACAGCGGCTGGTGGTAATTAGTGATGAGGGAGTGAAATTGGCGGAGTAATTTTTAACAACAAAGGCCGTAAAGAAAAACTGCAAAGGGCGCAAAGAGGATAATTTCCCTTTGCGCCCTTTGCGTAAAATCTTTGTGCTCTTTGCGGTTATGCTTATTACCCCTTCCTCGAAATCGCCTTCTTCGCCGCCGTCACAATGTGCTTATCATCCAAGCCATACTTCTCCATCAGCTGCTCAGGAGTTCCGCTTTCGCCAAAACTGTCTTTTACCGCTACAAATTCAATTGGAGAAGGCAGGTTGCGTGAAAGTACGCCGGCGATGCTTTCGCCCAGTCCGCCGAGGTAGTTGTGCTCTTCTGCGGTAACTACGCATTTCGTTTTGCTTACCGACTTCAGGATCGCTTCTTCATCCAACGGTTTGATGGTGTGGATGTTGATCACTTCTGCAGAAATGCCTTGTGCAGCAAGCTGTTCAGCAGCCTGTAGCGCTGGCCATACCAGGTGACCGGTGGCGAATATACTCACATCGGTACCTTCCTGCAGGTGCAGTGCTTTACCGATGATGAAAGGCTCGTTCTCAGGAATAAAGATCGGAACCTTTGGTCTGCCGAAACGCAGGTACACCGGTCCGTGGTGCTTCGCAATGGCGATGGTCGCTGCCTTGGTCTGGTTGTAATCGCACGGGTTGATCACCGTCATGCCCGGAAGCATTTTCATCAGTCCGAGGTCTTCAAGGATCTGGTGCGTGGCACCGTCCTCACCCAGGGTGATACCGGCGTGTGAGGCACAGATCTTAACGTTTTTGTCGGAATAAGCTACCGACTGACGGATCTGGTCGTAGACCCTTCCGGTAGAAAAGTTGGCAAACGTTCCGGTAAACGGGATTTTTCCGCCAATGGTGAGTCCTGCGGCAAGCCCGATCATGTTGGCTTCGGCAATTCCCACCTGGAAGAAACGCTCAGGGAACTCCTTTTTAAACGCATCCATTTTCAACGAACCGATCAGATCGGCGCAAAGTGCCACCACTTCAGGGTTCTCTTTTCCGGCTTCCAGTAGTCCTGCTCCAAAACCGGAGCGGGTGTCGTTGTTTCCGAGTATTGTAGTGTATTTCATGTTAGTTTCGGGTTTCGGGTTTGATGTTTCGTGTTGGCTTACGCGTCAATCCCGATTAATTCAAAATTCAAAAATTCAACTATCTGCCGCCAATGTTTTACTAGATCCATTGGCTACTTGGCTTATTGGCTTTGTTGACCATTGCCTTCGATCGTCAGTCACTAGTTACTGTTCACTGTTCGCTCTTAACTATTGGCTATTTGGCTAACTGGCTATTTGGCTCAAAAGATCAATAATCCTTCTCCGTCTCCAGCAGCTGCGTGAGTGCCGATGCCAGTTCAGTATCATTCGGTGCAACACCGTGCCACTTGTGCGATCCTACCATGTAGTCGATCGGGAAGCCCATTTCGGTATGCATGATGATCACTACCGGTTTTCCTTTGCCGGTGCGGCCTTTGGCTTCGTTCAGACTGGCTACGATGGTCGCCATGTCGTTACCATTCATGCAATCCAGCACGTCCCAGCCGAAGGCTTCGAACTTGGCACGTAGGTTTCCGAGCGACAGAACATCCTCAGTATCACCGTCAATCTGGCGTCCGTTGAAATCTATGGTTGAAATAAGATTGTCTACTTTGTTGTGAGAAGCGTACATAGCTGCTTCCCAGATCTGACCTTCCTGCAATTCGCCGTCGCCGTGAAGCGAGTAAACCAATTGAGGATCGTTGTTCAGTTTCTTGGCCAGTGCCGCACCTGCAGCCACTGAAAGTCCCTGCCCGAGCGAGCCTGATGCGATACGCACGCCAGGAAGTCCTTCGTGGGTGGTCGGGTGTCCCTGCAACCTGGTGTTCAGTTTGCGGAAGGTGGCCAGCTCGGCAACCGGGAAATACCCGCTGCGCGCCAGAACGCTGTAAAACACCGGTGAAATGTGTCCGTTGGAAAGGAAAAACAAGTCCTCCCCTTTTCCGTCCATGTTGAATTTCGGATCGTGTTTCATCACCTCGAAATAGAGAGCGACAAAATAATCGGCGCATCCAAGGGAACCGCCCGGGTGCCCTGAATTTACCGCATGAACCATTCTTACAATATCCCGGCGTACCTGGGAAGCAATCTTTTCTAAGTGTTCGATATTGGCCATTTCAGCTTTTCGTTTGCGCGGCAAAAGTAGTGGAATAGCATTGGAATGACGGCAAAATGCAATCACTTTCTATCAACAGGTATTCAGGGGGTATAAATGCGTGGTTTTTATCTTTCGTTGCAACCTTTTTTAATGAGGTTGTCTGTTTTTAACCGCAGAGGCGCGGAGGTGGTCGCAGAGGTTTGGAGAAATCTCCCTGCGCCCCCTGTGACTTCCTCTGTGCCCTCTGTGGTTAAAATAATTTCTGATCATAAGTCTATGAGAATCACCTCCCTCCTATTCTG
>JAZKEZ010000130.1:0-3597 GCA_040386675.1 Bacteroidota bacterium | reverse complement strand
TAGCTTCAACAGCATTCGCTCAATCGCTCACCCAAAATATCCGCGGGAAGATCACCGACCGCGAATCAGAAACGCCGCTGCCGGGAGTTACCATCATTATAAAAAGTTCTGATCCGATTATCGGAACTGTAACAGATATAGATGGAAATTATTCGCTGAACAACGTCCCGGTGGGCCGTCATACTTTATTGGTACGGATGACCGGTTACCAGGAGGCTACGTTGTCGAATGTACTGGTGGGTTCTGCCCGCGAAGTGATCGTGAATGCTGCGTTACAAGAATCTGTAAGAGAGATGAACGAGGTGCTGATCACTGCTCAGGGCGACAAACACAAAGCCGGGAACGACATGGCGACGGTCAGTGCGCGGTCGTTTTCGGTCGAGGAAACGCAGCGGTATGCAGCCAGCGTAGACGACCCGGCGCGCATGGCACAATCGTTTGCCGGGGTTGGGAATACCGACGATGTGAGTAACGAGATCATCATTCGCGGAAATTCCCCGAGAGGATTGCTGTGGCGAATGAACGGCGTTGAAATTCCCAGCCCGAACCACTTCAGTACCGATGGGGCTTCCGGCGGCGGAGTGAGTGCCCTTTCGAACAACATGCTCGACAATTCGGATTTCCTCACCGGTGCTTTCCCGGCCGAATACGGGAATGCGTTATCGGGTGTTTTCGATGTGAAATTGCGGAAGGGAAACAATCAGAAACGGGAATATGTGGCGCAGATCGGTGCACTGGGAACCGATATCGCGATAGAAGGTCCGTTCAGTAAAAATTACCAGGGCTCTTATCTGGCGAACTACCGCTACTCTACCCTGGGTTTACTGCAGGAAGCGGGTTTCCTCGATCTGGCCGACATCAACACCTACCAGGATCTCGCCTTCAACGTGAACCTGCCCACGGAAAAACTGGGAACCTTCGGGGTATTCGGTCTCGGGGGGTTGAGTTTATCGCGAAGCAAGATCAAAAAAGACACCTCGCTGTGGACCAACGATTCGTTCACCAACCGCTATACGTTTCATTCTGATATGGGTGTGGCAGGAATCAATCACCAGTATTTCTTCAATCCGAATACCTACCTCAAAACCACGCTGGCACTCACCGGGCAGCGACTGGCATACGACGCGGATTCGATCTCAAAAAGTGATTTTTCTGAGTACCAGGAATCGCGCGAGCATTACAACAATACCGCCACCCGACTGAATGTGATGCTGAACAAAAAGCTGAACGCGAGACACACCTTAAGAACCGGTGTGATCTTCAGTGTGCTGGGTTACGACGTCGCTTCGATCAACCGCAACGATGCGGGAATGATGCAAACCTACCTCGCCGACAAGGGCACGACTACGGTTTTCCAGGGATATGGACAGTGGAAATATAAATTTGCGGAGAAGTGGGTACTCAATACCGGGCTGCATTACTTCGACCTGGCCCTAACGAAATCGTCTTCGCTCGAACCGCGTGCCGGTATCCAGTACCAGCTTACTGATCTGCAAAGCATCAGTTTCGGCGTCGGACTGCACAGCCGGATGGAATCTATGAGCGTATACAATTCAATTGTTCCCGATGCCAACGGCGTTTACGGCAAAAACAATCTCGGGCTGGATCTTACCAAAGCGATGCATTATGTAGTGGGATACGATCGTTTACTCAGCGAAAAGCTGCGACTGAAACTCGAAGCGTATTACCAGCAATTGTACGACGTTCCCGTTTCTGCGGATACCGCCGACAATTACTCCCTGCTGAACGAATCCGCCGGATTTTCTACCGTATTGCTGAACAACAACGGGAAGGCTGTAAACAAAGGAATTGAACTTACGCTCGAGAAATTCTTCGGCAACCGCTACTATTACCTGCTTACCGGCAGTGTGTTCGACTCGAAATACACTGACGCCGCCGGTCGCGAATTCAATACGCGCTACAATGCCAATTACCGCTTCACCTTACTGGGCGGAAAGGAATGGCCGGCCGGAAAAAGTGACCAGAACCTCTGGAGCCTGAACGGAAAACTGATCTACAGCGGCGGAAACCGTTACACACCGATCGATCTCAACCAAAGCATTACCGACGAAAAAACCGTGTTCATTACCAGTCAGAACTACAGCAAACAGGTACCGCAATACTGGCGCATCGACCTAACAGCAAGCTACCGGATGAACCGCACCCACACCGCTCACGTGGTTTCCCTGCAGGTCCAGAACATCACCAATCGCGAAAACATTTTCGGCTATTATTACGAACGGGAAAAACAGCAGATCAGCACGATCTACCAGTTTGGGTTGATACCGGTGGTTAAGTATCGACTTGAATTTTAATTAAGAAGTAAGAATTTAAAATTAAGAAGGGTGATCTGTCTTACTTCCCAACTCTTATTTCTTACTTCTTAATTCTTCCTTCTTAATTCCTATTTTTGCAGCCAATTTCATTTTCCCATGGCATTAAAGTGCGGCATTGTCGGATTACCCAACGTAGGTAAGTCTACTCTTTTCAACTGTTTAAGCAACGCTAAGGCCCAGTCGGCCAACTTCCCGTTCTGTACCATCGAACCAAACGTTGGTGTGATCACGGTTCCGGATGAAAGACTGAATGCGCTCGAAGGTCTTGTGAATCCTGAGCGCGTGGTACCTACTACCGTTGAGATCGTTGATATCGCCGGACTGGTAAAAGGTGCGAGTAAAGGCGAAGGTCTTGGCAACAAGTTCCTGGCCAACATCCGCGAATGTGATGCGATCCTGCACGTACTGCGCTGTTTTATAGACGATAACATTGTTCACGTTGACGGTTCGGTAGATCCGATCCGCGACAAGGAAGTGATCGACATTGAACTTCAACTGAAAGATCTTGAAGGCGTTGAGAAAAAACTAAGTACAGCTGAGCGTTCTGCCAAAATGGGAGATAAAGATGCAAAAGCCCTGGTTGAGGTCCTTGCCCCGGTGAAAGAATGCCTGCTGCAGGGCAAAAACGTGCGTTCTCTGAACCTCGATGCCGAACAACAGGAACTGATCGCTGAATTGTGCCTGCTTACCATCAAACCGGTACTTTATGTGTGTAACGTAGACGAAAAATCGGTAGTAAGCGGAAATGCCCTGGTTGACCGTGTCCGTGAAATGGCCAAGGCCGAAAACGCTGACATCATGGTTGTTGGTGCTGCAATCGAAGCAGACATCGCTGAACTGGAAAGCTACGAAGAGCGCCAGGTGTTCCTGGAAGATCTTGGATTACAGGAAGCCGGGGTTGCCAAACTGATCAAGGCTGCCTATAAATTACTGAACCTTCAGACCTACTTCACCGCCGGTGTGAAAGAAGTGCGTGCCTGGACCATCGGCAAAGGCTGGACTGCTCCGCAAGCTGCCGGCGTGATCCACTCCGACTTCGAAAAAGGATTTATCCGTGCGGAAGTAATCCGCTACGACGACTACGTACAATTCAAATCGGAAGCTGCCTGCAAGGAAAACGGCAAGATGGGTGTTGAAGGGAAAGAGTATGTAGTGCGTGATGGAGATGTGATGCACTTCAGGTTTAATGTGTAATCGGATTTGTTGATTTGTTGATTGATTTTGTAAGAACCGGAGACTGAGCTTGTCGAAGTCCGGGTTT
>JAZKEZ010000129.1:0-5010 GCA_040386675.1 Bacteroidota bacterium | reverse complement strand
GTAAGGGTTGGTCTCGGTGCTCAGTGTGCTGTCGCCGAAGTTCCAGGTAAATCGGTCGGCAGAAATGCTTTTGTGGGTAAAGAACACCGTATCACCCAGGCATACGCTGGTAGTCCGCTCAAAATTGGCGAGTACGCCCTGAAGGGTAAGCTTTACAATGGTGGTATCCTTACAGCCCAATCCGTCGGTGATCAGGGTGTAGGTCGTGATGGTGTCGGGATAGATAAACGGATTCACGTCGAGCGAGTCACTCAGTCCGCGGCCGGGAGTCCAGCGGTACGTAGCACCGGGATACCCGGTAAAACCGAGTCTTACGGTGTCTGAGAGGCAGACCAGTGTATCCGGACGGGTGTTCGTTCCCACCGGGAAGATCACCACTCTGCGGGTGATCGAATCGACCACGTTGCACGAACCGATGTTGGTAGCGATGAGCTTTACCTGGTAAACACCGGGAAGCGCATAGAGGTGTTTTGGTGAGAAAAGGGTAGAGGTTGGCGATCCGTCGCCAAAGTCCCATAGGTAGCTAACGCCTTTGGAGGTGCGGTTTTCGAAGGTAATGCTGTCCTGCTGACAGGCTTTGGTGGTCCAGGCAAAATCGGCGGCAACGGCATTGGCACCTACACGCATTTTAAACACGGCATTATTACACTGGCCTGCTGATCCGTTTACGTTGCTCACCACTCCGGGCGTCGTCGGGAAACCGTTTCCACTGCCGCAACTGGCGCAGACGGAGTGATAGATGTCTCCTTTTTTATCAAAGCGGCAGGTACCGCCATCTACGTGATCCAGTCCGTTGTTGGGTTCGCCGAAGTAAAAACCGGAAGTGATCACACTGGCATCGTCGGAAAGCACCATGATGTGAAAGTCGCAGTTATCCGGAGCCTGCCGGAAAAGCGCGTTGATATCAGGCACTACGGGCATTCCGGCAATTCCCTGGGCGCCGTTGCTGGTGTAACCGCCCAACCCGGAATTGAGTGTACCGCCCCATCCTGTGGTATAAATGTTCTGGCAGTTGTCTACCAGGAAAGCCGTCGGACTGATGTTCGGTTTCGGCGTACCGTTCCCAAAAGTGAGCGAATACATCGGTGCAGTCAGGTCTTCCTTAAACTTGGTAATGAACTGTCCGCTGTTTGGCTGACCGAACCCGCTGTGATTAAAAGTGAACTTGCCGGTGTTGTCTTCGGTCTGCCCAAAAACATAGAGATTGTTGTCGGGTCCGAATTCGAGCAGGTAAGCCTGGTCGTATTGCGGTCCGCCCCAGTACGTAAGCTGCCTGATCTTTCTTCCGTCGGGATTGATCAGTGATACAAACCCGTCTGCCTGTCCACCGCCATAAGCCGGCTGGATGGATGTGGTATTTGTTGGAAGATCGGTACTGGATGTTCCGCCGGAGATCATCACGAAACCGTCTTTGTTGATGTCTATCGCATAGATGGCATCGTGTCCGGAACCACCGAAATAGGAAGTCCACAGTATGTTGAGCAGGTTGTAATCGAGTTTGAAGATGATCCCGTCCTGGTTCCCGTTATTGCTGGTCTGCATTACGGCCTGGTCCTGCAGCGGAATGTCTTTAGAAAAGGTGGTCGATACTACGTAAATGTTGTCGAGTTCATCACACAACACTTCCCCGCGGGTCTGGTCGGCGTAGTTGTAGTACAGGAATTTGTTCGATCCCGGAACCTGGTTAAAACCGTCGTTCCCTGAACCACCTAGATAGGTGCTGGCCATCAGTGTTTTACCGTCGAAACTCAACTTAAGCAGGTAGATGTCGATTCCCTGCGGGAAATTGGCCCCGATCCCGTTTGAAGCATTGATCGCCTGTCCGCCGCGAAAATCCTTCTGCGGAGCCTGTACGGTAGTTGGGAAATTATTCGAACCTGTGGTACCGTATACAATGAGCTGATCCTTGCTGTCTACCACGATACTGTGCGGAAGCTCCGATCCTGATCCGCCGATCAGCGTACTGTAGATCATGAATGCGCCCGTGGTATCGTACTTCGAGATGGCAATGTCGCAGTTCCCGCCGTTGTAAACCACATCGAAAGCCCCGGCTGTAGTGGGAAAGGGGAGAGCTCCCAGTACCGAACCGCCGCCGTAGAGAAAACCTTTGGAATCGTAGGTCGCAGAAAACCCGAAGTTATCGGCTTTCGATCCGGTATAGGTAGAGAAAACCAGCTCAGGATCAATGACCAGCGGGAGTCCGGTGTTGTATTCACCGAGCTTAAAATGAACCAGGTGACCGTCGTCAATCCTGTATTCGCAAGCCACCCGGGTTTTGGTCCCGTTGATGAGCTGGTAAGCATACGGTTTCATCTCCACCCACTCGTTTACCGAGGTCTTAGCCACCAGTTGTCCGTTGCGGAGTACCAGCGACCGTGTCCCCTGGTAATCGAGCACGATCTGAGAAGGATCGGCGCCTTTTTTCACCAGTAGGTCGTACTTCAGGTTGCCCTGTACGCTGTAGAATTTGAAGTCGATTCCGGGATAGATGTCTTCGTAATGATAAGCCGCAAAGGCAGAAGCATCGCTTACCCATTTGGCCGGGTCGTTACCCAGGAAATAGTTGTAACTGGTGATGGCGCGCTGTTCGGTGCGGATAACGGGAGAGGGATTTCCGCCGGCGAAGGTTACTTTAACCGCATGACAGTCGATCTTGTCGGGAACGCTTTCGGGATTGATCTTCCCAACGTGGGCCTGCGAACGGAAGCTGAGGAAGCGTTCGTCCATGAATGCGTAGGTGATCCCTGTCTTTTCGAGGAAAATACTGCCGTTGCCGATCTCTGTTCTTGCGGTGACCTGCGCAGGCCATTGGCCTTTATTTTCAATCAGGTGAACAAAATCACCCTGCCCGAAAAGACGGACAGACAGCAAAAGTAAGAACGCAAGTAACGGCTTGTTCGCTGACATTAACGGGCAATTTACAAATAATAGCTGGTGTTATGACGGCCAAACGCTGACTGGCGGCCCGTTACAGATAAAAAAACTCTTCGCCCGGACGAAAGTTTGGCTTCCGGCGGAACAGATGTTTAACTTAGCCACCCTTTTACCTTTACGAATGAACATCCTACGACGCTCTCTATCCCTGTCCCTGCTTTTGCTTGGATCACTTTCGCTTACTGCCCATGAGGGCATGTGGATCCCCACGCTTCTTGCAAAATTGAACGAAAGCGAGATGAAAACGATGGGTATGCGCCTGTCGGCCGAAGACATCTACTCCATCAACAAATCCAGCCTTAAAGATGCGATCGTGCAGTTCAACGGCGGTTGTACGGCAGAGGTGATCTCGAAAGAAGGACTTATCCTAACCAATCACCATTGTGGGTACGGACAGATCCAGCAGCACAGTTCGCTTCAGAACGATTACCTGAAAAATGGTTTCTGGGCTTACAATCGCAGCGAAGAACTCAAAAACCCGGGAGTAACGGCCACATTTATCGTTTACATCGAAAACGTTACCGAACAGATCCTCGACGGCGTACAGGAAGCCGGTGCCAACAAGAACCAGGTCATTGCCAGGAATATCAGTAAAACCGTTGAAGAAGCGACCAAGAACAAGAAGTATGAAGCCGTGATCAAACCGTTTTACTACGGGAACGAGTATTACATGATCGTGACCAAAACTTACAAGGACGTAAGATTGGTTGGCGCGCCACCGTCAGCGATCGGAAAATTCGGCGGCGACACCGACAACTGGGTGTGGCCAAGGCATACCGGCGATTTCTCGCTGTTCAGGATCTATGCCGGTGCCGATAACCAGCCTGCAGATATTTCAGATAAGAACGTACCCTACAAACCCGGTCACAGCCTGCCGATATCAATCAAAGGCGTGCAGGAAGGCGATTTTGCCATGATCTACGGATTCCCCGGAAGAACCCAGCAATATCTCCACTCATACGCACTGGAATACACACTGACCTACGGAAACCCGGCGAAAATTGCCATGCGTACCGCAAGTCTGAAGGTGATTGATGCCGTGATGCTGAAAAGCGACAAAACCCGCATACAATATGCGGCCAAGCAAAGCCGTATTGCCAATGCCTGGAAAAAATGGCAGGGCGAAAGCCGTGGTCTCGAAATCCTCGGAGCGGTAGATACGAAACAGAAATTCGAAGAAGAATTTACGGCCCGTGCCCGGAAAAACAACAAGAAAGACTACATCGATCTCGACGAGCAGTTCACGATGATGTATGCCAACAACACGCAACTTCAGCTGGCCAACGATTATTTTACCGAACTCGTGGCGTTTGGTCCCGAGATCCTTCGCTTTACCAATCGTTTTGACAAGCTGCTCAGCCAGTACGAAGGACTTACCACAGAGGAGCAAAAGAAAATGGCTACCGCACTGCTTCCGGGAGTTACGGCGTATTTCAAGGACTATGACCTCAATGTAGACCGGGAGATCTTCCGCTCCCTCATCAAATTATACATCCGCGGACTCGAGGATCGTTACCTGGCGCCTACACTAGTGTTGCTGAAAAGCAGGGGTGAGGCCGAAATAGATGAATATGTGGATAAAGTGTACAGCAGATCGGCATTTGCCCGCCAACTGATGATCGAGACGGTGTTGAAAAATCCTTCGGCAACAGGTTTTGCAAAGCTGAAAAAAGACCCGATTTATATGCTGATGAAGGAACTGTACGACAAATACGCTTCAATCAGCCCGGACTACAACGCTTTCACAAAGGATGTTGATGCCGGAATGGAACTCTATGTAAAGGGCATGATGGACCTGTTCCCTGAGAAACGCTTCTGGCCGGATGCCAACAGCACGATCCGCGTGAGTTACGGTAAAGTTGAAGGCAGCGATCCTAAAGACGGTATGCGTTACAAATACTACA
The DNA here is from genome assembly GCA_040386675.1 of Bacteroidota bacterium. Taxonomy (GTDB): domain Bacteria; phylum Bacteroidota; class Bacteroidia; order Flavobacteriales_D; family Luteibaculaceae; genus DASUEB01. The sequence goes on along the minus strand of JAZKEZ010000129.1, from coordinate 172 downwards.
CGACACTCGATGGGATCATGGAAAAATACGTTCCCGGGAATTCAGATTTCGAGGTTCCTGAAAAATTAAGAGAACTGTATACCACCAAGAATTACGGGCCATACGCCACCAACGGCTCGGTTCCGGTGGCGTTTACTGCCTCATTGCACACCACGGGCGGAAACTCCGGCAG
>JAZKEZ010000128.1:1326-6731 GCA_040386675.1 Bacteroidota bacterium | reverse complement strand
CCTCACATCTGCACTACGATTTCAGGCTGGAAATGGACGGCGTACTGAAAAGCTGGGCAGTGCCCAAAGGTCCGTCACTGAATCCTTCCGACAAACGCCTGGCGATGATGGTGGAAGATCACCCGTTCAGTTACCGAACTTTCGAAGGAACCATTCCTGAAGGCAATTATGGCGCCGGTATCGTTGAGATCTGGGACGAAGGAGAATACATTCCGGTAGATGCCGACAGCAAAGCCATCGACGAAAAAACCATCCTGAAAGACCTGGAAAAAGGATCGATAAAATTTGCCCTGAAAGGCAAAAAGCTAAAAGGTGAATTTGCCTTGGTGAAATTAAAGAACGGCAAGCAGGAAAACGCCTGGCTGCTGATCAAGCATCGCGATACGCATGCGGTTGACGAGGCGTACGACAGCGAAAAAGAAACTCCCAAAAATTCTCCCATCAATACCTTCCTCAGGAAAGCCGGCAAAGACACGCCGGTAAAAAAAAAGCCCTGAAGAAACCTGAGTCCAACTCACTTACCGTAAAAGCCGCTCCGGCGAAACATGTTCCGATGCTGGCCACGCTCGGCAAAGATCCGTTCGACGATCCGGCATGGATCTACGAGATCAAATGGGACGGTTACCGGGCGGTGGCAGAAATCGGTAAAAGCACCGTAAACCTCTATTCGCGGAACGGCGTTTCGTTCACCAAAAAATTTGCACCGATTGCTGAGGCACTTACTGCCTTCGATACTCCAATGGTACTCGACGGTGAAGTGGTGGTGCCCGATGAAAACGGCAAAGCCGATTTCCAACAGCTCCAGCATTATGACGAAAACCCCGATATCGCTATCTATTATTATGTGTTTGATATTTTGGAGCTGAAGGGCAAAAGTCTGCGTGACAAAACCGTGATCGAGCGCAAGGAGATATTACGAACACTCATTCCCGAAGATGGCATCATAAAATACTGCGATCACGTAGAAGGCACGGGCAAGGCGTTTTTCAAGGTAGCAGTTGAAAATGACCTCGAAGGGATCATTGCCAAACGCGCAGACAGTAAGTATTACGAAGGTAAACGCACGCCCGACTGGCTGAAGATCAAACACCAGAATACCGACGAGGCAATTATCTGCGGATTCACTCCACCCAAAGGCGGTCGCAAATATTTCGGCTCGCTGGTACTCGGCATTCACGACAAGAACGGTGAGCTTAAACACGCCGGTAACGTGGGTACCGGTTTTACCGACCATACCTTAAAACAGCTGCACGACCAGCTCAAAAAACTGGAGACCGGACAATCGCCGTTCAAATCGAAGGTCGCAGGTCTCGGACCGGTAACCTGGGTGCAACCCAAACTGGTGTGCAACATAAAATTCACCGAATGGACCAGCGCCACCAGTTTTCGTCACCCGGTTTTCCTGGGATTGCGCGAAGACCTGGACGCGAGCCAGATCAAACGACCTACCGCCATGACCAAGAAAGAGGCAGAGAAAAAATCTACCGAGAAACCGACCAAAACCAAAGCAGAACCGAAAGAAAAAACGGTGGCGACCAAAAAAGCGACGACACCCAAAAAGTCCGGAGCCGCTAAAAAGCAGGAGGAAGGCGACGTACAACGTACCATTGGCGGCAAGAAAGTAGAACTCAGTAACCTAAATAAAGTGTATTGGCCCGATGAAGGCATTACCAAAGGCGATGTGATCGATTATTACGAAAGCATTTCCAAATGGATACTGCCGTATCTCAAAGACCGCCCGGAATCGTTGCGGCGAAATCCGAACGGGATAAAAGATGAAGGTTTCTTTCACAAAGACGCCGGTGAAAATGCACCCGATTGGGTAGAGACGTTCATCGTGCATTCCGAATCGGGCAACAAAGACATCGATTACATTGTGTGCAACAACCTGCCTACCTTGCTGTACATGAATAACCTGGGTTGCATAGAGATCAATCCCTGGTTCTCCACCACCAAAAAGCAAGAGAATCCTACTTATATGGTGATGGATCTGGACCCATCAGATAACAATACCTTTGAAGATGTGATCACCACGGCGCTCGTGGTAAAAGAAATCCTCGACAGTGCCGGTGCAGCCTGCTATTGCAAAACCTCCGGAGCTTCAGGCCTGCACATCTACGTTCCGTTGGGAAACAAATACACCTATGAGCAAAGCAAGCAGTTCGGCGAGATCATCGCGCAGCTTACCGTAGACCGCCTCCCGGAACTCACCACGATCCTGCGGCCGCTCAACCAGCGGAAAGGCCGGCTCTACGTAGACTTCCTGCAAAACCGCCGCGGACAGACCCTGGCTTGTGCATACAGCCTCCGGCCAAAAGCAGGCGGAACGGTCTCAACGCCGCTGGAATGGGACGAGGTAAAACGCGGTTTGCATCCGTCGCAGTTTACTATGTTTAATATTAAAGAAAGGGTAGAGAAGAAGGGGGATCTGTTTAAGGCAGTACTCGGAAAAGGGATCGATTTGGAGAAGTGTTTGGAGAAGTTGATAGGGTAGTTTTTTTAACGCAGAGGCACGGAGGTTGTCGCAGAGTCCGCAGAGAAACTACGCTGCGTTCTCCGTGATTCCTCCGTGCCTCTGCGGTTAAAAAACAAAAAAATTGGCCCCAACTCATACACTGATCTGGGGCCAACAACAGCCGCTTCCGGCTTTGTGCGGTTTTGCGTACCCTCCGGCTCGCATATCCTATGTGGCTATGGTCCTTCAGTTCGCATCCAGTGGTTGAACACTGCCGCACTGCGTATTTGATGAGGCAATTTTTGTGCCAGGGGAGTTCTCTCGCTGCGCTCGAGATGACGGTGCTGCACTCAAGAGAACCTGGCTGAATTTTAGATTAAAAGGTTTATCCCGAAATAACGGGGCTTCGAACAAATGACCGGGCCGTCATTTCGAGCGCAGCGAGAAACCTCCCCCTTCTTACCTCTTACTTTTTAATTCTTACTTCTTAATTCTTACTTCTTAGTTCTCACTTCTTAACTCTTAACTCCTCCACATCTTCCTTATCCAAACTCTTCTCATCAATCGGCTGCGGAGGCGTCATCAGCACCGCATCCTTGGTAGGAGTGATTTTACCGCCGTAATGCAGCAGATATTGTTTGGTGAATTCGGCGCCGAAGAACACAATCATGCAGGAATACGAAACCCACAACATGATCAGTACAATAGAACCCGCAGCTCCGTATGCAGATCCCGGTTGTGCCTTACCGAAATAGATCCCCAGGGCAAATTTCCCAAGGATGAAGAGGAAAGCCGTGGCAATGGCACCGATCCACACGTTTTTCCAGCCGATGTGCGTGTCAGGTAATACTTTGAACATCAATGCGAAAAGAACGGTAATAACACCAAACGAGATCAGGAAGTTGATCAGCTCGAAGATGCTCAGCATGAATTCGGGGAAATACTGCTTTAACAAAGCGCTGAACGCCGCGAGCAGGGTAGTGATCAACAATGAAATGAGCAACAGGAAACCGATCGAAATCACGATACCAAATGAAAACAGGCGGTCTTTAATGGTCTTCAGCCACTTCTTCTTGGCGATCGACTGCACCTGCCAGATCTTGTTCAGACTCACCTGCAATTGATCAAACACCCCTGTACAACCCAAGATAAGTGTGATCACACTAATGATGGTGGCAATGAGCGAAGTATCGCCTTTGCTGGCGTTCGCAATGATTTCCTGCACCTGCTTGGCCGTTTCCGGACCCAGCGCACTGCCGATTTGCCCGGCAATTTGTCCGCGCACCGCCTCCTCACCAAAAACAAACCCAGCGAGGGCGATCACAATGACCAGCAACGCCGGCATCGAAAAAATAGCGTAATACGCAACCACCGCACTCTGCCGGAACGGATCGGCATCCATCCACGCACTGGCGGTTTCCTTGGTGATCTGCCAGATGTCTTTGGCTTTTGTCTTGATACTCATGGGTTAAGGGGTTAAGGGGTTAAGGGGTTAAGGGTTTAGACGGTTTAGACAGTTTAGACGGTTTAGACAGTTTAGATGGTTTAGACAGTTTAGATGGTTAGGGGTAATAGAGCCTGAGCTTGAATGATGCCTGAGTTTGTCGAAGGCGCCTTCGACAAGCTCAGGCTACGGTTTCATCATCAGCAGATCAACAGATCAACAAATCAACAAATCACCAAATCACCAAATCACCAAATCATCAAATCATCAAATCAACAGATCAACAAACATCAAATCACCAAATCACCAAATCATCAAATCATCAAATCAACAAATCAACAGATCAACAAACATCAAATCAACAAATCACCAAATCATCAAATCAACTACTTCTTCCACAACCTCACCAACCCGCCTTTCGGACCAAAAACCGGGTCCTCTACCGGCATCGCAACCCTTTTCAATTCCTGCACGGCGACATTAAGTTCTCCAGCCTCGCCGGTAAACGTTTCTGCCTGAATTCCGTTGGCGTAGGCACCTACACATTTTACCTGGTCCTGGTCGCCGAGGTTCTTCATTGCGATCCCGGCGGGAATGACCAGTACGTCACCTTTTTCTACCTTGATGGTTTCACCGTGGTGACCACCGAGTTTCAATATGGTTTCGCCTTTGTAAAAGCCAATGGCTTCGTGGGTATTGGGATGATAGTGGTGATAGGGGAGCATACCGTCGGTCCAGAAATTCAACCAGCGGTTCTTTGCGAAAATGGATTTGATCAGCCGCGAAGGCATGAACCAGGGAAGGTCAAGAATACCTTTATACAACAACACCGGCAACGTGATATGCGGGAAACGATCGTCCTGCATCACAGTATACCTCAACAGACTGAATTGACTTCTTATACCTTTCATGCAGTACAGCTTTTCAAAAATGGTACCGGTATGAAGAAAAACCGGTTATATATAGTAGTTCCGGGATTTAGCCCTTACCTTATGGCTATTCGCCTTTCGCAGAGCTTTATCTAACTTACAGCTAAAGGTTATGGCTAAAAGTTGTGTTGGGAATTAAAATCCACATTAAGTTGGCAATACGCCCGTAATGCCCGGTGAACGTGGAAAACCGGCGGGTGATCAATGCGATTCTACAACTGTCGAATTATTTTCAGGGCCCGGGTGCTTTTTAGCTAAACTGCGTATCTTTCACAGTTTTCAAGAAGTCTGTGGAACGACGCAGGCTTAAACCCCTATTTATGAAGAAGTTTTCCTTCCAGCAGCTCATACAGGTGTCATCTACAACTATGAAACAGGAGAACAAAAACTTTTGCAAGGTCATTGCAATGAGATAACTGCTTGTTGTAGCATATATGATGAGCAAAACAAGAAACGGTGGCTTGTTACTGCCGATAGTGGTCAGAACTCAATGGTAGTTATTTGGGATACTGACACTGGAACGAATTTTAAGAATATTTTCAAACCATAGTATTTAATTTAAGGACAGAAATAGACC
>JAZKEZ010000128.1:0-1316 GCA_040386675.1 Bacteroidota bacterium | reverse complement strand
CCGGATTTATCCTTTCGTTGCTGATCGTTTTTGGTGTTGGACTCAGTTCGTACCGCAACATTCAAAGTTTGCGCGAAGATGCCCGGTGGGTGGAACATACCCGCGAGGTGATCACGCTGTCCAACCATATCCTTTCCGAAGTACTCAATGTAGAATCGGCGCAACGCGGGTACGTAGCCACCGGCGATGGAAAATTCCTCGACCAGTACAACCTGAGCCAGGGAACGGTTGTTCCGGCGATCAACCAGCTGCATCAGCTCACCATCGACAATCCCGTTCAGACGGCAAGAATAGATTCGCTGATGACATACGCCTCGGCAAAACTGATGTTTGCCAAAGACGCGATCGAAACAAGGCGCACCAAAGGATTTGAAGAAAGCCGCGGGTTGCTGTTGGGCCGCCAGGGACTCGATTACATGAATGATATCCGGATGTCGGTAAATACGATCATCGGCGAGGAGACCAAGCTGTTGGTGATCCGTGAGCAAACCGCCGCCGAAAGCAGCGGCCGCGCCACCTTCACCATTTTTATCGGCAGTGCACTGGTGCTCGTGATCGTTCTGTTCCTGTTCTTTTTCATCCAGCGTACCTTCCAGAAGCAGAAGGCGGCCGAAGAACGCGTATTGGAAAACAACGTAAAACTCGAAGAAGTTTCCGCAGAAAACGAACGCAAGAACTGGATGCTCACGGGATCGGGCATTGTGAACGAAAACATGCGCGGGGAAATCTCGGTGAATGAGCTGTGTACCCGCGTCATTTCAGCACTTGCACGATATACCGGCGCACAACTCGGAGCCATTTACATTGCCGACGATCACGGAAACCTGAAACTCGAAGCCTCTTACGCCTACGATACCCGGCGCGGGAACCGCAGTCACATCAAATCTGGCGAAGGACTGCTGGGCCAGGCGGCATTTGAAAAACGAACCATCGTTTTTACCGATGTGCCAAAAGACTATGTCCACCTTTCTTCGGGTCTCGGAGAAGCTCTGCCGTCGAGCGTGATCATTGCCCCGTGTATGAATGATCACCGACTGGTAGCCGCGATAGAGCTTGGCTTTGCTGGTAACATCGGTCGACAGCAGCGCGAATTCCTCGACTCCATCACCACCAACATCTCCTCCTACCTCCAGGAGCGTGTGATCTCGACCTTCTTCCAGCGCGACTTCCAAGCGAACCAGTTGGTGGCCAACTCCATCCTGGTCGACATGGAGCCCAAGGTGGTCTAAAAGTGTCTCAATGACACCTAGAATGCCAGGGGACTCTGGCGGTACGAGAAGGACTACGCATTCTACAAGCAGAGTGGCAGCGGGAAC
>JAZKEZ010000127.1:10194-11549 GCA_040386675.1 Bacteroidota bacterium | reverse complement strand
AGCGACGGTTTTTGCGTTACTTTTTCAAAAAAGTAACAATGACGAACAAGGCAGCGTCGAACTTACAGAACAGAGCGTTTAGAACTTATGGTTAAGAATTCCGCATCTTAGACGCCAACAGCGTATTCTTCAGCAACGCCACCCTCGTCATAGGTCCAACGCCACCGGGAACCGGAGTGATAAACGAGGCTTTTTCCGAAACTTCGGCATAGTTTACATCACCAATCAGGCGGAAACCGTTCTTACGGGTCTTGTCGGTAACGCGTGTAATACCTACGTCGATCACCACTACACCGTCCTTTACCATATCACCGGTAAGAAATTCGGGCATTCCGGTAGCTGCAATAATGATATCGGCTTTGCTGGTTACTTTCTTAAGATTCGAGGTACGTGAATGGGCCAGGGTCACCGTACAGTTCCCTGGATAGGAATTGCGGCTCAGCAGGATGCTCACCGGCGAACCAACAATGTGACTTCGCCCAAGCACCACGCAGTTCTTTCCCGCGGTCTCTATTCCGTAACGTTCAATGAGTTCGATGATACCGTATGGAGTTGCCGGCAGGAACGACGGCATGTTCAGTGCCATTTTACCAATGTTCTCCGGATGGAAGCCGTCTACATCCTTATCCGGACGAATGGCCATCGTTATCTTCTTCTCGTCGATGTGTTTAGGTATCGGCAACTGAACGATAAATCCATCGATATCTTCATCGGCATTGAGCTGCGCAATCACTTCAAGTAATTCTTTCTCAGTCGTTGTATCACTGAGCTTTATCAGCGAAGATTTAAACCCGACTTCCTCGCAGTCTTTTACTTTGGCATTTACATAGGTAATACTTGCTCCGTTGTCGCCAACCAGAACGGCGGCCAGATGCGGACGCTTTCCGCCTTTTTCAACGAGATGAGCCACCTCAACAGTGATCTCTGCTTTAATTGCTTCTGCTGTTTTCTTACCGTCGAGTACTACCATGTTTAAGATTTTAATTTAACCGCAAAGGGCACAAAGATCACGCGAAGCTGGCGTCACAAAGGGTAACCCGAAACGCGAAACTCCAAACCCGAAACATTAAAAAGGTTTTTTCATCCCCTTCATCTGCTTCATCATATTCACCATCTGCGACTTGTTCTGCATCATTTTCATCATTTTGCGGGTGTCGTCAAATTGCTTGATGAGCTTGTTCACTTCTGCGATGTCGGTACCGCTTCCGCGTGCAATACGCTTACGGCGATTGGTATCCAGCACATCCGGGTTTTCGCGTTCGTGCGGGGTCATCGACTGGATGATCGCCTCCACTCCCTTAAATGCATTATCGTCTATGTCAACATCTTTCAGCGCCTTACCCATTCCCGGGATC
>JAZKEZ010000127.1:0-10184 GCA_040386675.1 Bacteroidota bacterium | reverse complement strand
CAGGAGATGAAGGTGCTTCGCACGCCGCTTCGCGGTCGCTGCGCTCAGGATGACGCTTGCGCCCTAGCCGGGCGCAAGCGTCACCTGCAACATGTGCACGCGACGCGAATCCGCGCGCTGCACGTTGAAGTTGAACTGGTTCTTGGCGATCTTTTTCTGAAGCTTCTTCGCTTTCTCTTCGTCAAACTGCTCTTGTGCACGTTCTACCAGCGACACCACGTCACCCATACCAAGGATCCGGTCGGCCATACGTTCAGGATAGAACACATCGAGCGCTTCCATCTTCTCTCCCGTACCCACAAACTTGATCGGTTTGTTAACGGTCGATTTAATGGTGAGTGCAGCTCCACCGCGGGTATCACCATCCAATTTGGTAAGCACAACACCTGTAAAATCCAGGCGGTCGTTGAAGGCTTTTGCAGTATTCACCGCATCCTGACCGGTCATTGAATCGACCACGAAAAGGATTTCCTGCGGATTGATCGCCTGCTTCAGTGCCGCGATCTCGTCCATCATCTGCTCATCTACGGCAAGACGACCGGCGGTATCTATAATAACCAGGTTGAATCCTTTGCTTCTTGCGTGCAGGATCGCATCCTGTGCAATCTTCACCGGGTTCTTCTCCTCGCGGTTGCTGTATACCTCGATGCCGAGTTGCTCACCGAGTACATGAAGCTGGTCGATCGCAGCCGGACGGTATACGTCACAAGCTACAAGCAGTGGATTCTTTCCTTTTTTCTTTTTAACGAAGTTGGCCAGTTTACCCGAGAATGTGGTCTTACCGGAACCCTGAAGTCCCGACATCAGGATCACCGCCGGGTTTCCCTGTACGTTGATGTCTACCATCGAACCACCCATCAGCTCGCTGAGCTCATCCTTGGTGATCTTCACCAGCAACTGGCCCGGAGAAATGCTGGTAAGCACGTTCTGGCCGAGTGCCTTTTCCTTGACCGTATCGGTGAATTGTTTGGCAATCTTGAAGTTAACGTCGGCATCAAGCAGTGCCCTCCTTACTTCTTTAAGGGTTTCGGCAACGTTGATCTCAGTGATCTGGCCATGACCTTTCAATACTTTAAAGGCACGGTCGAACTTTTCGGATATATTTTCAAACATATTTTCTCGGAAAATGAAGGCGCAAAGATAGCGTTTCGCAGAGAGAATCACCACGAAAACTGATTGATTTCAGGATGAACATACAAAGGGCGCAAAGAGAATTTCTCCTTGCGCCCTTCAGTTGAAAACCTGCATGCTTTGCGGTTAAGGTTCAGACAAACTTTAAAAGGTATCCCAACAACATAACCGCAGTAGTGACACAAAAAAGCCAGGTAATGTAACGGGCACCGTTCCTGAATTTCAACACGAGATGCGCCGCAGAATACAACAGGGTAAACAGGTAAGGCAGCAAAGCCGGAAATAAAAAGAAACTAGTACCCAGTTCGCCGTGCAGCAAGGCTACAAACGAACGCTGTATACCACAACCCGGACAGTCGAAACCGGTGAATTGCTTCATAGCACAGGGTAATAAGTTGTTTTCCAGCCAGTCGGTCATCGGATCAGTTTCCGCTGCTTCTCATGATCTCTTCCATGATTCCTGCAGAAACGCCGGTAACGATGAAGATCACGGTAAGAACCAGGTAAAATGCACCTAACGACAAGCCGATAATTCCGCAGACGCGGCCTGCCCTTGTGTTTTTGATTGAAGATTCGGTATACGATCCGGGTGAAGCATTGTATAACTTAAGTGCCTTGTTTCCAAGCACAACAGCAACAATTCCGAGGATCATTCCCAACACCCCGTAGCACATACAACAGGGAATGGAAAGTATACCGCAAACCAGTATGGCTGTAGCATTAGGCAGATCGGTTTGTGGCTGGTTAAAAGGCGCCGATGAGAAAGGCGGATTGTTTTCTGGTTCCATTGGGGATTTTTAATTGGGTTTCACTTCCGAAAATAGATATTCTGGCGACAGTTTAGACGGTGGAGACGGTTTAGAGGGTGGAGACTGTTCAGACGGTTGAGACAGCATAAACAAATCTAAACCTTCTAAACTCTAAACCATCTAAACTCTCAACCGTCTAAACTGTCTAAACCGTCTCCACCATCCCCACTCACATCCGTTCGGGAACCTCAATCCCCAGCAACGCCATCCCCGACTTAATCACCCTTTCGGTAAGCGACGATACCGCAACCCTGAATTGCATCAGTTCGGTGTTTTCTTCTTTGAGGATCGGAACAGTCTGGTAGAAATGATTGAAATCTTTGGTGAGCTCGTACACATAATTGGCCACCACCGCAGGGCTGATGTTCTTCGCAGCTTCCTGCACAATTCCAGGGTACTGCGCCAGGCGCTTTACCAGTTCTTTTTCGGATGGATTGATGGCAATGGAAGCATTTACTACAGTTACCACCGAACCTGCTTTTCTCAGGATCGAGCAGATTCTTGCATGGGTATACTGAATAAACGGACCGGTGTGACCGGCAAAATCAATACTTTCTTCAGGATTGAACAGCATCCGTTTTTTAGGATCCACCTTTAGCAGGTAGTATTTCAGGGCGCCCAGTCCGAGGAGTTTGTACAGCTCCATCTTCTCGGTTTCGCTCGCATCATCGAGTTTTCCAAGTTCCTCAGAAATGTCCTGGGCATTCTGCCGCATTTCCTCGATAAGATCGTCGGCATCTACCACGGTTCCTTCGCGAGATTTCATTTTACCACTCGGAAGGTCAACCATACCGTAGCTTAGGTGATAACACTCTTTGGCCCACTCAAAACCGAGCTTCTGAAGGATCAGGAACAGCACCTTAAAGTGGTAATCCTGCTCATTTCCAACCGTATAGATCAACTGATTGAGGTCAGGCTGATCGCGGTACCTCAGGATCGCGGTACCAATATCCTGCGTAATGTAAACGGCGGTACCGTCGCTTCTCAGCAACAGTTTTTCGTCCAGTCCGTCGGCGGTAAGATCTACCCAAACCGAACCGTCATCCTTTTTAAAGAACACGCCGCTTTCCACTCCTTTCAGCACTTCTTCCTTACCCAACAGGTAAGTATTGCTTTCGTAATAGAGCGTATCAAAATCCACTTTCATGGAAGCATAGGTCCTGTCGAATCCTTCATATACCCAGCCATTCATGGTGTTCCACAATGCCAGAACCGGACCTTCTCCTTTCAAATGTTCTGCTTCCCACTCTAGCAACATCGCCTGGGCTTCCAGGAAAATCGGCGCCTTCTTCTCGGCCTCCTCTTTTTCCATCCCACCGGCAACCAGTTCAGCGATCTCTGCCTTATAGTGCTTATCGAATTCTACGTAATATTTCCCGACCAGCTTATCACCTTTCAATCCTGAAGACTGAGGCGTTTCTCCATTTCCAAACTTTTGCCAGGCCACCATACTCTTGCAGATGTGAATTCCGCGGTCGTTAATGATCTGTACCTTTTTCACGGTACTGCCGGATGCTTTCAGAATCTCGGCTACCGAATATCCCAGGAAAATGTTCCGGAGGTGCCCGAGGTGCAGCGGCTTGTTGGTGTTCGGTGAAGAATACTCAACCATAACCGTACGTCCGTTCGATGCACCGGCAGAACCAAAAGTTGGATTGGCCAGGTGCTCATTAAAATGACTCAGCCAGAAGCCTTCGTGCAGTTCAATATTCAGAAATCCTTTTACCTGGTTGAATGATTTTACCAGCGGAGAATGTTCGAGCAAATACGTGCCGATGGCCTCACCGATCTGCTCGGGCGATTTTCCGGCAGGTTTCGTCAGCGGAAACACCACCAGCGTAAGATCGCCTGTAAACTCCTTGCGGGTTTCCTGGAACTGAAGCTGACTTTCTGCAGCCTGGAACTGGAAATTGTTCTGAAGGGCAGTCTGTATAAGCGGAAGAAGTAAATGCTGCGGCATGATCAAAGAAATAAGTGTTGCGGAACGGGCCGCAAAAGTAGGAATAGATAAGCAGATAGAATGAAGGATCAGTCGGACAGGTCCAACTGTTTAATTTTAAGGAGTATAGCTAACGGCTAAAAGCCAATATCCAGGTTATGCCTTTGGTAAGAAAATCGGGGCAAGCATGTTACCCACACTTCCTCCACCGTAATTTTCGATCGTGTTCACATCGGCAGAAATGATCTCCGCATGACTTCCGATCTGCTCCTCCTGTTCGGGAGTCATCGAATTACGGGCCTTTTTCGACATCAGCAGGTAATTTGCCCCGTCGGTTCCGCGCAGCTGGATGGCATTTGCCAGGAAGCAGCGGGTTTGTTCGGGACTTACCTCGATTATGTCTTTCCCTGATTGAATAAGGCTTTGTCGCACTTCTTCCCGCTCCGTCGGATTCGGGATCAAATCGAAAGATACCAGGGCGAATTTATCGCCAAGCGACATTACGATATTGGTGTAGAAAAAAGTATGTGCAGTACCGTTTACCTGGTGTTCAGCTCTGAAGATCACGGGTTTAAAACCAAAATCAGCACAAAACTTTTCTACCAGTTCGCGGCTTGTCCGCTGTGAAAGACAGGCGTAGGCTATTTTATTGATCCGGTCGAGGACCATAGATCCCATTCCTTCCAGGTATTTTCCCTGTTCTTCGAAATGCGTGTAATCCACAATTTCGGTATAGTTGAATCCGTGGATGGTCTTCAGTCTTTCGATGATGTCCATCCTTCGCTCCGCATGTCTCGACGGCGCTTTAAAAGGATATAACACCACTTTTCCGCTGTTGTGAAAAGAAACCCAGTTCGGGAAAATGGCATCCGGTTTTTTAGGAAGATCCGTATCCTCCTCAAGGATCACCTCGATGTTGTGGGACTTTAACAACTTCACCAGCATGTCCTGCTCCTTACTGGCCGTCTGATGAATGATCATCGCGAACTGATCCGCCTTAGCCATAAATTGATTGTCTTCAGCCGTTTCCGGGTTGTAACCGAAGGCTTTTGGTTTGATCATCAATACAGTAGAGGCAACAGTCTGGTACATAGCGGGATCGGGGTACTTGGGTCTGAAAGGTTTGTTTTTACAAGGGAAATTAACTTGGTGAAGATAGAAAATCCTGAATTACTAACATAAACCGGCTGAAATTTTGTTGGCTCCGTAACCTGCCTGCCACCGCACGATCGACTACCTTTACCACTTTATTAAAAGTACCATACCTTCCCATGGAACAAGATCTGATCCTTACCTCTGTTGAGAACCGTATCGCTTCTGTATACCTTAACCGCCCGGAGAAAAGAAACGCCCTGAGTTTTGAACTCGTTGGCGAACTTAAAAGCGTACTCCGCAAATTGGAAAGCGATCCTGAAGTGAAGGTGATCCTATTGAAAGCCAGGGGAGATGCCTTTTGCGCAGGTGCCGACCTGGCATTCCTGAAAAGTCTGCAGACCAATACCTACGAGGAAAACCTCGCCGACAGCTCTCACCTGAAAGAACTGTTCGAGAGCATTTATACCCTGAAAAAGGTGGTGATCGCACAGGTGGAAGGTCCGGCCATTGCCGGTGGCTGCGGATTGGCAACCATCTGTGATGTGGTGTTCAGCGTTCCTGAAGCAAAATTCGGGTACACTGAAGTGAACATCGGCTTTATTCCGGCCATCGTAAGCATCTTCCTGATCCGCAAGATCGGTGAGTCGAAAGCCCGCGAACTGCTGTTAAGCGGCCGCATCATTACCGCCGGCGAAGCCCTGGCAAACGGCATGGTGAACTACGTTTGCGAAGCCGGTGAAATTGAAGCGAAAGTTCTGGAATACGCAACCAACCTGGTGAAAAGAACCAGCGCTTCTTCGCTGTCGCTTACCAAAGAACTCATACATACCGTACAGGATCTGCCACTCACCGATGCCCTTTCACGCGCTGCAGAAATGAATGCCGGGGCACGTGCCACCGAAGACTGCCAGAAAGGAATAGCCGCTTTCCTGAGCAAGGAGAAACTAGTGTGGTAAAGGTTAAGGGGGTTAAAGTTTAATGGTTAACACATCAATCCCCCCTTACCAATTACCACTTACCACCTAACCCGCGTAGCGCAGCCCAAACAAATCAACAGTTCAACACTCTCAACCCTATGTCAGAAGCCGGTGTTAAAGGTCACGCGAAAATAAAAGATGAAGCGGCGACCGAAGAAAAGGTCAAAGACGAAGCCAAAGCACCGAAAAAGCTGAAGCTAACGTCGTTTAGACCTGTGGAATGGCTGCGTGAACCCAGGAACCAGAAGATCATTGGGGCAGTTTTGCTGTTTACCTCACTCCTCTTCTTTTTCTCTTTTGCCTCGTTTTTATTTACCTGGAAAGAAGATCAGTCACTGTTCAGCAAAGATGCCTTCTCTTTCTTCGACCGCAGTGTGCAGGCCACCAACTGGCTTGGAAAACTCGGCGCCTGGATTGCTTATGTTTTTGTAAACAACCTGTTTGGCGTGGCCAGTTTCCTGATCGTGCTCAACCTGTTTGTAGTGGGCTTCCGGCTGGTGTTCGACGTTACGCTGATAAAGATCACTTCCATGTTGAAGAACTCGCTGTTCCTTCTACTCTTCACGTCTACCCTGGTAAGTTTTGTGCTGGGTGAAGAATACCTGTTCCTTGGCGGTGCACTCGGTTTTGAACTCAACCAGTGGCTAAACGGCTTATTTGGGATCCTTGGAAACGGTTTCCTGATTGTACTTGCCGGATTCCTGTTTGTCGTGATCCGCTTCAATCCTGATTTTTCTGCGGTGAAAGCCTGGTTTGCACCAAAGGAAAAACCAGTGGTTGAGCCTGAGCCCGTTCCGCTAAAAGAATCGAAGAAGGACCTTTCCTTTATGGAAAAACTGCGTAATGCAGAACTGGTCGACGATGAAGATGACGACATCGATGCACCAGAACCTTTCCTGAAAGAAGCCGGCGAACCAATTCCCGAACCGGAACCCGAAGAAGTGATCGATGAACTTCCAGAAGAGCAATTGTTCTTTGATGAAGTGAATCCTTTCATGCCGCCGTTGGAGTACGTTCCGCAGCCCGAACCGGAACCAGAGCCTGTTCCTCAACCGCAACCGCCGGTAATTCCTTTCGTTCCGATCGTGGAAGAGATCATTACCGCCGATGGCCAGTCACTCGAATTGACCCGGGCACCCGAAGAAGCTGAACTTTCTGAGAAAGAGCTCAAATCGATTTTACAGGACCAGGGAGAATACGATCCTACGCTCGACCTGTCGTCGTACCAGTTCCCAACGCTCGACCTGCTGGAAGATCACGGCGGACAACCGCTGGAGGATCGTATCAATAAAGAAGAACTGCTCGCCAACCAGAAGAAGATCGTTGAGACGCTCGGACACTACAAGATCGATATCGAAAAGATCAAGGCGAGTATCGGACCGACTGTTACGCTGTATGAGATCATTCCTGCGCCGGGAATCCGGATCAGCAAGATCCAGAACCTCGAAAACGACATTGCACTCAGTCTTGCGGCATTGGGAATCCGTATCATCGCACCGATTCCTGGGAAAGGGACCATTGGTATCGAAGTACCGAATACCAAGTCGGAGATCGTTCCGATGAAAGGTTTGCTGCGCAGCGACCGTTTTGCCAAGGCTGATATGGACCTTCCTATTGCCCTGGGTAAGACCATTTCGAACGAAACCTTTGTGGTCGACCTGGCCAAAATGCCTCACTTATTAATGGCTGGAGCAACCGGCCAGGGTAAATCAGTCGGACTGAATGCGATCCTGGTTTCGCTGCTCTACAAGAAACACCCGTCGCAGATCAAATTTGTACTGGTCGATCCGAAGAAGGTAGAACTTACGCTGTTCAACAAAATTGAGCGTCACTTCCTTGCCAAATTGCCGGAAGAGGAAGAAGCGATCATCACCGATACCTCGAAAGTGGTGCGTACACTGAACTCGTTGTGTATCGAGATGGACAACCGCTACGAACTGCTTAAAAATGCACAGGTCCGCAACATCAAGGAATACAACAAGAAGTTCGTGGAGCGCCGGCTTAACCCGGACAAGGGTCACCTGTTCCTTCCTTATATAGTAGTGGTGGTCGATGAGTTTGCCGACCTGATCATGACTGCGGGTAAAGAAGTGGAAATGCCCATTGCACGTATCGCACAGCTCGCGAGGGCGGTGGGAATTCACCTTATCATCGCCACACAGCGTCCGTCGGTAAACATCATTACCGGTGTGATCAAGGCTAACTTCCCTGCCCGTATCGCATTCCGCGTATCGTCAAAGATCGACAGCCGTACCATTCTGGATACCGGCGGTGCCGATCAGCTGATCGGCCGCGGGGATATGCTTTACTCCAACGGAAACGACCTGATCCGGATCCAGTGCGGATTTGTGGATACACCTGAAGTGGAACGCATCACCGAATTCATCGGAAATCAACGCGGATACATCAGCGCCTTGTTACTTCCGGAAGTTCCGGATGAAAACGGGAATGGCGGAATGGAGCTGGAAATTGCCGATCGCGACGATCTGTTTGACGAAGCTGCAAAGATCGTTGTACAACATCAGCAGGGTTCTGCATCTCTGTTACAGCGTAAATTGCAGCTGGGTTACAACCGCGCCGGCCGACTGATCGACCAACTCGAAGCCGCCGGAATTGTGGGTCCTTTTAAAGGCAGCAAGGCACGGGAGGTATTGTACTCGGACTTGCTATCTTTGGAACAGTTTTTGACCGGGGGTTCCCGAAATTAATATCCATAATGAAAAAGATCTTTAACCTGCTTACTGCACTGGTTCTTCTTACGTCAACCGTGTGTGCACAGACCACTACCGACCAGGACCCCAAGGCAAAAGCGGTACTTGATAAGCTTAGCGCAAAGACCAAGGGCTATTCTTCTATCAGCGCATCTTTCAACTCGACTCTCGACAACAAGAAGGCGAACCTGAAGGTGAATCAGAAGGGCAACCTGAAGATCAAGGGAAACAAATACAAAATAGAGCTTGACGACTACACCGTGATCAACGATGGTAAAACCGGCTGGACCTACACCAAAGAGGCCAATGAAGTACAAGTTGACGACGCGGCTGAGATGAAAAAAGGCGGCGGCATCAAACCTTCCGAGATCTTTACCATCTGGGAAAACGGGTTCCGTTACAAGTACGAAAAGGAAGTAACCATTGCCGGTGCCAAATGCGACATCATCAAGCTATTCCCAAAAGACACCAAAGGTAAGAACTACCATACCATTGTGCTGACCATCAACAAGACCAAAATGGAGGTTCAGAATGTGGAAGTGCTTGGCAAGAGTGGAGAGATCTATACGTACCAGGTTACTAAATTCGCCCCGAACGCTGCACTTGCCGATGCGGATTTCAACTTTGATAAAACGAAGTATCCGGGAGTTGAAGTAATTGACAACCGATAACTAAAAACTAAGAGTTAAGAACTAAGAATTAAGAGTTTGGGAGGATTTTGCACTCCTGGTTCTTAACTCTTAGTTCCTAGTTCTTTCCAAACTACTGTTTAAGCCGCTTCCTAATAAGAGCGGCTCTTTTCATTTTCACCAGTTCCATCCACGCCCTGCGGTCGGATTCGAGGCTGAGCAGGTTCACATCGTCGCTGAGATTCATCCACTTCAATCCGGCAATATCAGGATCGAGGGCACGGATCTCATCAGTAGTGCTTACCTTATAGTACAGGGCCATCACCTGCAATCCGGGACGGAAAACAGATTCAATAAAATAATCGGTGGTGTACAGGTGGTCGCCGATCTCAGCTTCGATACCGAGTTCTTCCATAAGCTCCCGCTTCAGGGCCTCACGGCTGCCTTCCCCCAACTCTATTCCGCCGCCGGGAAACTTGTCGTAAATGCCCCCGCGGATCTTTTCCGACAAGACCAATACCTGTCCCTCGCTGTTTTCCAGTAATCCGTATACCCGTATGGTAAATCCTTCCAATGCCATGTCTAAACCGGTTTAATTGCCCTCACCATTTCACGTTTCCCTGCGGGACCGGCCAGTTTTTCTACCTGCAATCCGGCTGCCTGCATTCTTCTCCGCACTTCGCCTTTGCTAGAGTAAGTGACCAGCACTCCCCCAGGCTTCAACGCCGATGCCATTTTCAGGAACACTTCAGGTCCCCACATCTCCTCCTGCGCCCGGAAACCGAAGGCATCAAAATACACCAGGTCGTATTGTACCGGAAAGTCCACATCGAATACCGACCGGTTGATCCTTAATAAGCGGAATTGGTCTACCGTCACCTCGTTATTCCAGT
>JAZKEZ010000126.1:6729-14676 GCA_040386675.1 Bacteroidota bacterium | reverse complement strand
AAAGGAAAAGGATGAGCTTGTAAACGGCACCGAACATATCACCTCCGTCAAACGTACTGGTTACGGCAACTGTAGACAACAATACCAACAGGATAACTGCAGCGAGATCCTCAATCACCAGTACACCCATTACCAGGGAAGCGAACTTTCGTTTTTTGAAACCGAGTTCATCAAAAGCCTTGAGAATAATAGTGGTGGATGAGATCGAGATGATCCCGCCAAGGAAGATGCTATCCATAAGCGACCAGCCCATCAGCTGTCCGGCGATATACCCGGTAAGCAGCATCGCGGTGATCTCCAGTCCACCGGTAATGGCTGCAGAACCGCCCAGTTTGAGCAGTTTCTTAAAGCTGAATTCCAGTCCGAGGCTGAACAGCAGGAAGATCACACCGATCTCGCCCCAGATCGAAATGGATTTCGGATCGGCGATGCTCGGAAGCAGCGCGATCTTGGGTCCGACAAGCAGTCCGGCGAGGATGTAACCCAATACCATGGGTTGATGTAAACGTTTGAAAACTAAGGTAGTGACCCCTGCCGCGGCAAGGATCAACGCAAGATCAATGATTAACTGAGGTAGATGCAAGGGCAAAAGTGTTTTTCGCAAGATCGGCAAAAACGACCTTTTTTCCAAGCCCGAAGCACTCTGCCAAGCTGGGAAAAACCCTACTTTTACCCGGTATAATCCACTGTTAAATTGCTACCATGACATCAGTCCTGCTCCTTATAGACATTCAGAATGAGTACTTTGAGAACGGTAAAATGCCGTTGTCGGGAACCAAAAAAGCCGCGGCCAATGCGGCGATCCTAGCTGCGCATTTTCGTGAAAAAACTTACCCGGTGATCCACATTCGTCACGATGAAGGTCCGGATTCGGAGGTTTTCGGATCGAAAACCGAAGGCGGGAAAATTAACGATATGGTAAAACCGCTGAAAGACGAAACCGTGATCGCCAAGAACCAGATCAATGCATTCCGCGACACCAACCTGGAAGATGAACTGCGCAAACACAATCCGTCGAGAATTGTGGTGGCCGGGAACATGACCCACATGTGCGTGGATTCTGCGGTGCGCGCCGCTGCCGATCTCGGTTTCGACGTTACCGTGGTAGCCGACGCATGTGCAACCAAAGACCTTACCTTCCAGGAGCAGACCGTAAAAGCAGCCGATGTACATGCTGCATTTCTCGCAGCCCTTGCCGGTGGCGGATTTGCGAAGGTGCAAAGCACCCAGGAGTTTATGAGCGACGAAAACTTTAACCAAGCCACGGCCTGATGTTTTTTGCGGCCTCCAAGGCACTCACTTTTTTGCTCCAGCCACTGTTGTGGACATTCGTGCTGGTGGCCCTGGCTTTCCTGATCAGGCGCGGCAAATACCGTAAGCCGCTGCTCATCACCGCTATTGCGGTGTTGTACTTCTTCTCCAATGTATTTATTGTGGATGAGTTTTCGCGTGCCTGGGAGATCCCGGAGGTGAAAGACGAGCAGCTAAGGAATTACAACACCGCGGTAGTATTGGGCGGAATGAGTTCCTGGGACCCGCAATTCAAACGCACCCGCTTCCTGGAGAGCGGCGACCGGCTGATGCAGACCATCCGGCTGTACAAAGAAGGAAAAGTGAAACGCATCCTGATCTCCGGTGGATCGGGCAGCGTGGAACATCCCGAAGACCGCGAAGCCGAATTTATCCGCGATTACCTGCGAAAAATAGGGATGCTCGATCCTAACTTTTATTTCGAAAGCAACAGCCGGAATACGCATGAAAATGCCCTGTTCTCAAAATCGATCCTCGACGGACTGGGCGAAAAAGACACCATTGTGCTGGTGACCTCTGCGTTCCACATGCGCCGCGCCCAGGCCTGCTTCGATAAAGTGGGCATCAAAACCATTGCGTATGCCACCGACCACCACACCGGCGATCGCAAATTCAATATCGATCACCTGCTGGTTCCTGATAACGAGGCCCAGAAAAAATGGAACATCCTGCTCAAAGAATGGATCGGGATGGCCACTTATAAGATGAAGGGCTGGATCTGACCAGGTTTTGTGGTTACGTTTTATTCCATAATTTCCCGGTCGTTATGACGCAAACCCTTCTCCGCAATCTGCTGTTTACCCTCGTTGCTGCCTTACTTTCCGTTCCTGCCCTGGCCCAGCTCCAGGGACTTGTCCTCGAAGAAACTTCACGACGCCCGGTAGCTAACGTGAATGTATATGTTGAGAATGCCGTTTTCGGAGCCACTACCTCACCTTCCGGCACATTCGACATTCGTGAATTTGTTCCCGGGAACGCACTGGTGATCAACGATGCAGCATACGAACTTTCGCGGACCGTGGCATCCGGTACGACCACAACCATCCTGCTGAAACAAAAGATCTATTCCTTCAAATCCTGGCGTGAAAGCAACCCGGCCAAGGCAGAGACCGTGTTCCTGAATCAGCTTCCTAAAAAATCAGCTGAAGGCTATCGCTGCGGAAACACACCCGGCATGATGGCGCGGTATTTTGAGAATACCACCGAACTTAAAGCCACCAAAGAAATCCGTAAAGTGAGCATACTTACTACCGCCAGGAATGGCAAATCCAGCTTCGGCTTACGACTCATTGCGGCCAACAGCGACGGTACTCCCGGCAAGGACCTTATCTACCAGGCTATTGCCGTAACTCCCAAAAAAGGACAGGATACTGTTACAATCGATCTTTCCGAATTCAATCTTCAACTCCCGAAATACGGCGTATTTGTAGCTATGGAATGGATGATCACCGAACAGAATTACACCGTGGAAACCAAAACAGAGAAGATCAAAAAATCAAAAGACCTGAAACTGACTACGATAAATTACGATCCGGTATTTAACGCAACGGTGCAGGATTACGGCCCGGTAACCACCTGGAGGTACTCCGGCGGGAACTGGAAGCCGGTGGATACGTTGAAGCGGTACAAACCGGAGTTTTTAGACTTGGATGTGCAGTTGGTGGTATCGAATTAAATTGAATAATAACCGCAGAGACACAGAGGTTAAACGCGGAGATCACAGACAAATCATCAACAAGAAGAAAACGTTAAACTTTAAACGTTAAACCTTAAACTCATTTCTTCTCCAAGACCAGCACCAGCTTATTAAAATCCGCCGCGGCATTGATCACCTTCCGGTAATCCTCATAATCTTCTTTCGGCAGCATCAACTGGTTGTAATATTCTGAGATGGTCACCTTCAGTTGGTTTCCTTCCTGCTTGTAAGCCGAGATGAATCCCGCCTCGTTCTTTTTAGCAGCGAACGGGGTAACGTTCATCGCCAGGATCTCCGGGTTGCGGCAGGTATAATTTTCGGGAATAGTGATCACGAGTTCGCGCTGGTAAATGCGGTTGAATTCATTTTCTACCGGGAACTGGCGTTCTTTCTCCTGGTACATTTCAGCCTGCGGACCGATCAGCTCACCTACTTTGAACAAGACCTTCTGACCGGCTTTCTCAATAAAAGCGGGCGAGCTGAACGAAAACTCCACGATCAGCGGTTTGATGGTCAGGTTCTCGATACCCGGGTTTTGTACATTGATCTCGTCTGCGTCAGTATTCGCATAGATCGAATTCACGATCTCCCGGTTGAAATCCTTGATCCTTGCTTCTTCAATAAGTGAATAGGCCGGCTGGTACGATCCGGCGTAATACCCGGCGTAAGTGACTTCACATTTACCAGCATCGTATTCGTGCTGTGTTCTGCCGGGTAAGCCTTGATCTTCCTGATCTCGCCTGCCCCGCTTTCAATGCTCCCAAGGCTCACTTTCCTGATAAACAGACCGTGGTTGTCCAGATAATCCGGCGGGATCAGTCCAACCCTGAAATAGCGGTACGACGGCATGCTGTAATCATCAATACCCGGAAAATACAGCAGGTAATCGTTCAGGAACGCATAACTCTCAAACACGGGATCAAACACCAGGCTGGTACGGTCGCAGGTAAGGACAATTTCGGTTTGAATACCCGCCATTTTGTATAACCGGTAGAGCAAACGCGTGGACAGGTTATCATTCAGTGTTTTCTTTTCGATCGCCTTTTCCAGGGTTTCCAGTTGAGGATCAACATTTTCGGCGTACAGGAAATTGCGTTTTACGTAGTCTTCAATGGCAAAGATCTTTGCACGTTCATCACGCGCATCGGCGTAACCGGAAGCTTTCAGTATCTTATCCAGTTCCTTGTTTACCTTCTTCGACAACTCCTCATTCAGTGATTTGTAAACCATTTCACTCGCACCGGTATAGTTGTAAATATTGCTTGCGCCGGTAAAGGTATTTCCATCCAACTGGTACAACACACCCATTGCATGTGCATCACTATTACTGAATTTCTCGAACGTCAGTGCCGGGATGTTCTCCCTGATACCGACGATAACCCGGTTTTCTCCGCGGGCAGCAGTATCCGCTTTGATTTCCGGGTAGCCGTTGACCGAAAGTGTTTTAAAAACCAGGTTTGACGGGGATACCAGCCTGAAGATCGCCTTGACAGTAGGCGCCGTTTTCTGGAACACGATCAGTCTTCCGGTCATGTTCGGTATGCGGCGTATGGTGTAGTAGAATTCTACGATCCCTCCTACCTCAACACCAGACATAGCGAAGAACTTCACGTTTTGTCCCTGCTCGTTTACGGCTTCCTTAAGGTCGTCGTTGCTCAACACACGAACCGTTCCCGAAGGAGAAATGACACGGGCATTGTAATTCAGGAGCTTGGAAGATGCTGATAACGGGATGTAAATTTTATTCAGTGCGTCGATCGCCTCAGTACTGTTGAGGTAATATACCTGGTGAATGAACAGGTCTTCTGCCAGGTCCTGATTGGGGAGGTAAGTAAAAGAGATCACTCTTTCATCCAGCACATTCACACATTTCTCAGCAGGATCGGTAATGGTTTTCAGGATCGCTGAGTAATCCGGGTTACTGTCCCATTGCTGGGCAGACAGCTGGATAGAGACGAATAAAGTAAGGAGGGTAAAGAGTTTTCTCATTAATTGCGGATGAGGACGGTTTGAATATTGGCCTGTGCCGTATAAAGCTTGTAGAAATTGTTCCAGGCATCAAAATCAGCAGGTTGTACAGAAAGTACATTCCTGTCCTGTTCGGTTCGCCTGATGATGGTATTGCCCTGTCGCTGGTAACTGTTGTGATAGGTAAAATTCGGGGTAACCGAGTGACTGTCGGAAGGAAGGTCTTTTACCTGCAGACCGGCCGGAAGTTCGAAGACCACGGTATTGATGTACCTCATGTTATACTTGTACTCCACCGAAATCTTGCGGTCCTTTTTGATCTTCTCGGGTCCGTGTTGCTTGTCCAGGTTGAGGTTGATAAGCGTTTCGCCGTCTACCTGCAAGGCATAATCCGGGTTACTGAAGCGGTAATTCAGCACCAGCGGGAGATTGGAATTGGTGGTATTCTCCACCCAAACCGAATCGATCAGGAATTTGTTGGTTCCTTTGGCCAGGTAATCCCTGCAGAAATCCTGCAGGCTTTTCTGATCTTTCGGATTGACATGATCCAGGAACGACATCCGGACATGTCCGGTCAATACGGCCTTCCCGTAGCCGCTTAAGCGATTGTCGTTCAGTTTCACCCATACCGAATCGGTAAAAAGATTGTCCTCGGTTTTCACCGGATCAATTCGCACTACCTCGAAACTCTTGCAATTGTCGGTCACCAGCGATTCCTTTTCCTGGATAAAAGGCGAAGGCATCCCGAAAGGAAGATTGGCATGTGTACAGTCGAGGAACAGGTTTTTGCCGTTTTCACGGTAACAGATCACCATGTGGTTGTCGACGTATGGCGACGCTATTTTCTCATAGGAGTATGGAAGAGAACGGGTCCCGACCCAGGCATGATAAGCCGGCAGATTCTGTGCCCGCATCAGGTACCAAAGTAGGTTCGACATTCCCTTGCAGTCACCGTAGCGGTTGTGACACACCAGGCTGGCCTTTTGAGGGATATAGCCCATGTATCCGTTCTCAATGGCAATGTACCTTACATTTTGCTGTACCCACTGGTAAAGTTTCTCCGCTTTTTGCCGGTCAGTAGTGCATCCTTGCACAATCGAATCGCTCAACGCCCTGAACTCCTCTATCGTTTCTTTCGACTGATCCAGGAAAGTGCAATACCAGCTGTGCAGGTCGTCTACGTTTCGCAGCACATTCACGGGCTTGTCTTTCGACTGGTAGGACTTAAGTCTGACGTGGACTTCCGGGGTGAAATACCTCCAGTCCGGACCATCGCCCTCGTGCTCAAGGCCTTTGCTTTCTGCGAAAGTATAGGTACGCGTAGTGTGTTTTCCTTTTATGACTTCAGACGTTTGTACGCCGTCTTTAAAATTCAGTTCAGTAATCCCAATGTCCAGTCCGTTGGGATACGTAATCTCGAAAACGCACTTATCGACCGGCAGGTAAGGATGCACCGACATCGACGGGATCATGTGCGGATCGTTCACTTTGTATTCCGAACGGATGATCGATTTCGATCCCTGCTCAATTCCGGAAAGCGTGAAGTTTAGCTCTTTACTGTCGTCGTAAAATACATCGCGGTCTCCCAGTGTACTCTCGGTAAATTTTTTGACCGGTATTGAACGGTACTTTTCTTTTTCCGGTACCAATACAAAGGCCTCTACCTTTTTCAGTTCCATGAAATGAGAAGAAGAAACACTGCGCTGCGAGGCATCCGGTTTCCGACCCAGGTAGATCAGTTCTTCGCTGGTGCTGAAGGTGATCTCCGGCTTACCGTTAACAATATCCACACTGAGTTTCCGGTACAGTTCAACAGCTGCGGCTTCTTTCCCGGGGTATTTCGCATTGTATTTCTTAATGATCTCCGGGGTTTGTGCCATTACTGCGCCGCTAGCAACAAACACCAGTACCGGCAGTATCCTCAATAATAGTTTCCTCATTTCAGCACAATTTGATCAACATAACACCACTCACCTTACTTCAGTTCCCGGAGCAGGTTATCATTGAAATACACGTAAGTTCCCAACAGCTTCCCTGTATTGGTGTAATACCGGAACGTTCCATGTTTTTGTCCCCTGCGGTAATGTCCGTCCACTTTTACCTGGCCGTTTTCATAGAATAACTGGTAGCTGCCGTTATGCGTACCATTAACGTTGTTTTCATCCAGCTCGACCTGCCCATTAGGATAATATAACAATGCCTGTCCTTCTTCACGACCTTTTATATAATTGGTTTTCAGTCTCGGATCACCGTTGGAATAGAATTGCTCAAACGGTCCGTCGAGTTCGCCGTTCACAAAAGCATACGCTACCGCGGGTGAACCATTCGGGAAATTGGTTTTGATTACTGCAGTAGCATTTTTTACCGGAGTAAACTCAAGTGCTTTTCCTGTTGCATCTGCCGCGGCGTATCCTGTCAGCCGGCCATTTTCATAGTAACGGAATACTTTTACTTCTCCACCCGGATTAAAGAATGTAGCTGTTCCATGCGGTTCGCCGTCACGGTAATCGTATTCGTGGGTCCGGCTGCCTGATGTCCCGAAGGTGGCCGTCAGTCCGTTGCGTTTGCCGTGTGCATAGGTAGTAAGGTCGATACGGCTGCCGAAGAAATCGAATTCTTCCCACACACCATCCGGTTCATCGTATACAAATGTTCCGCGCTGCCTGATCTTCCCATTAGGATGGTAATAGGTCCACAACTGTTTTTTCTTGCCGAGCTGGTACAATCCTTCGCTTTCCGGCTGGCCGTTTCCGTAATACCACCTGCACAGGCCGTGACGTTCACCCCTGATGTAATTTCCTTCGAAAAAAACCGATCCGCCGTAGCTTTTCAGTTTCATACTCCCGGTTCCGTTTTCCAGGTGTGCACTGTCCAGCACCATTCCGGTACTGTCGAGTAATACGGAAGCTTCGAGTATGCCTACCTTATCAAAATACTGGCGGTAGGTTGGGCGGCCATCGGCATCGAAAAAC
>JAZKEZ010000126.1:4173-6719 GCA_040386675.1 Bacteroidota bacterium | reverse complement strand
CGGTGATCTCATCGTCCTGGTACCACGAGCGGCTGTAAAGGTTACCATTCTCGTAAAAATCCAGCCATTCCTGCCATTTCTTACCATTTACATAGTTTCCCGCACTGGATAGCTTTCCATCGCGGAACACATCAATAAAACTGCCGTTAAGTTCACCGTTTTTATACCCGGAAGTAGTCTCAGGAATGCCATTCTCAAAATAGATGAGTGTCTGACCTTCCTCATGTCCGTTGCGGTAGGTAAGCTTCTGGCGGTAAGTTCCGTAATCGGTATAGTATTTCCAGGTGCTGTCCTTTCCGGTGGGTTTCATCGGCCCTTCTCCCGTCAGGGTCCCGTAGGCATTGAATTCCTTTACCGTTGTCCCTGTTTTTGGTATCGCACGGTAAAACAGCGTATCGCCATCATTCAGGAAGATGATCTTTTTCAGGCTGCCTTTACTGTATTCTTCCACCCGGTAAGGCTTTTCAGCGCTGGTGTAAAAGGTTGAGAGGCCATCGGCTTCACCCTGTTCATTAAAATTCTTTTCGCTCGCAGTCTTACCGTCGGGATAGCGGGTGATCACGGTCCCGGTTTGCTTGCCTGCAACATAAGTTCCTTCGCTCTCTACCTTTCCCGAAGTGTACCAGGTAATTGCCTTTCCATCGGGTTCGTCTTTAGAGAAATTCATTTCCACGCTTTGTCTGCCGTCCGGGTAGTATTTTTTCTGAATCCCGTCTTTGTTGCCACCGGCCACCTGCGTAACACTGAATACCTGTCCGTTGGAATAGTACTGGGTGATCCGGTCGTCGAGCTTATTGTCGGCCATGGTGTATTCGAATTCGGGATCGCCGGAAGGATACAAGCGTAAGCCGCGACCGTGTTCCACTCCGTTGCGGTAATTCTGGATCAGCATGGGTTTTCCGTCAGGATAGAAGAATTCCCATTTCCCGGTAAGCTGATTGGCTTCAAGGGTTCCTCTTTCTTTTAAAATCCCAGATGGATACCAGGTGGAATACGGTCCTTGCTCGAGGTCGTCGGCATACACAAACTCACTCAGTTTCTCTCCTCCGGATTGGTAAAAAGTCCATGATCCGTCGCGGTTACCGTCTTTCATATTGCCCTTTCCCTTCAGTGCACCGTTAGGATAGTACAGCTCGAAATACCCGGTGGTATCTTTCCCCCCGATAACAGTGGCCAGTCCCGCAAGACTGAGTTTCTCCCCGAGTATTGGGGTGGCGGTCCATTCCTTATCCGCTCTTTTGGTTGTATAACTGTTGTGCAGGCTGTTCCAGCGATTCAGCAATTTACTGCTCAGCGCCTGTACCTGCGGAAACCGTTTTTTAAGCGGTTTACTGATCTCTGCATCCTGAACACTGGCCAGCATCAGCAGACTGACGTCATCGAAATTCGGGATTTTGGAAAGCTCCCGGAAAAACGGCACATAAAACGTGGCCCAAAAACCGTCACCGGCATTTTTGGTTTCCTTCAGTTTTTCAATGATGGCGTAAAGTTGCTTGTTCACCGGATAGGTATAACTGCCGGGGATCTTATAGTCTTTCGAAAGTGCAATCCTGCTGCTGATCACCAGGTCGATGTCGCGGAACTCGGCCGGCATGGCTTTCTCCAGGCTGTTTTTCTCTTTCAGTGTGAGCGCCGCTACCTGGTCGGCTGTTGTGAGTACATTCAGTGAGCGTGGTCCATCGGGATCGAGCAACAGGTAAGTAATGAGGCTCATGAGGGATTGCGTGTACAATCCCTGTTTAGCCGCAAGGATACCGAGCCTGAGGTGTGCACTGAGATTATAGGGATTCAGCAGGAGATTCGCCTGCTGCTCCTGTATGGCCTGCGTGTAGTTTTTGGCCACCTCGAATACAACGGCCCGATTAAAACGAAGTTCATTGTTTACGGGGTAAAGTGCCAGTGCGCGGTCGTATACCTCCAATGCCTTATCGGTTTGTTTCAGCGTACTGTAGCTGCTGCCGATCACGTTGAACTGCTCGGGGGTCCGGTATCCGCGCCGGAGGTTTTCCTCTCCTTCCCGGATGGCCTCCTCGTATTTTTCCAGGGCAGCAAGTGTGAGACTTTTCCCATAAGCCGCCCAGGTATAATTGGTATCCCTCGGATCAATCCCGGCAAAGCAGTTCAGCGCATCAGCGTAAGCACCGGTGTCGTAATACTTTATTCCCTTAGCGATGCTATCACCGGAATTAATGAAGTAGGGTTGTACTTCACGCTGGGCAAATGTTGTAGCTGCGACAAGGAGACCCGCCGCCAGGATAAGGGTTTTCATCTTGGAAAATTTATTCGGACAACGCACTCGATACGGGGTCCCGGAAAATCAGGATCAGTCTTTAATGACTGTTACCGACCAGGCTTCGATCCGCACTTCGCGTTTCGGCTCGGTGATCTTTGCGATTTCTTCTTTGCTTTTGCCTGCGTCTTCCGCATAATGCTGCAATTCTGCTACCGGCGTAACGCTGGTGAAGGCTTTCCCTTCAAGCACGATACCATTTCCGGCCAGGTCTTTCGGCATGAAAAGCGCGTAATCCTTGAACATTACGTGTACC
>JAZKEZ010000126.1:0-4163 GCA_040386675.1 Bacteroidota bacterium | reverse complement strand
GCAGCCTTTTTTCTGGCACACATCGGTAACCGTTCCGCGAACCCGTACTGTTGATATTTCGTCAGTGTTCTTCATTTCCTGCACCAATGCCGGAACATCCATGATGTTCTCGTTTTTGATGCTTTTACCGAACTGTTGTCCTCTTACCTCGCCCTTATTCTGTGCTGACAGGGTAAGAACGGAAAGAGTAATTGCCGAAAGAATAATCAGTTTTTTCATGCCTAACGTTTAGATGTCACAATATTACCGAAAAATGACCAGCAACTTTACCCCACCTTTCATTCGGGCACTTTCAGGCCTTTTACTTCTGCCTGTGTTTTTTGTACAGATCGTAGATAATACCGTCGCTTAAGCCCAGTTTCGGGACCAATATCTCATCTATCCCTGCGGCTTTCATTACGTCCATATAGATATGTCCTGCAGGAATGATCACGTCGGCGCGATCGGCCTTCAGATCAAACTGCCTCATACGTTCTTTTAGTCCTACTTTCTCCAGCTGGCCCATGATGCCGCTGAGTTCGGCAAATTGCAAACCGCTCAGGTTATTTACCGGGCTTAGTTTTACCAGTTTGTTGATGTTTCCACCGGTTCCGATCGCCTGGATACCCTGGCTTTGTTTCCCGAGTTCACCGGCAAACGCCAGCATTTCCTGCCAGTCGGCGTCGTCCACCTTTTTTTTCAGGCTTCGTACCGTTCCGATCCTGAACGATCTGGAGTGTATGGCTTTTCCCTGACGCAGCAGCGACAATTCGGTACTTCCCCCACCAACATCAATATATAAGTAGTCTTTGTTGAGATCGAATACCAGTGTTTCGAAAGTAGAGTGGATCAGATCAGCCTCCTCATCACCATCGATCACCTGGATGGTTTCGCCGGTAAGTGCTTTTACTTTTTCCACTACTTCCGCCTGGTTGCGGGCTTCACGCATCGCCGAGGTCGCACAGATGCGGTACTGTTCAACACCGTAAACCTCCATCAGCAATCGGAACGCACTGATCGACTTCGATAATTTTTTGATTTTCAGTGGAGTAACCAGTCCGGTGGTAAATACAGTTTCACCCAGGCGGACCGGAACCCTGATCAGCGTAAGCTTTTTCAGGGTGGCGTGATTGTCTTCTTCCCGGGCTTCGGCAATAAGCAGTCTCATTGCATTCGAACCGATATCTATTGCTCCGAATCTCATTTTGAATTGATCTTTTTAAAGTAGGCGTAAGCTTCCATCTGCGACTGGTGCTTAGGCTTGGTATTGGTCACGTAAAGGTTGTACTGATTTTTGTCAATAATACGTGCTTTTACGTTATCGTGCTGGTAGATATTGAACAGGTCCATCAGTGTTTGCTGGATTTCCTTGTCGTAGATCGGGGCGGTCACCTCAACCCTGCGGTCCAGGTTCCGGCTCATCCAGTCGGCAGATGAGATAAAGTATTTTTCTTCGCCTTCGTTGCAGAAGATCATCATCCGGGTATGCTCCAGGAAACGGTCCACAATACTGATCACCTCTATGTTCTCGCTCATTCCCTTTATTCCCGGGATCAGGCAGCAGATACCCCGCACCACTGCTTTGATCTTCACTCCTGCCCGACTCGCATCGTACAGTTTTTTGATCATCTCACGATCTACCAGGTTATTGAGTTTCAGGTAGATAAATGCAGGCTTGTTTTCTTTCGCATTCTTGATCTCATTGTTGATGAGGACCAGGAACTTGGTACGGTTCCCGAACGGCGAAACCATGAGGTGACGACAAAACGGGATCTCGTAATTCTTATCCATGAAATTAAAGATCCGCGCCACTTCCCCGGCCAGTCGCTGATCGGCGGTAAGCAAGCTGTGATCGGTATAGATCCTCGCATTTCCTTCATGGAAATTCCCGGTACCGATGTGCGCATAATAGCGGATGCTCTTATTCTCGTAGCGTTCAATGAGGATGAGTTTCGCGTGGACCTTAAGTCCCGGTACACCGAAGGTTACTTTTACGCCTTCATCCTGGAGCTGGTTGGACCAATACAGATTGTTTTTCTCATCAAACCGGGCCTGCAATTCGAGTACAACGTGTACGTTCTTGCCGTTTCTCGCTGCATTGATGAGCGCATTGATCACCTTGCTGTTTTTCGACACCCGGTACACGTTCATCTTGATGGCGCGTACTGCCGGATCGATTGCGGCTTCCCGCAACAGGTCGATGATGTAGTCGAAGGTCTGGAACGGAAAAGTCAGCATCACGTCCTTCTCACTGATCACTTTGATCAGGCTTCTTCTGCCCTCAAAATCTTTCGAGGCCAGCGGCGGAAGTTTCGGATAGGTATACGATTTTTCCCCAAGCGAAGGAAAGCCGATAAAATCCTTGAAATTGTGGTATCGCCCGCCCGGGATCAGACTTTGCGTCTTTTTCAGGCCAAGCATTTTAATGAGGTACGCAAACAGGTCTTCAGCAATATTGGCATCGTAGACAAAGCGTACAAACTTTCCTTTTTTCCGGTTATCCAGCCCGTCTTCAAGCTTTTCCAGCAGGCTTTTCCCCACATCTTCCTCGATGTCTAGTTCGGCATCACGGGTCAGTTTTATGGTATAGGCTTCGATACTGTCGAAATCGAAAATGGAAAAAATATCGTGCAGGCAATAGCGGATCACATCGTCGAGCAGCATGACGAACTTGTTGCCGTTTACCGCCGGAAGTTCCACAAACCGGTCTACCTCACTTCCCGGCATTTCAATCAGTGCAAACCGGGTGGAATCCGGGTGATGCTTGCGTCCCAGTCGTACGGCTAGGTAAATGGTCTTGTCGCGAAGCTGCGGAAAATCCTGCTTTTTACCCAGCATGATCGGTACAATTACCGAGCGCACCTGGTTGTGGAAGTAGTTTTTTACAAAATCCCCCTGCTCGGGTGTAAGTCGCTGTTCATCAACAATATGAATGTCTTCTTCTTCGAGTTCGGCAATGATCCCTTTGTAGATCTTCTCAAATTTCGACTGCAGTTTCATTACCCTCGACTGGATCTCTGCGAGGCATTTCTTCGGATCCATGTCCAGGTAATCCTCGGCTTCTATCCCGAAGTTCACCATTCTTCGCAGGGTGGCTACGCGAACTTTAAAGAATTCGTCCTGGTTATTGGAAAAAATCCCCAGGAAACGCAGGCGTTCCACAAGCGGGACATTGGGATCAGCTGCTTCCTGTAACACTCTGTCGTTGAATGAAAGCCAGCTTATTTCCCTGTTTATGATCTCTATTTTCTGAATTCCAGGAGGCATATTACGCGGATACTTAATTTTCAAAAATAGAACAATAACGGGTAGTCAATGTTTTCAGAAGGTTAATAGTGCGGATCGTGAGGATCGTGAGGTGATGGTGATGAAGTTTTTGAAAGCGGGGATAAAAAGCCTAATTTCGTACCAATAAACTTAAAAACCCTCTGTATGAAGACATTGTACTTTTCCCTGTTTACGGTATTCATTTCCCTTTCTTCAGTCGCTCAAACCACCATTCAGATCAGACTTAACCCGTCGTCTGAAGATGCTCATGCTTCCGATTTCTACCCTTCAACGAATTTTGGTGACTTTCCGTGGATGGGACCGGTTACCTGGACCATTGGTGGCGAAAAAGCTACTTCCCGTGCATTTTACCGCTTCCCGGTTACCAATATCCCTGCAAATGCCGAGATCGTATCTGCAAAATTATCGCTGTTTTACAATCCTGACAACAATTTTAACAGTCCTGACGGCGGTCATTCTTCACTTTCCAACTCCAACGAAAGCATAATCTACCGCGTAACCGGACCGTGGTTTGAACGTGAGCTTACCTGGAATAACCAGCCTGATGTAGACTACAGCGTGTCGGTATACATGCCTGAATCAACCGATCATTACCAAGATTATACGGATATGGATGTCACCGAATTGCTGCAGGCTTCAAGAACCGCAGGCGACCAGTCTTTTAACCTCCGCCTGAGCCTGATCAAAGAACAATTTTATGCTGCACTGATCTTTGCCACAAGCGATGATACTGTTGCAACACGCAGACCGCTGCTGGAGGTGACTTATATTGTTAATAGTACTGGTATTTCGGACCGCACCGCTACTACCAACCTTACCGTTTCTCCTAACCCGAGCTCTGGGATCATCTCCGTATCTACCGACTTTTCGGGATATGACCGGATGTACATCATGGA
>JAZKEZ010000125.1:0-24271 GCA_040386675.1 Bacteroidota bacterium | reverse complement strand
GCTTTTCCCTCACTTCACTCCACTCCCGGAAACGCGACCTTGTCGGCGATCCGCTACGTTCCTCCGCGGCTTCCGTCAAGGTGCCCGCGTTCCGGTTCGTTACGTTCGATCGGGAAAAGAGGCGACACCCCTACGTATAATTGGTTGTGCAAACAATTTGGTACACAGGAACCCACAACCTCTGTGCTCTCTGCGCTCACCTCTGCGTCTCTGCGGTTAAAAATCAAAAACAAAAAAAAGGCCCCGGCTTAAAACCGGGACCTTTTCAATATAATAGAAAGAGATACTCCTAGTTCACATTCTCAATCACAAGCGCAGTAGCACCGCCGCCGCCGTTGCAAATCCCTGCAGCACCAAGTTTACCGTTGTTCTGCTTAAGCACGTTGATCAGGGTTACCACGATCCGTGAGCCTGAGCTTCCAAGCGGGTGACCCAAAGCAACCGCACCGCCGTTTACGTTGCACTTGTCGTTTGAGATGCCCATTTCTTTTGCGTTAGCCAGTCCAACAACAGAGAATGCCTCGTTCAATTCGAAGAAGTCGATGTCTCCAATGCTCAGGTTAGCTTTTTTCAGTGCTTTTGGAAGTGCCTTTGATGGGGCAGTGGTAAACCATTCCGGAGCCTGTTCCGCATCAGCATAGCTGATCAGTTTAGCCAATGGTTTGATGCCAAGCTCTTCGGCTTTCTCTTTGCTCATCAGTATCAATGCAGAAGCACCATCGTTAAGCGTAGAAGCATTTGCTGCGGTAACTGTTCCGTCTTTCTGGAATACCGGGCGAAGGGTTGGAAGTTTTTCCAGATTTACGTTTTTGTATTCTTCGTCTTCTGAGATCAGTGTGGTATTTCCTTTGCGGTCAACTACCTCTACCGGAACGATCTCATCGCTGAATTTACCTGATTTCCAGGCTTCAGCAGAGCGAGTGTATGACTGAACGGCAAATGCATCCTGGTCTTCACGGCTGAATCCGTATTCTTTAGCACAAAGTTCGGCGCAAACACCCATGTGTACGTTACCGTAAACATCAGTAAGACCGTCTTTTACCAGTCCGTCGATCACTTTATTGTCACCAAGTCTGTAACCGGTACGGGCAGTATCAAGATAATAAGGAACGCTGCTCATGTTCTCCATTCCTCCGGCGATCACCACGTCGTTGTCGCCAGCAATGATGCTTTGTGCGGCAAGAGAGATGGCCTTCATACCTGAAGCACATACTTTATTGATCGTAGTGGCAGGAACATGATCGCCAAGACCTGCAAAGCGGGCAGCCTGGCGGGCAGGAGCCTGACCGTTGTTGGCCTGA
Organism: Bacteroidota bacterium; assembly: GCA_040386675.1. Taxonomy (GTDB): domain Bacteria; phylum Bacteroidota; class Bacteroidia; order Flavobacteriales_D; family Luteibaculaceae; genus DASUEB01. The sequence continues at coordinate 22,970 of JAZKEZ010000125.1, read as the reverse complement.
AGTACGTTACCCATGTAAACCTCATCGATCTGATCGGCTGAAAGGCCTGCTTTTTCAAGGGCACCTTTAATTGCAGCTGCACCAAGTTTTGTTGCCGGTACGCCGGCCAGCACACCACCGAAACTACCCATTGGAGTACGTACGGCCGATACGATATAAACCTCTTTCATAAATTGATTTTGTTTTGGTGCCGCGAAATTAGCAATAAAGCCTGCCCGAAAAACAAGAAGTTAATAAGACCAGTATCACTGGTTTCTACGGTGTTTTGTTCTGTCGCAGATGCGTATTTTGCTCTGTTTTAGCACATTCATCCTAAGCGGCGAAAAAAATCACAACGACATTCACTTTTTTCTTGTGCTCAATTAACCATTTTCTATATTTGCAACCGCTTAATGCAAGGAGAGGTGGGTGAGTGGCTGAAACCACCAGTTTGCTAAACTGACGTACGGGTAACTGTACCGGGGGTTCGAATCCCCCCTTCTCCGCAAGCTCAATGAAAATCCCGCTCAGCTAGGCTGACCGGGATTTTTTGTTTCAGACAACCAGCTAAACAGATCGCATGAAGTCTCTCTTTTCAATCCTTGTTTTTTCCCTCTGTATCTTTTGCTCGTGTAGCCAATCCAATAAGGAAACGAGTCAGCAGGAGCAGAGTGTTTCGGAAACCGATACCATTACAGCAGTTGCCGCGGCCAATGAGGATAGCACAGCTGTAATGACCTCAACCATTACTTGTCCGAAATGCGGTTTCTCCGCTGAGGAAACGATGCCTACCGAAGTTTGCCAATTGGCCTATACCTGCAAAAACTGTAAAAGCGTTTTGCATCCTAAAGGAGATGATTGTTGTGTATTTTGCACCTATGGCGACCACAAGTGTCCGTCGATGCAATAGGAATTCCGATACATTTCACACCCTTAGAAAAACAAAAGCTTCCAATTGACATTCACAACTGCCTCTTTCAACGGCCATCAGCACATTCGCCAGGTAAGCAACTTCGAAGACCTGGTCTCATTGCCTTTTAGCGGTGACGTAAACGCGATGTGCTGGTCGCGCGAATTGCTGGGTGATTTTTCTGAGATCATTGATAAACTGCAACTTACGGGCAATGTGACCGAGGTTGAGTCGGAAGAACTTAATGCCTTATTATTAACAGAACAGGGACAACTTGCCCGGGAAATTCTCCTGCAGGACTTGAAATTGCTTGAAGAACAGGGTGCTTCACCGGTGCTGAATGTGATCAAAAACTACGATCGCGATGATGCTTTCCCGTTTTTTTCGACCGACGTATATTCTTTTCATGCCGACCGTTCGCCTGTACCTACCGAGACTTTCCTGTGTACCTATTATGGAGCGCCAAGCGAACTGGTTCCTAATGCACAGGCCGAACAGAAAATATTGATCCCTGAGATACGCGAACAACTGAAGCGGATGTTTGACGGTCCTGATGAAGAATTTGAGGCTTTTCTCAGCGAGCAGTGCTTTGATTTGCATTACCAGGAAAAACCTGATGCAAGCATTATCTCCCTTGGCCTTGGCAACTTGTGGAAGCTGGCGGTCGAACATCCCGAAAGTCCTGTTTTACCATGTATTCACCGGGCGCCAATAGAACAGCCGGGGCAGGCGAGGTTGTTGTTGATTTGTTGAATTGTTGATGTGTTGAACTGTTGATTTGTCCTCATCGATATCGTATCTTGATCGCCTGAATTCGGCATGATTCACCTTTGAGTCCTTTGCGTAAAAACTTAGCGCCCTTTGCGGTTAACTGATAAAATTCATGGAAAAACCAGATCAACCGGGTGAAAGAAAAGTCTTTACGCTGCTTCAGTTGTCGACATCGATCAAAAGTGCATTTGATTCGATCACACAAAACCGGTCTTTCTGGATCAAAGGAGAGATTTCAGGACTGAATTTCGCGAACAGCGGCCACATTTATTTTAACCTGGTTCAACTGGAAGGCGACCGGCAGGTGGCGGTGGCCAAGGCCTGCATCTGGCAAAGCGTCGCACAGCGCATCAGGGTAAGCCTTGGCGACGAGTTTTACAATGTGCTGAAAAACGGGTCTGAGATCGTATGCCTGGTTAAGGTGAATTTCGACCACGTCCATTCCCTTTCCATTCATCTCACGGAAATAGACATCTCTTTTAACCTCGGTGCGCTGGAGAAAAAGAAACTCGAGACCATTCAACAGCTGAAAGATGAGGGATTGTTTGAACGGAACAAGTGGCAGACCGAACCCCGGGTGATCAGGAGGATCGCGTTGCTGGCATCACCAAACACATCGGCTTACGAGGATTTTAAGATGCACCAGGCCAATAATGAGCACGGATACACCTTTTTTACCGGGCTTTTTCCGGTGGTGGTGCAGGGTGAATCGGCTGCGGCATCTATTTTAGCTGCACTGTTGACTGTGGATACTGATGAATTTGATGCCGTAGCGATCATTCGTGGTGGCGGATCAAAACTGGATCTTGATCCCTTCAACGATTTACAATTGTCGAGACAGGTTGCGCTGATGGATTTGCCGGTAATGACCGGGATAGGTCACGAAACCGATGTTTCTGTGCTGGACATGATCGCAAAAAGTCCGCATAAAACGCCTACTGCGCTGGCAGATTATATTGTAGACAAAGCATATCAGTTTGAGCGTTCACTGTCGGAGATATTTTTGTCAATTGCCAGAATATCCACGGAGACCATTAATTCCAACCGTTTGCAAATGGCTTCGTTTTATGAGATCTTGCAGACGTCTCCAGGTTCAAGCTGTCAGCGTTTACGAGGTGATCTGGCGGCTGTAGCGAGCACGTTTTCAAGGAAATCCAGCGAAATACTGAATGCAGAAAGAAGTGCGATCACAGATGCCACCACCCGGATCACCTTGTTCGTGGAACAGCGGCTAACTGAAAGGGAACCTCAGAAACTGGCAGAGATGAGCAACAGCATCTGGGCATTGGCCACGAATAAGCTGAGGCTGCAGGTGTCGCAAATGGAGAACATCATTCAGAGTATAGAAATGGTGCGTCCGGAAAAATCAATGGAGAGAGGATTCTCTATCACACGGAGTGATGGAAAAGTGGTAAAAGACAGCGCAGACCTTAAGGTGGGCGATGTAATTGAAACGGCGCTTCATTCAGGATCAATTACCTCACAGGTATTAAAATTAGGGAAGTAATGAAAGATCAGACATACGACTCGGCTTTTAACGAGTTAAAGGATATTATGGATCAACTGAGCAGTGACCAGATCTCGGTTGATGAGCTGACGGTTAAAGTCAAGAGAGCTGCGGAGTTAATTACCTTCTGTAATTCCCTGTTGCGGGAAACGGAGAGCAAGGTAAGCGAGATCGTGAAGAAAATGGGGATGTGAGCGGTAGTATAAAACACAAATCCCCCGAAAGGATAAACTCCGGGGGATTTGTCTGTAACTCGTTAATGGGATCAGGTCTTCGCGTTGAATTTAGCATCAAATTCCACCATCCATTCTATACCGTATTTGTCCCTGAACATTCCGAAATACGAATTCCACGGACTTTCACTCATAGGCATCTCAATTTTTCCACCGGCCGAAAGTCCGTTGAATATCTTGTCGGCTTCTTCGCGGCTCTCCGCACTCACAGAGATCTTTGAACGGTTTTCGTTTTCATTTACCCTGCCCATAAATTCCGGAACATCGTTGGCCATTAATATGTTATTACCAATCGGTAAAGCGATGTGCATGATCTTGTTTCCTTCCGCTTCGGAAATCGGTTGATCACTCATGGGCATTTCCTTGAAACGGACGATCATAGCGAACTCGCCGCCAAATACCGATTTGTAAAAATTGAAGGCTTCTTCGGCATTTCCGTTGAAGTTGATGTAGGGATTGATCAGTGCCATATTGGTTGATTAGGTTCTTTTTGGTTCAATATTCCCAAATATAAACAAGTGATCCGTCTGCGGAGATAATGTTTGAGAAAGTCCGCAATTATCCTTGTTATCCTCCTGACTGTAACTTGAAGCCTCCTGATCTCAGGGCGACAACTACCTTTCAGGCTCACCATTTCTGATCTATGAGAAATTCTTCTTTCGTTACTTTTTTACTTATAGTGATGCAATTGTCGCTAGTTGCAGGAAACCCAGCAAAATTCACTATTACCGGTGAAAAGATCCGGCTGGAGGTGGATTGTGACAACAAGGCCGTCATTTCATCCATGGTCATTAACGGACAACCGGTAATCAGCGCAGACAACGGCGTATATACTTCAGTCCGGGTAAATGGAGTCACCCATTCTTCACGCGAGCTGAAAAACAAACCGGTTTGCAGCGAAACTCCGGAGTGGGTAAGAGTTTCAGGGATAAATTACGGAGACCGCTCACTGACCATTTCAGAAACCTGGACCTTCAGCAAAAAGAAGGGTGCCATTAGCTGGAGCATACAGCGAACCACTTCGAAACCCGTACGCGTTGAAGAAGCGGCGTTCCCGGTGTTTACCTTCAATAGCATAGATACCTGGGAAGGTGCTTACCAGGGATACGGCGGACTGGCCTGGTTCTACCTGTTCAATGAAAAACTGTGTACGTATGGCGTTCACACCAATGAATCTTCGTTCTGGAACAGCAAAAACGGCAACGGACTGTCGGTGTCGGTTGCTGCACCTGGCCAGGAAATCGCCATGAAATACAGCCGCACAGCCGATGATAAACTGGCCTACACCATTGCGGCTTCGGAAAAAGAAATGGCATTTGCACAAGACAGCGGGACCAACCGTCGGCGATTTATTCGCGGCAGTGCGGATGTGTGGGCACCGTTTGGGTTGAAGGCCGGTAGCGTTACCCAAACCATCACCCTCGCATACTTCGATTACCAGGAAAAATATGGAAGGGGAGAACTGCAAGGACTGAATGGGAAACAGGTGGGAGATATTCTTGGAACCATTTCGCGAATTGGTGTGATCGATGCGAACCATTTTGGAGGAAACAGCTGGCATACGCCATACGGTCCGATCTGTCTGCACGAGCAGTACATCGCACAGATGGGACTTGGCATAAACGACCAGCAATACCTCGACGGATATAAAAACACCCTTGATTATTACCGCGATTATGCGATACAGGAGGATGGACGGGTGTATTCCAGATGGGCGTATACCAACGAAGACGCGGCTCCCGGTGCATTTAACGACAAAGGATTTTACGAAGCGCAGTGGGGAATACTCATGGATGCAAACCCCGACCTGGTGACTAATGTTGCCGAGTTGTACGACCTGACCGGTGATGTAAACTGGGTGAAAAAACACCAGCTTTCCTGCGAAAAAGCATTGGACTGGATACTCAACAGGGACAGCAATCACAACGGACTGGTAGAAATGATGACCGATAGCACCGCTCAAAAAAGAGGCAGCGACTGGATCGATATTATCTGGGCGTCGTGGGAAAATGCATTTGTAAACGCAAAACTATACATCGCCCTGACCAAATGGGCAGAAGTGGAACTCCAACTGAAAAATCCAGCCAAGGCGAAGGTTTACAAGGAGTTTGCTGAAAAACTAAAGACCAGTTTCAACCGATCAACGGCGCAGGTAGGATTCTGGGATGCAGAAAAAGGCTGTTATGTTCACTGGATCGATAAAGACGGCTCGGTTCACGGCAGAAATATGGTGACCCCGGTGAATTTTATGGCCATTGCCTACGGAATCTGCGACGACCGCGATCGGGCCAAAGGTATCCTGGATAGAATCGAGACCCAGATGAAGCAGGAGAAATTGTTTTTCTGGCCGCTGTGCATGAGTAGCTATACCCCGGCAGAAGGAGCCTATTGGCAATATCCGTATCCCATCTATGAAAACGGGGACCTGTTCCTTTCCTGGGGTTCGGTAGCCGTTGATGCATATGCAGCATATGATCCGGAGATTGCTGTGAAATACGTGAAAAACATCCTGGAGCAATACGCCAAAGACGGACTGGCTTTTCAGCGCTACGGCCGGGTAAAGCAAAACGGGCTTGGGGATGATATCCTTTCCGGGAACGGGCTGACCATTGTCGGCTTGTACAAATCGATCTACGGGATCAATCCGCTTCACAACCGTTTGTACCTCAATCCTCATCTTACCCCGGAATTGTCGGGAACCCTGTTGAAGTATAACTTCAGGAATGAAAAACTGGACATCCAGCTGGCTCCGGGTAAGTACAGCATTTCGAACGGGAAGTTTGAAGTAAGCAGTACCAGGGATTTCGGCTATTTTGTCTCGGGTGACCGGTGTTCTTATTTTGATGGGAATAACTCAGAACCGGTGCTGGTGCTTACTTCAAAGGATGCCATTAGATTCACAATTGGGAAATGTTCCGCTGAAGGGATTGACTTGCAGTTTACGAACTCAAAATCAGATATTTATCCCTTAACAGCAGAACTCGAACAACTTATCCCGAAAACCTTGTACAGGATTCTGGTCAACGGTCAACGGTTCAGTGAGTTGCGAACCGATTCAAAAGGAAAGCTGAGATTCTCCAAGCGCATAACCGGTGCAGAAACCTGGACGGTAGAACGGGTAAAGTAATTGTGCGGCGTTCAATGCCACAGTGTACCAGCCAGTCCGAGTACAGTGCCCAGCCACAAACCAACCAGGTAAACAAAAAAGCTGATCACGTTGGCGAGTACCAGTCTCCAGCCGCCTTGTTTTCTGAGTGGTGTCATTAAAAAGAAGAAGAAACCTCCGGCGGCACCGGCGAGCGGAACGATTACCAGCGGACGGATCATCCACAATACCGGCCAGGAAGAATCGGGTTCGTCGAGCACCGGCAGCAGAAAAACAATAATGAGTACAAAGGCAAGGGCTGCTCCGATAAAGACAGGTTTCCCGGAAGCACGAAGATTGAGATCAGATGATAGCATAATGATTGGTTTTAAAAGTACTTTGAATTGCAAAGTAAATACTATTTAAGCTGAACCTGCAAATAAATAATTCATAACTGTCAGAACTGCCTTTATACTAGGCTGTTAAATCATTTCATCCAACTTCAATCCGATCCCTGATCCAACGTATCCGTGTGTTCTACGGTTAACCCTTTACCCATTAAACCCTTAACCTTTCACCCATAAACCTGACGTACAAATTATTAACAATCAGACAGTTCTTGTTAATAACCTGTTTCGTGCAGTATTATTCGTACCTTTGCCGACTGATTTTAAAAACAATTAATGATTTCATTTGAAGAACTGGGCTTAAAGCCCGAAGTGCTGAACGCTGTCACTGACCTGGGATTCACTAAACCTTCCGAAATTCAGACAAAAGCCATCCCGATGCTTGTGGGTGGTAGTCGCGATTTCATTGGCTTGGCTCAAACGGGTACTGGAAAAACTGCCGCGTTTGGTTTGCCGCTAGCTTCTTTGGTAGACTTCTCTACCAAAGCGATTCAGGCCCTGGTTATCTGTCCTACCAGGGAGTTGTGCCTACAAATTACCAGTGATCTGGAGAACTTTACCAAGTATATGCCTGGGAAACGCATTACCGCAATTTATGGTGGTGCAAGTATCGATACCCAGTTGAGAGAACTTAAAAAAGGGCCTCAGATCGTTGTTGCTACTCCGGGACGTCTGGTTGACTTCCTGTCGAGAAAAGCACTTGATTTTTCTCTTGTACGCTATGCCGTACTTGATGAGGCCGACGAAATGTTGAACATGGGTTTCAAAGAAGACCTTGACGACATTTTGAATCATACTCCTACCGAAAAGAATACCTGGTTATTCTCGGCTACCATGCCAAGAGAAGTAGCCATGATTTCTAAGAATTACATGGTCGATCCTGTAGAGGTGACCGTGGGAGGCAAGAACAGTTCTGCCTCTACCATTACTCACCAGTATTTCATGGTTCACGATAACCATAAATACATGGCACTGAAAAGGATCCTGGATTTCAATCCTGATATCTACGGGATCATTTTCTGTCAGACGCGTACACAAACCCGTGACATCGCTGATCAGCTTGGTCGCGACGGATACGATGCGGATGCACTTCACGGTGACCTGTCTCAGGCTCAGCGTGATAGCGTAATGCGCCGTTTCCGCGAACGCAACCTGCAGATCCTTGTAGCTACCGATGTAGCTGCCCGTGGTATTGATGTTGACGACGTAACGCACGTTATCCAGTACTCTATTCCTGACGAGGTTGAAAACTACACTCACCGTTCCGGCCGTACAGGCAGGGCAGGTAAGGAAGGCGTTTCAATGTCGCTGGTTTCTCCACGCGATACCCGTAAGGTTCCGCAACTGGAAAAAATCATCGGAAAGCGTATCGACCTGGTTAAAGTGCCAAGCGGACAAGACGTTTGTGCCCGTCAGCTGATGTCGCTGGTGGACCGTGTTAAGGAAACCGAGGTTCGCGAATCTGAGATAAAGCCTTACCTGAATGATATCTTCGAAGCTTTCGGAGAATTGAGCAAGGAAGACCTGATCACGAAATTCGTTTCGGCAGAATTCAACAAATTCCTGCATTATTACAAGTCGGCTGGCGATCTTAACCTTGCTCCAAGAGCAAAAGGAGATCGTCCGGAACGCGGAGATCGTCCTGATCGTCCGGCACGTGGAGAAGGCGGAAGCCGTTTCAACGACGACGATTACCAGCGTATTTTTGTAAACGTTGGTGAGCTTGACGGACTGGACAAAGGATTTCTGCTACGTTTCATCTGCGACAACACAGGTGTGACCAGCAAGGCGATCGGTCGTATCGAGATCAAACGTGAATTCTCTTTTGTTTCGATTGAGAAGGCAGACGTTGATCGCGTAATGAAAGGTCTTACCGGTGCAGATTTCGACGGACGTGAAGTACGTACCGAACTTAGTCACGATGGTGGCGGAGGCGGTGCCAAAGGCGGTCGCGGCGGATATTCCGGCGGCGGCGGTGGCGGAGGCTACAAAGGTGGCTTCGGCGGCGGTAACCGCGGAGGAAGCGGTTCTGGTGGCGGAGGAGGCTACAAAGGCGGTAATCGCGGCGGTTCATCGTCTTCAGGACGTGACGGCGGCGGTAGCGGTGGACGCGGTGGATACGGCGGAAGCAAACCTGGCTTTGGAAAAGACGGCGGACATAAGAAGCAGTTTTCCAGCTCAAGAACATCCTACAAGTAAGAATTAAGAGTTAAGAAGTAAGAATGGCCTTCGGGTCATTGGTGAATAGTGAAATGGCGGCTTCGGTCGCCATTTTTGCGTTTATACCTTTGTGCTCTTTGCGTCTTCTCTTGGCGCGCTTTACGGTTAGTAAATGACAGATTGGCACCTGATTTCCTTGGAATACGACATAATGGCCTGTTTTCTTTCATTGGCAAATGGTTTGTAAACCCTCAACCATGAAAAACTTTAAAAACAATTCAGCCATGAATACATTACTTAAAACCCGCCCATTTGGTTTCGACCATCTTCCAAACGATTGGTTCTCAGGATTTTCTTCACCAGAATTCAAAACCAATTCAGTTCCTGCAGTGAACATCGCGGAAACTCCTGCAAATTACCTGGTTTCACTGGTGGCCCCGGGATTCTCAAAAGAGAACTTCAAATTGAAGGTCACCGATAAATTTCTGGAAATCTCTGCAACCGTTGAACAAGCGGAAGAAAACGCAGATACCAAATTCACCCGAAAGGAGTTTTCAGTAAAAGCCTTTACAAGGAGCTTTAATCTTCCGGAGGGAAAAGTAGATATCGATGCGATCGAGGCCGCTTACGAAAACGGGATCCTGGCGATCAGTATCCCTAAGAAAGAAGCGGTTAAACCCGCCGAGAAACTGATCGGAGTGAAATGATTAGAAGATTTGCCGGTAAGGTGACTGAGCCTGTCGAAGTCTAAAGATGTTGTTTGTTGTTTGATTAGGTGGAGGCCCTGCGAAAGCGGGGCCTTTTTTTTGCCCCTTTGCGGTTAAACACAAAAATCAACCCGCCTGCACCAGTATCTTCAACGAAGCCGGAAGCACTTTGATCTTCACTTTTTTACCAATCTTGAGCGGTTCGCCATCCAAATGCGCCAGTTTCTTAGACTGCTTTATCGTTACTTTCTTCACCGGATAAATGTTGAGGTAAGCCGATCGGTGTATCTGCCGGGTAACCATCAGATAAGCGATCCAGGGGGCTTTGTAGAGCGGGAATTTGCGCACGATGCACAGTCTCAGCTGACCGTCGTCTAGAACAGCATCTGGAGCAATGACTGCATTGTTGCCAAACTGCGAGGAATTGGCCACCGTTACCATCATCGCTTTTACCGTTTCCTTATTTCCTTTTCTTTTGAGGATCAGCGTTCTTTCCCTGAAGGAGAGGTATTCTTTAAGCACCAGTTTCAGGTAAGTGAAAAATCCGCGTTTGCCGTGCCGGGAGAATTTTTTTCCTATGTAAGCGTCGAAGCCCAGTCCGGCAATGCCGATGAATGGCTTCCCGTTGATGAGGCCGGTGTCGATTTTAGCCGTATTAAACCCGCTGATCACCCGGAGTGCCTGCTTGGGTTTGAGTGGTAATTTGAGGTGCCTGGCGAGTCCATTGCCGCTGCCCATGGCGATAATGCCCAGTGCGGTCTCGGTTCCCACCAGCGCGCTGCCCACTTCGTTTATGGTTCCGTCGCCGCCAACAGCTATTACCGCATCATAGCCCAAATGAGCGGCCTTTTGCGCAATAAGGTGAGCGTGACCGGCATATTGGGTGTATTCGGTCACCACGATAAATTCCTGCTCACTGAAAAATTGCGGGATCAGTTCAGGTAGTCCGGCTTTGGTCTGGACACCTGAAATGGGGTTGATAATGAACAGGATCCTCTTTTTCATGGTCGGGTAAGTCTATTGGCCAACTGCCGATTGGTGTACTGCTGAATAATGGCTTTGGTCTTGTCTTCCAGTTTCTTACGCATTTCTGGATTTGATTCAACGAGATTGCTTGTAGTCAAAGAATCGGTACTGATGTTATACAGTCCAACCGCTTGGTTATCAGTAAATCTCAGCAGGAAATTGTTTTCAATCAATTGGTAACCGCTTTCGGTGTAGTTCAGGTTCCAGCGCGTCCAACTACTGTCCCTCAGGGTGTTGCCGATGAACTGCAAACTCCCCTGGTAACCGAGGAAATCGAGTACGGTAGGGGTGATGTCGAGGTGTTGACCGATGCCGCTCCAGGTGGTTCCCTGCTGACCGGGAAGGTAAAAAAGGATCGGTACGGCGTAAACTCCGGCAGGATTGGAGTAAAAGGCATTGTCAGACAATGAAGTGTGATCACCCGTGATCACAAACACGGTTTCCCTGAACCACGGTTGCGTTGAGAGGGTAGTAAAAAAGTTGCGCAGGGCCAGGTCGGCGTATGCAACCGATTTGTGAATGGCGAGTGTTCCGGAAGGTAAGGAAGATTCATATTTGGCCGGAACCTTGAACGGATGATGCGAAGAAAGCGTGAACACCGTACCGATAAAAGGTTTTGGCATAGTATTCATCTTCCGGGCCACGTACTGGAGGAACGGTTCATCGGGAATGCCCCATTTACCATCATAATCCGCAGGTTCAGGATATTCGTTCATCCCAAAATACTGGTCGTAACCGGCAAGTTTTGCATAAACATCAAAGCCCATCGTTCCGTTTTGTCCGCCATGAAAAAACGCCGAGCTGTAGTTGCTTTTCTTCAGGAGCAGCGGCAATGCATTGATCTCGTTTCCTGCAAATGAGGAACTTACAAACGGTGTTTCCTGCAAAGTAGGGATCGATGCGGTGATCGCCGGCATAGCTTCGATCGATTTCCGGCCGTTCGCATAACCACGCTCCGGACGATAACAAAAGGGGATAAGACTATCGAGAAAAGGAGTGTAGGAGGCTTGGCCACTGAGTGCACCGATATACTCCTCGCCAAAACTTTCCATGATAATGATCACCACATTTTTCTTAACCTGCGAAGAGGTTTTACTGAAACTTCTTGTTAAATTAAATCCCGCATTCAGCTGATTATCATCAAAATAAGATATTTTTCCCGTCTTCTTCTGTGTGGCCGTGCGAATGATGGTAAACGGCGTATTCAATACCAGTGCGATCTGTTTGCCCGAGCCATAAGAACCGGCGGTGACAATATTGATCGGCCGGAGTTGGAGTCCGCCGCGCCAGGCGATCACTGAACCGGCCAGGAGCGCCAGGTACACCAGCGAATGAAGGACGATCGTTCTTACGTTCCGGGTTTGAAAAGGCGTATAGGTGATTCTTCTGAACAGTAAGACCATCAGGCACAGCAATAACCCGGAAAGCACAAACAGGTACCAGAAATCGGCCATAAAACTCGGCAGAAGGTGAAGGATGTCCTTGCCAATTCCCTGCGTGGTGAACAGGTCGGAGGTAGTTCGTTTTAAAGTGAACGAGAAATACGCGCAGTCTATAAGATTGAATGCTATTCCCATGAAATTCAGTAGGATAAACAGCATACGGAATATTTTGCCGTTAGTAAACCGCGGAAGTACGGGGAAACCGACCAGGAGAGTAAATGGCAGGTTGATGATGGCAATTGCCGCAAGGTCGAAACGCAATCCGCCAATAAAGTTCATTACCGCAGCATGCCCAATGTATCCGAAGTTGCAAAACAGGAAAACCAGTCGGGTAAGCGAATACAGCGCAAGGATGATCAGCAGGCCGAGCAGGTAATTCTTAACTGTCTGTAAATACGAATTCATTAAAGATGACCTTAAAAACGGGCAAGGTTAAGAAATTTTAGACGGGCCGGAAAATCGGTTGTCAAAAACAGACATATTTGCCTTTCAAGCCATTACTATGACGATTGATCAACATACGCCCATTTCATTTAACCGCGAAGGCATTACCGACGACGAACTCGTTACCCTTTATACCGAGATCATGATCCCCAGGCTCATCGAAGACCGGATGCTGATCCTGCTGCGACAGGGGAAAATATCGAAATGGTTTTCGGGTTACGGACAGGAGGCGACCAGCGTGGGCGCTACCCTTGCGCTTGACAAGGAGGAGATCATTTTCCCGATGCACCGCAACCTCGGGATGTTCACGGCGCGCGAAGTACCTATGGAACGTCTGTTTGCGCAGTTCCAGGGCAAAAACAGCGGATTTACCAAAGGCCGCGACCGCTCGTTCCATTTCGGTACCATGGAGTACAACCTTGTTGGAATGATCTCGCATCTGGGTCCACAAATGGGCCTTGCAGATGGTGTTGCCTTGGCTGAAAAACTGGGCGGCACCAACCGTTGTACACTGGTAGTTACCGGAGACGGCGGCGCCAGTGAGGGCGATTTCCACGAAGCATTGAACGTGGCTGCCGTTTGGGATCTCCCCGTGATTTTCTTAGTTGAAAATAACCGCTGGGGATTGTCTACGCCATCAAGAGAACAATTCAGATGTAAGGAATTCATCGACAAGGGAATAGGTTACGGTATGGAAGCTATTCAGGTAGATGGGAACAACATCCTTGAAGTGTATTCAACCGTGAAACGCATTGCCGCGGATATCCGTAAAAATCCGCGGCCGGTGTTGCTGGAAAGCATGACCTTCAGGATGCGCGGGCACGAAGAAGCCAGCGGAACGAAGTATTACCCGGCCGGATTGCAGGAAGAGTGGCAGGTAAAAGACCCGGTATTGTCGTACGAAAACTTCCTGATGGAGTTGGGCATACTGAACAAAGACAACATCGACGAGATCCGCCAGCTGATCCTTGCCGAAATTAAAAAAGGCCTTGACATCGCATTTGGCGAGGCTGAAGTACAACCAGACCTGGCTACCGAACTGAATGATGTGTATTATCCTTATGTGCAGGAAGTAAAGCCGGCTGCAGGAGAAAGCACCCAGATGCGCTTTATCGACTCTATTACTGACGGGTTGAGGGAAGCCATGAGGAAACACGACAAACTCGTGCTAATGGGCCAGGATATCGCTGATTATGGCGGAGTATTCAAAGTCACTGACGGTTTCGTGGAAGAATTCGGAAAAGGAAGGGTGCGCAATACACCGCTTTGTGAAAGTGCCATTGTAGGTGCCGCGCTCGGTTTGAGCATTCGCGGCTACAAATCCATGATGGAGATGCAGTTTGCCGATTTTGTTACCGAAGGATTCAACCAGATCGTGAACAACCTGGCGAAGATCCATTACCGCTGGGGACAAAAAGCCGACGTGGTGATCCGGATGCCTACCGGTGCGGGTTCAGGCGCCGGACCGTATCACAGTCAGAGCAACGAAGCGTGGTTTTTCCATACTCCGGGACTTAAGATTGTCTATCCCTCAACTCCGGAAGACGCGAAAGGCTTGCTGTTAGCCGCTTTTGAAGATCCGAACCCCGTAATGTTCTTTGAACACAAGAATATGTACCGCTCGCTTTCAGGAGAAGTTCTGCAAGGATATTATACCACCGAGATCGGTAAAGCCAGGATGGTTCGCGAAGGCAGCGCCGTTACTATTATCACCTACGGCTACGGCGTGCTCTGGGCACAGGAAGTGCTGGATACCATGCCCGATCTTGATGCCGAACTGATCGACCTGCGGACCTTACTTCCGCTGGATAAGGATGCGATCTTTAACTCGGTGAAGAAAACCGGCAGAGCCATTATTCTCCATGAAGACTGTATGACGGGAGGAATAGGAGGGGAGATCAGCGCACTGATCATGGAGGAGTGTTTTGAGTTTCTCGATGCACCGGTAAAACGTGTAGGAAGCCTGGATACCCCGGTTCCATTTGCCATTCCATTAGAGAAGCAGTTCTTACCTGTGGAGCGTTTTAAGCAGGCGTTGAAGGAGTTGGTGGATTTTTGAGAGTTGATTTTTTTAACCGCAAAGGGCACGGAGTTTTGCGCAAAGGACGCAAAGACTCCCTTCAGGATGATCTCCTATCAACTGTGCACACTCCTAACTCTTACTTCTTAGTTCTTACTTCTTAGTTTTAAAAAGCCACCCCATCTGCATTGTATTTTTTCGGATGATCATCTTCCGGATATATCCTGCGGTCTCCAAAAGTTCGCCAAGTGTTGGTGCGTAAATACTGATGTCTTTGCGGGCGACCAGCTTCTCAATTTCATCCATCGTAAGCACCGCATCTGCCGATTCTTCATCCGCAGCCGGATCGTATTCCTGTCGCAGGAATTTAAACGCTTCCTGTGTAGGTTTTTCAAGTTGCCTGGCCAGTTCGGCCCTTACCTGTTCCTGATTTTCTTCCGGTGTCATTGGTTGATTGGTTTGTGGTGGTCTGCGAAAATGCGCAAAATGTGGTCTGAAACAAAAACGCCCCGAATTACCGGGGCGTTTTGCATATGAACTCAGGATGCTAATTATTCAATAACCAGTTTGTCGGTAATTACCGCATCGTCGAAATAGATCTTCATGGTGTATATACCTGTAGCCATTCCGCTGATGTTGATGTTGCGTGAATCACCACCAATGATCAGTGCATTTTTAACCAGTTTTCCGTTCAGGTCAAGGAAGTCAACCTCGCGGATCAGTTTTCCGTTTTCGGTGCTCTGAAGCGAGATCACATCTTTAGCAGGGTTCGGGAACACTTTCACTGCACCGTCGTTGTTTTTGTAGCTGATCTCTTTAATACCACTCACTCCTTTTTCTTCACGCAGCCATTTTTCCATGCGGTACGCAGAGAAAGTAGTTACAGTGTCCATTTCGGTTTTGAACTGGGTATCGTAAGTCGCGTCGTAGGTATCCGTCGTGGTCGACCACATGTATGGCTTGCCGATAAAAGTGTACAGACCTTTTGTGTACATCGTCTGGTAATCCTGGAAGCCCTGTTTTACCTTGTAACCGTCGCGCTCTTCAGGAGTCCAGAATTTATTCGGACCAAGATCAAACAGTTTGTTATTTACTACGTAAGATCCGTGTACCTGGATAACTGCGAAAATACCTGCAGCTCTTACAATATCGGTTTTGTAAGGAGTAGCCTCATCCTGGTCGCTGTGGATCGAGATGATCTTAGGGTTAACGCCAAGATCGAAACATTTCGGGGTTGCAATAGCACCTGAAATGTTCAGTACCAGGTCCAAACGGAAACTGTATCCTGTACTTCCGCCGGCTGTATTCCAGATCCCGCCAAGGTCGGCCTTTGTGGTATCGATGTATGGCGTTGTGGTCGGGTTACCGGTAAGGGGATTTTTCTGCATCAGTTCAGGAAGTTTTACTTCAGAACCAACATCCAGGATCATCGCGTTCATCGGCAGGTATCCACCCAGTCCGAAACCACCGCCGATGATCAGGTCCTGACGGATACCGTAAGGATTACCGCCTTCTGCAGCCGATTTTTTAAAGAAACGGATCGCCGTTTTGTAATCCTGGATCGCTCTCCAAACTGCAGGAAGAATAGCTCTTGAGTTTTGCTCCTGTGTGTTCAGCGGGTTGAACGCCCATCCTTCACGGTAAGTGATTGCAGCAACTACATATCCTTTTTTGGCCATGGCCGTTGCAAAGTCAACGATGTATCCGTCGGTTTTGTCACCGTACTCGGCGATCAGCGATCCACCGTGGGCAATGATAATCATTGGACGATCGGTTTTTGTATCACCTGCAGGTTTGTACAAGTCCCATTTCAGGTCCTGGATCGTACCGCTCTCCAGCCTTCCGGTACCGTAAGTCAGGTCTTTGGTGATATCAACAGTTGGGAACACCGGATCGATGTACCGGGTTTGTGCCATAGCGGCTCCTGCAATCGCGCAACAGGCAAGTAATGAATAGAGTTTTTTCATTGGTATTGCTTTATTTTTTTGGAAGATGTTTATTTATTGAACTGGTAATTTACTGAAAAATATGCTAGTCGACCGATAAGCGGCGCACCATAGGCTTCAAAATGCAGGTTGTTCAGGATATTGGAGGCACCTGCCTTGAATGTGGTACCGTATTTCGGGAAAGTGTAATTCAGCTGAACATCGACAAGTGCGTAAGAACGAACCGGTCCTGTGAACTGCGGACTTCCGAAATAATCGAATCCATCAACATATTTGTAATTCACATTAAAGCCGAAATTCCTGATGTCTCTACCCCCGAAACTCACATTTGCCTTGTGTTTGGGTGTATTGAAGAAAGGAATAAGCGGATCGTTGGCATCGCGTTTCAACAGTTCGGAGAACGTATAGTTTGAACTGATGTTGAAGTATTTCGGGAAGTAATAGGTTGCTCCTAAAGAAAGTCCCTGGGTAATTACGGTAGAGTTTGCATTTGCCGCCACACGGGTAGGTCTTACTTCCACACCGCCGTCGGCTGTTCCGTCAGGAGCAATGAATCCTACAATATATCCCAGGAATTTGCGGTATTCGCTGTAGTAATAACTCGCATCAACGTAAATGTTGCGAAGCAGAATACCCTTGTAACCGATCTCCCCGGTCTGTACACGCTCCGGCTGCACACCGTTCACGTGGATCGGACGGAAATTCTCTCTAGAAGCAATGTATCCGTTTTGTCCGAAATAATCCTGCGGCAGGATCATATCGAATCCGTTCAGGTTACCACGGAGTTTCGCCACGCCGATATCATACAGCAGGTACTGGTCCTGCAGGGTAGGGTTTCTTGAGGCGGTAGTGTAGGTAAGTCTGATGTTATGTACCTGTTTAACAGTAATCACGGTCGACAGGGCAGGAGTGTAGAATGGGTTGAAGTTCTGGTGATCATCGTAACGCAACGATCCGATCAGTTTCACCGCTTCTTTGTATACATACTTTTCGGTGTTGGCATATACCCCGTATTCATAGGTATGGATATCAACAAAACCGCCATCCAGGTTATTCCGGTCGATCAGGGTATCTACGAAAATGGTCCCGTTCGAATTCGGGTTGAAGTAGCGGTAATTTCCACCCACTTTAAAGGTTGAAGGAAGATACTTGTAGATCTTGCTCAGGTCAAAATCGTATTGCCCCTGGATGTGGCGCATGTAGGACTGATCACTGAATTTTGTACCACCGCCTGAATAGGAAGGATTGCTGGTGATGCGGTTGAACTCGGACTGGAATTCAGGAGTTCCGGGTTGAAGCATTCCGCGGTACTTTAGTAAGGTGCTTGAGCTGGTATCGGCAAATTTGTGGGCGTATTCAATGGATTGATCCATGGTAAGTCCCTGGGTGTTGTAGGCATCGCGGAAGCCATCTTCAAAATTCCGGTACCACTGGGCATGTGTTTTTGATGCCTGAAGCATTTTAAATGCGGTGAAAACCAGGTCATAACTATTACCTGCATCTTCTGTAGTCTGGTAAGCGCGTACAAAATACTTGTCGTTTTTCAGTTCAAGTTTTTGCTGAATAAACTGGATGTCCTTGATCGCGTATCGGTTATCTCCTTGGTATACAGTGCTTCCCGTTCCATAATTGTAGTTGTAAGAAAGTGTGCCAATGTTTTTCGGCAGTTTGTAATAGGCTCCTCCCTGTAATTTAAGCGACGAGGTGTTGTAGTTGGTCAGTTCTGCTTCTTTGTAACCGGTGCGGTACACCGAAAGGAAAGGAACCTGCTCACCTTCAAGGGTTTCAAACTTGTAGTATTTACCCAGATCGGTTTCAGGAGTAACCGGCTGCTGGGTAAGTTCGAAAGCGGTGTATCGCTTGGTAAAGGTCGGGTATTCCGATTCTCCGTAGATGTTTACCGCGTCGTAACCTGGACCGTTGTTCACGTCATTGAAAGAGGTCGATGATTTGCCGTAATTCACTGCCTGCCAGTCGTCTGCCCTCAGGTAAGAAGCATTGAGTTTATAGGCAAAACGGTCTTTCAGTACCTTATTATTGAAGCGGGCGAAGGTGTTGTAAAGTCCGTCAGAATACTTGTTGAGCTCCATTTCCTTACTCACGTGAGCCACGCGGATCGCACCTTCAAAAAAGTTACGCTCTGCGCCTTTCACCATGATATTCACCCCTTCGTATTTGTAAGGGTCTTTAGTTTGAATGTCGATCACCCCGTTGAAGGCATTCGGTCCGTAAGTAGCAGAGTTTGCGCCTACTACAATATCTACACGTTCTACGTCGATCTCACTGGCACCCACAAAGTTACCCAGGGAAAAGTTTAATCCGGGAGCCTGGTTATCCACACCGTCAATGATCTGTAGCGTTCTTACAGGCGAAGTACTGTTGAATCCGCGGGTGTTGATGATCTTAAAACCCAATGATGCCGAAGTCATGTCTACACCTTTAAGGCTGGACAGTCCCTCGTAGAAGCCCACAGAAGCCGTTTGCTTAATCTCCTGGATGCCCATACGTTCGATAGTTACCGGGGATTCTTTGATCTTCTGGGCAACCCGGTCGCTCACCACTCTCACTTCCGAAATGGTTTTTCCTTCGATCTGCATCCTTAGTGCAAACGACTCACCGCTTTTGGTAGCGGTAAATTCGAGCGGGGTGTATCCCAGGTAAGACACCAGGATAACCAAAGGAAATTCGTTGGTTGTGGAAAGCTCCCACTTACCATCAACATCGGTTACCACTCCGTTGGTGGTTCCTTTGATCACTACCGCAGCACCAATAAGTGTTTCGTTGGTTTCCTTGTCACGCACCACACCACTGATCTTGTTTTGCGCAAACAGCGTGAGGGAGGACAGGAAGAAGAACAGGGTAAGAACCGGGAATTTGATACGTGTTGCTCGTGGGGAGACAGGGGTCATTTGGCGCATTTATGGTTAACTGTGGTCAAATTAGGAATTTCAAATATATCAGATAATTTGACCTATTGTAATTTAATGACTATCATTCTGAAGAAATCATTATCCGAAGCTTTCCAATCTTGACTACTTCGCTTATATAGTTGTATAGCGCTATGAATCAGGATTATCAGTCGACGAAGATGCGGGAACTTTATTGCTGCCTGGCCGGATCTTCGAATTTGTGAATTCTCTTTGTGCCGGAATAGAGCGAGAATCTGTGGAATTTACAAGCCAGTGCGCCGTTGTAGAGCGCGATTTTCCGCTCCGGTCTCAGTCCGATAAACTTGATGGCTTCGAGATCGGAAGAAATGATCCAGGCTTCGAAACCAGAGAAATTTTTCTTCAGCTGATCGCCAATGCCTTTGTACAATCCAATAATGTCGTCGCTTTCCAGTCGTTCGCCATACGGAGGGTTAAGGATAACGGTGCCGGCCTTGTCGGCTTCATCGGGTGCAAATCGGTTAAAAGCAGAGCGTTCTACTTCGATCTTACCTTCAAAACCTGCGTTCTCAATGTTCTCTTTGGTGATGTAAACGGCGCTGTTTGCCATATCTCCGCCTTTGATATGAGGCAGATCGTGGTTTTCACCGGCGATGAGTTCGTTCTTTACTTCTTCCAGCAGCGCTGGATCGAAGTCGGACCAGTTGGTAAAACCAAAGGTCTTGCGGTTCAGGTTGGGAGCTCTGCGTGCCGCTTTTATCGCAGCTTCGATCAATAAAGTACCGCTTCCGCACATCCCGTCGTAAAAGGAAGTGGTCGGATCCCAGCCACTCAAGTCGATCATTCCGGCTGCGAGGACTTCGTTGATAGGAGCAAGGCCGGTATTGGATCGGTATCCGCGTTTATACAGCGGTTCACCCGAACTGTCCAGTGCGATAGATACCTTCTGCATACTAACGTTGATGTGGATCAGCGTATCAGGAGTTTCCGGATCGACATTGGGCCTGAGGCCTTTGATCTCGCGGATCTGATCTACGATGGCATCTTTGGTTTTCAGCGCCACATACTTCGAGTGATTGAAGAACTCAGAGTTGACAACTGACTGAACTGCAAAGGTTTTCTGGACAGGAAGCAACTCGTGCCAGTTGTGTTTTTTTACACCGGCGTACAATTCGTGCTCACTGAATGCTTCGAAGGTATACAGCGGTTTCAGGATCTTGAGTGCGGTACGCAACGCCAGGTTGGCGCGGTACAGGCCTTTTTTATCCGTAACAAATGAACAGGCGCGGTTAAGG
This sequence comes from Bacteroidota bacterium, assembly GCA_040386675.1. GTDB lineage: Bacteria > Bacteroidota > Bacteroidia > Flavobacteriales_D > Luteibaculaceae > DASUEB01. Next base: position 2,150 of record JAZKEZ010000125.1, on the reverse strand, counting down.
CGTGTTACTTCTTCGAAACCGAGTGCAATGAGTTCATTTTCAAGAACTTCTTCAAGACCGTACAGGGTTTTGGCAATGTATTCCTGTCTCATCCGCCTACCCGTTTGGTCTTGTAACCCATTTCTCCCAACAACATCGTAACACGGTCACGGAAGTTACCCTGGATCAGGATTTGCCCGTTTTTCACTGAGCCGCCCACGCCGCACTTGGCTTTCAGGACTTTGCCCAGTTTTTCAAGATCTGCTTCAGCACCTACAAAATTCTCAACGATGGTCACTTCTTTACCGGCACGTTGCTTTTTATCGATCAGTATGTGAAGGGTCTGCTTACCGGCATCGAGGGTTTCTGCGGTTTCATTTTCTTCGGTCGTGTAATTAAATTCCGGGTTGGTGCTGTACACAATGTCCACCCGGTTCGTCTTTTTCTTTGCCATACGTTCTTGTTAAATCCGATCCTGCTGATCGTTATTTTAGTTGTCCCAGGAGTTCTTTTCGCTGAACTGCGTGGTGTTGCCAGTGTTGATTGAGGAAACTGATGGTTTGTCCGAGGGTGAACATTCCGGCAACGGGATGCTTGAAAATCAGTTTGTTGGTGTTTTCGCCTGGCCAGGCCTCTACGAACGACCGCATTTTGGTCCGTACGATCTCAAACTCGCGCAGCATCCGGTCAAGATCCTTGTCGTTTACAGGTTGTGGTAAAACCGCCGGTGCTTTGAATTTTTTTCCTGAACCCAGGTAAACCCCGGTTAGAAAGGCGTACAAGCGGTTCCTGAATTTTACGGTTTTCAGCTCGGGTTCCTGGTTTTTTTTGCTGATGTAGGCCAGCACCGCTTTCTCTATGGTAAGCAAATGGTCGATCAGCTGTATCATGGTCCATTTTTCCGGGATCCATTGCTGTTGCAGCGATTCGGTAGTGTGATTCCTGAGTGATAACAGGTCGGCAACGGTGCGGTCGCAGTACCTTTCATATTTTTTCAACAGTTGTTCACTCATGCGAAATTTGACTAGGGAAAAGTAAAAGTAGTTGTTTTCGGATGTCCTTGTTTAAATTGCCTGCTGAAATGACACAGAACTTCAATTACATTTCAAAAAAGAAACCCATTTACCCGGTTTCTCAGCAATTGCGGAACTACCTGCGCAGAAATGGCAGGGAAGAAGACCTGCAGGTGACGTATTCCGACCTGCTGAATTATTCCGAAAGTCTGCCGCATAAATCGAAAGATGGCGAATACACGCTCTGGGAAAGCGCGATCTACCCGCAAAGCGATATCCCTGCGCTGTATGCCGGATTGTGCCGCATTTATTCGCTGCTCAAGACCGACGGTAACCTGAGTGTGATGGAACACCTTACCGTGAGCCGTATCGATTATTGTTCTTTCGGGAACAGTAATCCATTCCGGATTCAGATCGTCAACAAATTCAACGATAATTACGATTATTTCTACGTAAAACAGGCCGATGCCTCCCGCATCTACGGACTGGAGCTCGAGCATATTCTCTCGCCCAACCGGATCAATTACCTGGTAGAGGACAAAACCCTGATCGAAGAGCACATTGCCGGGATTCCTGGAGATGCATTCATCGGACACGGACTCAACTCACCGACGCTGAACCGGGTGCGCGTGGCCAAAGAGTTCGTAAAATTCAACGAACGCTGTTTTGTTAAACTGCTCGGAGACATGCGCTCCTACAACTACATCATCGACATTACTCCTGATTTCGAAGACGAACAATACCGTATCAGGGCAATTGATTTTGACCAGACCTGTTACGAAGGGAAAAAGACCATGTATCTCCCGCAGTATTTCAAGGAGAATAACCCGATCGTGAAGTTTTGTACAGATACCCTGAACCCCGAGACGGTAAATCAATACAAATACGAGGAGCGAACCCTGATCGGTAAACGATTGTATGGTGAACGCTACCGCATGAAAGAACTGCTCGACTGCATGAGCCACGACCCGGTTTCCACCAGCGAGAAAGTAGAAGAACTCGCAGGCGAACTGGCGAAACACCACAAAGACCAGCGTTTCCTGTATTGCAGGAACATGGGCGCGATACTGAAGCTGCATTTGAAGATGCTCCTCTGGAAACCCAGACACATTATTTAATAAAAGAAAGAGCTTGTCATCTCGAATAGAAGTGTCATCT
>JAZKEZ010000124.1:0-5686 GCA_040386675.1 Bacteroidota bacterium | reverse complement strand
GTTATGTACAGCCGATGGAGTTGGTGCATACAATACACTGGAAATCCGATCGGTAAGTATCCGGTTTACCTCCTCTGGCATGTCCATATTGAAACTGCGCAATCCGGCTTCTACGTGCGCTACCGGTATCCCCAGTTTTTGGGAGGCCAGTGCGCCGGCCAGTGTAGAGTTAGTATCGCCGTACACTACGGTAACATCGGGCTGCTCCGCGATCAGTATTTCCTCGATTCCGGCAAGCATGGCGCCGGTCATTGCGCCGTGTCCCATTCCGTGGATACCAAGGTTGTAGCGGGGTTCAGGTATTTCCATCTCGCGAAAAAACACTTCAGACATTCCGTAATCGAAATGCTGACCGGTGTGTACCATGATCTCGGTCGCTCCCGCGGTTGCAAGTGCCCTGCTGAGTACTGCTGCTTTGATAAATTGCGGCCTAGCTCCTACTACTGTCAGTACTTTCATTATCGGTAACCAGGTTGCGCTCTACAAAAAAGAGGCTGTTAAAAAAGGCGAAGAAAACCACTCCCGATTGGGTTTCCAGCATCGATTCGACTGAAAAGTGGCAAAAACAAAGCAATCCGAAGGAGAGGTAAATGAAACTGTTGATCCTGATGCCGAAGTAAATGGCAATTCCCATGATGACGAGCAGGCAGAGCAATCCGGCAATCCCTACTGCGAGAAACGACTCAAAAAACTGGTTGTGACAATTCAGCTGTCGTTCAGCAGCTTCTTCCATGCCCTTTTCCTTGTACTTTTCAGTAAGGTGATCGCTTACGTCGCCGGTTCCCAATCCTGTCCAGAAATGTGCAAGGCCGATCTCGGTTGAGATCTCCCAGATCTCAATCCTGGCGGCGCTGCTTTCCACGTGTTTGGTCATGAGTACCTCGTTCCGGCTGCTCGCTTTTATGGTATCTCCAAGGGTTTTGAAGCGCAGCAGTGTAGCCGGAGACAATGCAAGCGATCCGACTAGCAACAGGAACATGGGAAGCAGTGTTTTTGCCACAATGCCCAAACGAAGCTGGCGGCGGTAGTGGAACACATAGGCCGCAATGACCACACCGATGCCGATCAGTCCCATTTTGGAAGCCAGGAATACGGTAAACACGGTAAAGAACCAAAGCAGCACCCGCACCATCCATGGCCGGATGTCGTATGGAAATATCTTATTGATGTCGAAATACAGCAGGATGGCACTGGCCAGGTTGAGATACAGCGCCAGGTACGACGGATGGTACGAAAACGACAGTTGCGAAGAATAAAAACAGTCGATTGCGCCGGTTTCCCTGAAGCAGGTATAGCCCTGCCAGCTGCTGAGGAGGCAGTTGATGAGACAGCCCAGCACAAAATTGAGCAATACCTTATCGAGCACCACTTTTGGCAACGGCCGGGTGAACATGAACAGTAGCGGGAAGATCAGGATGGCGAGTTTGGTCTCGAGTTCTGAGAACAACTGCCCGGTATTGGTGGTCCACAACGCTCCTGCGAGGTACAGGAGGTACAAGATGCCGAAGCCCCAGACCTTGTTTTCCCTGAATGATTCCTCGGTACGGAAACGCGCCTGCACCAATACGACTACCGAAAACAGTATGATTATGAGCGGGGTAAGTTTGAACAGCAGCGGCAGGATAAAGGCCAGCAGGTTCACCCAGATGTACTGGTGCCCCAAATATTTCTTTAGCCTGGCGTAATTGATCATACCTGTTTGAAACTGTCTAAAAATCCACAAATCTCGTAAAACTTTCTGCTCAGCACGCTTTACCGCGAGGTTCTGCTTGCCGACTGAATGGCTCCCCTGCGGTTCAGCAGAAGAAAATGCAGTATCCCTTTCAGGTAACCCAATCCGTATGCATGATGCAGAATAAAAAACGAGCGCACTATTCCGGGTTTATTCTTTTCGGTTAACCTGGATGCAAAAACCACCGCTCCCGTGAAGTAAGTGACAACCGTAAGCACGTAGGCAGCAGCCAGCCACGGACTGAGCAAAGACAGTACCAGTCCGGCCACCAGGCCCGAAACCCATAACGCGGGAGCCAGCTGGCGAAGCGTGGTAATGCTTCCGTGCTTTTTATTTACCAGTACTTTCCAGTAACCATACTGGAAATACTGGCGCCAGAGTTTTTCGAACGATGCACGTACAAAATAGGTGATGAACACCGCATTCGTAAGGTAGATGCGGTACCCGGAATGTTTAAGCAGGCGATAATTGAATTCGTCGTCCTGGTTGCGGGTAAGGTCGGTGTCGAAATAACCGATCCGTTCGAATACTTCGCGGCGGTACATTCCAAATGCTACCGTATCGACGTAACCGGTTGCGGCCCCGGTGCGAAAATGGGCAGATCCTACACCAAAAGGACTGCTCATGGCGGCAGAGATCATCGAAGAGGTCTCATCGAGACAGATGTTCCTGAGCATTCCGCCAACGCAACCCACATCGCGTATACGATCGAGTATTGATGCGCACTCACTGAGGTAATTGCTGTCAATTTCCGAATGTGCACCCAGGATCATCAGGTAATCGGCCTGGCTTGCCTGCAGACCTAAATTGAGTGCAAACGGAGTGGTCTTGTGCGTATTCACCAAGTGCTTTACCCGGCTGTCTTCCTCCGAAAGCCTGTGAAGGATCTGAGGCGTGGAATCGGTACTTTCCCCATCGGCAATCCAGACCTCGATCTTATCGGCGGGATAGTCTGAGTTCAATACGGAACGTACACATTTCTCAATGTACTTTTCCTCGTTCAGGCTTGGGATGACTACCGCTATGCTGCGTGCTTCGTTGCTCATCATCCTCATTTGTAATAGGGAGATTGAACGATTTCACCGGGCTTCACCCATGAACGTTCTGTTATCTTACAGCCGCTTCCCACCGATGAGGATTGGCCGATGTGCGTATGCGAACCGATGCTGCTATCGTGGTCTACGAGTGCATTGGAGTTGATGATGCAATTTTCACCGATGTGAGCCCCGGTATTGATCACGGCACCGGCAAGCACCACCGATCCCGATCCAATCGTCACTTCCATTGCGACGTATGCAGCTGGATGGATGACGGTATGTGGCAGTAAGTGCGCCGAAAATTCAGTGTACAATTTCTCTCTCACAGCGTTATTCCCGATGGCAATTACAAAATGAGTAATGCCGGTATCAAGGCCCTGAAGCGAAACCGGTCCTTTTACCTGTTGATTGTTAAATACGGTAGTTCCCACAGGTGTGTTATCGTCGAGAAACCCGGCAATGTCCATATTGCCCTGTCTCAGGATCGCTTCGGCTACCACTCGCGAATGTCCTCCCGCTCCAACTATAATTACTGACGGCATAGTTCTTTGTAATACTGCATCATGGCTTCCATATTGTGGTTCCAGTCGGCGCGTTCGCGGATAATTATACTGTTTTCTGCGGCTGCCAGCGGCGCCACGGTATTGTATTCGTGATAAACGCGCAGCAGTTCAGCGGCCAACTGACCAACGTCGTCTATCTCAATGAGGCTTCCGTTAACTCCGTCGTTAATCCATTGAGTATTGGCTGGAATGCGTGTGGCCACAGGATAAGTACCGCATGCCATCGCTTCGTTGAGCGAAACGTTGTTCCCATCCGACCTGGACACGGAAACAAAGATATGCGAGTGCTGTAGGATCGACGATATCTCCGGCTGCGGGATCTTCCCTTTGAATTCGGTAAATGTGTCCAGTCCAAGTTCACGGACCATGTCTTCTACCTGTTGGCGCTGCGTTCCGTCGCCGATCAAAATCAACTTTATCCCGCTTACCTGGTCTTTGATCTTTGCAACGGCTTTGAGCAGATGCGGCAGGTTGTATACTTTCTCGAAATTGCGTGTACTGGTGATCACGAATCGGTCTCCTGGCAAAGATCGCTGCTCACTGTTGAATACTGCGCTGTCGATCCCAAACGGAAGTACCCGGATTTTCTCCGGTTTGCACAAGCCAAGGCCGGTTGCAACGATTTTCATGTGGTCGGCCATCACGGTTACGAGATTCGCACGACTGAATGCAAGTTTCAGTAAGATCCTGATGATGCGCGATTGTACCGGGCTAATCAGGACATCCGAACCGAGACAGGTGATTACGTAAGGCTGGTAGCCAGCCAATGCTCCTGCTATTCCGTATGAAGTTGCATAATGTGCGTGAAGCACATCAGGTTTTATGTTGCGCAGTACGCGGCTAATCTTCCTCGATTGCAGCAGCACTTTCCAGTTTCCGCCGGAAACAGCTATTGCTCCTGCATCAATGTAATGAAGTGTTGCTCCTTCTACCTCTGCGTTCTTGAACGAAATGAGGTGGATCTCGTGCCCGAGCGCAGCGAAATGGCTGCACCAGCGCCGCGTATGAATGCTTGCCGCATCAGCCAGGAAACAGATCCGCATCAGAGTTTACCTTTCTTTATGTAGTGATCGATCGTGTTCTTTATCCCGGTTTCGAGCCCAAATCTGTAGGGCTTTACTGAAAGGAGCCGCTCGTCGGTGTAGGTTACTTTATTTACTGCACCGCGTAGTCTTGTTCCAATACTGGTAAGTCCGAAGTAATTCACGCCTTCGAGGAATTTAACCAGCACCGAAGGAACGGTTATCTTTTTAAATCCGGAACCCAGTTCGCGAGCAGTGATGCTGTAAAAATGGTCCATGGTACAACCTCCGCCAACGTTATAGGTACCGCTAACGCCCGGGTGTTCAATGAACCAGTTGATGGTATCGGCCAGATCGCCTACGTAGAGGTAATTGACCATCGCTCCGTTTGCAGTGGGTACGGGTTTGCCGTTTTTCAGGTGTTGCAGCAGGTTAAGCAGTCCGCTTCTCGGGTGATGCTCGCCAAATACATTGGTCGGGCGCAAAATCACCAGGTGTGTTCCTGATGCGGCTGCGTATTCCTTAAGTATCCTTTCAGATTCAAGTTTGGTGATCTCGTAGTTGTTCTTCGGGAAACAGGGCGCATCTTCATTTACCACTACCGGACCGGCGCTGAACTGCATCCCCACTACTCCGACACTGCTCAGGTGAACAATCGCTTTGCAACCCAAGGCGGTGGCTACCCGCGTTATTTTTTCCACGCCGGTAATGTTGGTAGGTCTAAACAGCGCTTCGTCTTTTATCTCGGCCGCGAGGTTTACGATCAGGTCTATATCCGAAACAGGAAAATTCACCTTATCCAGTGACGCCAGCTCTCCTTTCACCAGGGTAAAATTACCGGGGAGGCTGTTCCATTCCGGGCGCTCTTTCCTACTCAGCAGCAGGTAGCGGTTTTCCGGGGAAAGTGACTGAATGAGGTTCGCTCCGACAAATCCGGAGGCTCCTGTTATGAGAATTGTTTTCAAATTTTCCTGGTGATTTTCCCGGGTAAAGTTGCTATAAAAATCAAAATGCAGGGCAACAAAAGTGCTTCAAAGATAAGTGCCTTGTAGCCTTCCGGCCCGGTGCGCACCAGTGTTGGAATAAAAGCCACAAATACTGATGCGCCAAGTACGCAAAACAAGCGTACAAATACCGGCATGTTTTGTAACGACTGTGCGGTGTTGTAAAGCACCACCCATATTCCGCCAAAAACCAGTGCGCCGATCAGAATTCCTGCGATACCGAAATTGAGATACCACGCCGCTGCATGATTGATGGTGAATCCCTGGCGTTTGTCTTTCACCAGTTGCTGAGTATAATATTCGTAAACCGGTGCCGGCCGATCGGGAT
>JAZKEZ010000123.1:7679-9592 GCA_040386675.1 Bacteroidota bacterium | reverse complement strand
TTGCGCCCTTTGTGCTTTCCTTAGCGGCCTTTGCGGTTAATAACGTCACCCCTCCGCCTCCAGCATCGCCTTCGCCTTGGCCAAATTCTCATTCTCTTCCTCACTGCTCACCGGAAACTTCATCTCCAGCTTTTTCAGCGTTTCCTCCAGTATCGATGCGATCGTTGTCCGCGTAAACCACTTGTTATCTGCCGGGATCACGTACCATGGCGCCAATTCAGTCGACGTGTGTACGATCATGTCTTCGTAGCAATTCATGTAATCTTTCCAATACTTCCTTTCGTTGATGTCGGAGAATTGGAATTTCCAGTGTTTATCCGGGTTATCGATGCGTTTCAGCAGGCGCAGACGCTGTTCCTCCGGACTGATGTGCAGGAAGAATTTAAGGATCGTGGTACCGTTTTCACTGAGCGTCTTTTCGTAAGCGTTGATCTGTTTGAACCGCTTTTTCCAGAACTTTTTGTCTACCTGTTCCACCGACTCATAACCCGGGATGTGTTCATCGAGGATCAGTTCGGGGTGTACCCGGCAGATCAGCACATTTTCGTAGTACGAGCGGTTAAAGATCCCGATCTGTCCTTTTGCCGGGAGCGATTTATTCACCCGCCAGAAAAAATCGTGCGCATATTCCTCGTCGTTGGGATGCTTAAAGCTCTTTACCAGGGTTCCCTGCGGGTTCAGACCGGCCATTACGTGTTTGATCACGCCGTCTTTGCCCGAGGCATCCATGGCCTGCAAAATGATGAGTACCGAGTGTTTGCTTTCAGCAAAAAGAACTTCCTGGAGCTTGTTCAGACTTTTCAGGTCGTCGGCCATGTGTTCCAGGGCTTCTTCCTCGCCGGAATAATTGCCTGTACTTGCCGGGTCAATGTGTTTGAGTTTAAATTCTGAGGGATCGGTTATGGCGAATTTTTTTCTTGAATTCATTGGGACGTGGGGTTTCCGGGAAGATACAAATTCAGTGCCTCGTTGTTATTATTTTAACCACAGAGTGCACAGAGGTAGTCGCAGAGGTTTGGAGAAACCCCTCAGCGTTCTTCGTGACTACATCCCAACCTCTGCGGTTAAAAAACTACCAGATAACCACCGTCTTCTCCTCTTCCCCTCCCGTATGCATGATCTTCAGGAAATACGTTCCCTTCGCCAATGCCGGATTCAGTAAAGAAGAAACATCTACCCTCGTCCTGGCCTCAACCGTAAGTGTGGTTGAAGATACACGCTGTCCGAGGCTGTTCAGCAGGATAAACTCTACCTGGCCTGCAATCGCGCCGGGATTGAGGTACAACTCATTCACCGAAGGATTCGGGTACAAGGTAAATCCTTCAACTTTTAGTTGTCCCTGAACTACGGTAAGCGCCTTGGCAAAATCAGGGATCCCGAAGCCGAAGTTCGTATCGGGTTTTGAAAATTTATGGGAAACCTGCAACACAAGGTCGCGGATCTGCATATTGGTAAGTCCGGGTGCAGACTGCCACAGCGACGCACAAAGTCCGGCCAGCAGCGGACACGAAAACGAGGTTCCGTTGCTTTCAGAGATCCCGCCCTGAGTATTGAGGATCGCTGTACGCACACCCAAGCTGCTTACATCTGGTTTTATCCTGCCGTCGGCGGATGGTCCCGGAGAGCTGAATGAAGCGATCACGCTGTCGGTCGACAGTGCAGCCACTGCCAGTATACTGTCGGCATCTGCCGGTGCGCCGATCTTTCTCCAGGGTTGCGCACGACTGTTACCTGCGCTGTTTACCACCAGGATTCCCTTGCGGGTGGCCATTACGGCACCAATGGTAGACACACAGGTCCGTCCGTCAAGTTCTGAAAAAGTATGATCGGGATAAGGATCATCGTAAGTGGTGTAGCCGAGCGACGAACTGATGATATCTGCACCAATACTGTCGGCAATTTCCGCCGCAACC
>JAZKEZ010000123.1:1370-7669 GCA_040386675.1 Bacteroidota bacterium | reverse complement strand
AACCACCCAGTTGAATTCCTCCACCGGGGTTTCTGATGATGCATTTTCGGTAACAAACAGGCTGAAGGTGGCTTCAACAGCGGTCCCGGTATAGCGGTCAGGCAGATACCCGGCCATAACACTCAGGGTCTGTGTACCGTGCTGGTCGTACTGGTATACGTTTGGGGTTCCGCCAACCACATCGCGGGTATGGAAGATCCTTCCCTCGTTCCGCAACTTAGCATATCCTTCTAGTGTATTCACTCCAGGGAAACCCGCATCAAAAACAGCGATGTGTATTCCTTTGCCGGTATACCCGTTTTCAGCCAGCACTTTTCCGTGGTGCATGGCAAAGTTCTTATCTGAAAAAGCTGCTGCTGCCTGGGTTTCCACACTCATCGTGGAGGAATGCTGCAGTTTCTTCCGGTTGAGCGGATCAACCCGGTCGATAAACGAAAAATTCGCGGTAGAGCACTCTCTTTTTCCATCAACCAGAACAGCATTTAACCATTTGGATGTATGAATGATACGGAACCCTGATTCACTTAATTGTTTAATGTAATCCGCGTTAACCGGAAGGTCGGACTGATCGTAGGTGATGTGGTGTTTTGCGCGGCGTTCTGATGCCGCTGCCGAGAGCGAAAATCCAGGCGAATCGGGTTTATCCCTGAAATAAACGATCGCCTTGTGCTGTGCAGAAGCGGTAATGGTGATCAGCGAGCAAAAGGCAATAATAGATCTCATTTCAATTCTCCGTTTACGTAATTTTCTGTTTTGACTACGAAGCCGTTTGGCCCGTATACTTCAATTTTACCATTCAGCTGTCCGTTAAGGTAACTTCCTTTGCGTTTCAGCTTGTGGTTTTTCGGAACGCGGTAAGTGTTCGTTTCTTCCGAGCGCCGATCTTTTTTCTCTACATAATCCCAGCTTCCGCCGTCCTGGTACTCAAAAAACGGTCCATCGAGTTTACCGTTTTTGTACTGGTAAGCGGCTTTTGGGAGTTCGGTATCAAAAAACTCTTCAAACTGCCCATTTACCCTCTTTTCCCTGACGATCACATCGTTTTTGTATTCAATTTCCTGGCGCAGTGATCCGTCCTCATTGTAGTACTTCCACACCCCATTTCTCATGGCGGCCAGGTAAGGTCCTTCATCCTTAAGTGTTCCGTTCAGGTAGTAGGTTTTTGATACTCCTGAGATCTGGTCGTTCACAAAATGGTTTTCACTCTGGGTCTTACCGTTTTCGAAGTACGAAATAACCGCACCGTCCAGTTTTCCTTTCAGGTAATGCTGTTCGGTAGATAAGGTCCCATTACTGTAAAATACTTTCTGGATCCCGGTCTTGTCGCCCTTTACATACGTTTCGGCCGACAGCAGCTTGCCCTGTTCGTTGTAAAAATTCCACACGCTGTCTTTCTGCTGTCCGATGTATTTGCCCTCAGAAACCACGGTCCCGGCGGCATTGAAGCTTTTCGCATAACTGACGTCGTTTCCGACGTGCTGCACGGTGTTGCTGAGTTTCCCTGAAGGATCGTAATAAGTAAAAGTTCCTGTAGGTTTATCGTTGATGAACTGTCCCTCGTAGCGTTTTTGTCCGTTGGGATGGTTCTTTGACCATGGTCCCTGTTTTCTGCCCTGGGCATCTGTCTTATTCTGGGCAATGCCGGTAACGGCAATTAGAAGAAAAGAGGCAAAAAGAAGAATCCTCGTCATACGCTGTGGTCGTTTGCAAAGTTTAACGCACGCGAAACTAATAACCATATGTGGCTTTCCCTAATCTTATCATTAATTTTGCGGGATGAAAAACAAGCGGGTTGTAGTTGGACTTTCGGGAGGTGTAGACAGCAGTGTATGTGCGTATTTGCTGAAGGAACAGGGTTACGAGGTGATCGGGATCTTCATGCGCAACTGGCACGACGAATCGGTAGTGCTCAACAACGAATGTCCCTGGATCGACGACAGCAACGATGCGATGCTGGTGGCCGAAAAGCTTGAGATTCCTTTCCATGTGCTCGACCTGAGCCGCGAATACAAGGAACGTATCGTTGATTACATGTTCAGCGAATACGAAAACGGTCGTACGCCAAACCCCGACGTACTCTGCAACCGTGAGATCAAGTTTGATATTTTCCTCGACGCCGCAATGCGGTTAAATGCCGATTACGTTGCTACCGGACATTACTGCCAGCGCACCGAAACTACCGAAAACGGCAAAACCACCTTCCACCTGCTGGCCGGGGCTGATAAAAACAAGGATCAGAGCTACTTTCTCTGCCAGCTTTCACAGGAACAGCTTTCCAAAGCGCTTTTCCCGATCGGACACCTGCAGAAAAGTGAGGTCCGCGCAATTGCAACCGAACAGCAACTGGTTACCGCCGACAAGAAAGACAGCCAGGGATTGTGCTTTGTGGGCAAGATCAGTCTGCCTGATTTCCTCCAGCAACAGCTTCAGCCCAAAAAAGGACGGATTGTAGAAATCCCCACAGTCCTTGAGCAATACCTGGTTCCAGTTACCACCGAACCCCAGAGCGAAAACGATATTTTCCGAAGTGCGTCCCAGCCTTATTCCTATTCGTACGATATGGGCAAGGACAAAGGCGAACACAACGGAGCGCATTACTACACCATCGGTCAGCGCAAAGGCCTTGGTGTGGGCGGTAGTCCGGAACCACTGTTTATCATCGGTACCGATGTAAAAGAAAACGTAGTCTACGTCGGCCAGGGAGAAACCCATCCCGGACTGAATCGCCTCGGATTAAGAATACCGGCTGCAGACATCCATTGGATCCGCGAAGACCTTGCCCTCTCCGAAGGACAAACGCTGCGCTGCGAAGCCCGTATCCGCTACCGCCAGCTGCTCGAAGCCGTCACCCTCAAAGTCATCAACGGCGACCTTTACCTCTTATTCGACAACAAACAGCGCGGCATTGCACCAGGGCAGTTTGCGGCGTTTTATGTTGGAGAGGAGTTGGTGGGGTCGGGAGTTATTTCGTAATTGAGAGATGAGAGAGGAGAGATGAGAGAGGAGAGTAGAGAGAGACCTTTCCAGTCAGCACTTTTTAATTTAGTTTCTTCCGAGATTGCCTTTAGTGGTTTTGACTGAGGCTGCGAGTAGCTTGATTAATTCATTAACCGACTTAAAGAGGGAGTCGAACTCTTCAGCATTTATATAATCCGTTCGGTTTAGTAGCCGTAACCAGTAAAGGGTTTCATTAGCTTCTTTGAGGGCAATGTTGATCTTACTTAAGAAATCCGGTTTAGATTGTCCATGCTTCGCCTCAGCTAACAGAGCGCCAATTGCAGTTCCACTGCGTAAAATTTGTTTGGACAAAACAAACTCGCGTTTTGTCTCTATCAGGTACTTGTACAGATTAACAATCCTTACGGAAAATTCAAATGCTTTGGTTTCTGTAATTCCTTCCATATAAAGAGAAGAAATTAAGTAAGCTGATCAGTATTTACAAGCAAGAATTATCATCTGGCCATTTTTTTAGCCTCTCTCCACTCTCATCTCTCCACTTTCATCTCTCCCCTAAACTTCCTCCTCCACATTATAAACATTCCTATCCTGCGCCCCCCGCGCCACCAGCTCCGCGACATATCCCGTAAGGAACAGCTGGACGCCGATAACCATGAGTACCAAAGCGATGTAGAATTGAGGTTGTTCGGTAATGAGTCTTGCAGATTCGTGGTGGTAGATGTAGTAGAGTTTCAATCCTCCGAGCCAGAGTACCGACAGGAATCCGAAGAAAAACATCAGCGTACCCAGCAGTCCGAAAAAGTGCATCGGCTTCTTGCCGAATTTGCTGATGAATGTGATGGTAAGCAGGTCGAGAAAACCGTTGATGAAACGCTCCAGTCCAAACTTGGAAGTACCGTATTTCCTGGCCTGGTGAGCCACAGGCTGCTCTCCTATTTTGCCATATCCTGCCCATTTGGCGATCACCGGGATGTAGCGGTGCATTTCGCCGTACACCTCGATGTTCTTTACCAGTGAGTTGCGATAGGCTTTTAGTCCGCAATTGAAATCGTGCAGCTCAATCCCGCTCATTTTACGCGTGGCGTAATTGAACAGCTTGGTCGGGATGGTCTTGCTTGGCGGATCGTAACGTTTGTGTTTCCACCCGCTGATCAGGTCGAATCCTTCTTCAGTGATGCGTTTGTACAGCCCCGGGATCTCCTCCGGACTGTCCTGTAAATCGGCATCCATGGTAATGACCACGCGGCCAGTTACCTTCTTGAAGCCTTCATTCAACGCAGCCGACTTCCCGTAATTCCGTTTGAATTTGATCCCTTTTACGGTCGGGTATTTTTCAGCGAAGCCTTTGATCAGTTCCCACGAATTGTCACGGCTGCCGTCGTCTACAAAACACACCTCGTAACTCAGGCCATGTTGTTTGCACACGCGATCAATCCAATCACACAATTCAGGAAGCGACTCGGCTTCGTTAATCAAAGGTACTACGACAGATACATCGTAGTTGTAGGCTTTATTATGCAAACTCAGGGCGTTTTTTTCTGATAAAAAGGGCAAAAAGAAGGTCTACTATCGCAAAACCGAAAAACATCCAGGCCAGTGCTTTCACCTGCCCGATCGGGGTTAGACTTTCTGCGTATGATTTCTCTACTTCTGCAACGGCAACATTGATCTGTGCTTCAGGCATTCCGAATGCCTCAAAACGCGTGATCTGGTCTTCAACCATCAACTCGTTCACCTGTTCGAAAAACGGCAGGTCGATCAAAATGAACAGGTATTTTGAGAATATCATGATCGGTACCCATACTGCGGTAACCACAATACAGAATTTGTAAGCCTCGGCATAAGTGAAATAACCGCCATTCATCTTACGCGCCTGGATGGCGAAGTAAAAGAAACCGGTCAGTGAAACGATGGTCATTGCCAATAGCAACCACATACTGCCAAAGGCCCATGGTCCTAGAATATAACACAATACGGTGAATACCACTGAGGTGGTCCCCATTATTAATCCGGTGTTGACAGCTGTTGGTTTCATTTGTTGAGAGAAATTGGGATTAGGGGCAAATATAGAAAACACCTTCAGAATTAAAATTTTCGCCAGGAGTTGATTTTCTCCATCATTACATTACTTTTGCAGCCGGGCAAGTCAATACGACCAGCTCCTGCTAACTCCCCCAGGTCCTGACCGAAGCAAGGGTACGCGGTTGTAGCGGTGCGATATCGGCTTGCCTCTCTTTTTTTCTCCCAACATCACTTCATGCCAAAGGTTGTTTTAGTCACAGGAGGTTCATCGGGAATTGGAGAGGCCATTGCCCGTCATCTTTCCTCACTCCCCGGCTATAAAGTGTACGCAACCAGCAGAAAAGCTGAAAACGGACAAGTGATCAACGGGATCACCTTCATCAAACTCGACGTTACCTCTACCACTTCTGCCACCGACGCCATTTCGTGGCTTCACACCACCGAAGGCCGGATAGACGTACTCATCAATAATGCAGGGATCGGTTTTGCTGGTCCGCTGGAACACACCACCAAAGACGAGATCAATGCCGTTATGAATACCAATGTATACGGTATTCTCGACCTTTGCCGCCTCGTTACCCCGATCATGCGTGCACAGGGTGGCGGAAACATACTGAACGTATCCTCACTTGCCGGCCGCTTTGGATTACCCTTCCGCGGAGTGTATTCGGCCACAAAATTCGCGCTCGAAGGCCTTACCGAATCTCTGAGCCAGGAAGTGCAGCAATTCGGCATTTCCGTTTCACTCGTAGAACCCGGCGAATTCTCCACCAACATCAGCGAGAACCGGCAAACCACGGCACTTCCCGAAGATTCGGTGTATACAGCACAGTTCAGCCTGATGTACGACCTGTTGAATACCGAACTGACGAAAGCACTATCGCCATCGATCATGGGAAAAGCGGTAGAAAAAATACTGAACACCCGCAAACCGAAACTGCGTTACGTGGTGTCTTCCCCATTCCAGCGCTTAACCCTGGTGCTCAAAGCCATTCTTCCGGCAAGGGTTTTTGAAAAGCTACTAATGAATCACTATAAAATACCAACTCTATGAAATTCTTCATCGACACGGCAAACCTTGCTCAGATCAAGGAAGCTTATGAACTTGGCGTTCTTGACGGCGTTACCACCAACCCATCACTGATGGCCAAAGAAGGCATCAGCGGACAGGAAAAAATCCTTCAGCACTATGTTGACATCTGCAACATTGTAGACGGAGATGTAAGCGCAGAGGTAATTGCCACTACCTACGAGGAGATCATCAAAGAGGGTGAGGCACTGGCGAAACTGCACAAGAACATCATCGTTAAAGTTCCGAT
>JAZKEZ010000123.1:0-1360 GCA_040386675.1 Bacteroidota bacterium | reverse complement strand
TCAAAGACGGCGTGAGAGCCATCAAATATTTCAGCGACAAAGGGATCAAAACCAACTGTACACTGGTATTTTCTGCAGGACAGGCACTACTGGCTGCAAAAGCAGGTGCAACTTACGTTTCTCCGTTCATCGGCCGTCTTGACGACGTTTCTACCGACGGTATGGCGCTGATCGCAAGCATCCGCCAGATCTACGACAACTACGGCTATCCTACTGAGATCCTTGCCGCTTCAGTTCGTCACCCGATGCACATCATCCAGTGCGCTGAACTTGGCGCAGATGTAATGACTGGACCGCTTTCTGCAATTACCGCACTGCTTAACCACCCACTTACCGATATCGGACTGGAGAAATTCCTTGCCGATTACGCGAAGGTGAACGGTTGATTTTAAATGGTTTAAAAAAAGAAAAGCTCCTGAGAAGGGGCTTTTTTTGTGTTTGGGGATTTGTCATTTTGTTCGGGATGACATTCGCTTCGGTTTGTCTCACTTTGGGATCTCTCGCTGCGCTCGAGATGACACCTTCGTTCGATGACATTTTCGTTCGGGATGACATCTTCGCTCGGGATTACTTCTTCGTTCGGAATGGCGGTGTGGAATGGGCTTTGTGGGAAGTAAGCTGTATCGGTTACTTTTGTAAAATCATACCCCGACCATGTTAACTAAAATATACCCCGAAAATCCAGACCCAAAACGCATTCAGCAGATCGTAGACCTGTTGAAAAACGGGGGCGTAATCATCTACCCTACCGATGCGGTATACAGCATTGGCTGCGACCTGATGAACCACAAGGCGGTAGAGCGCGTAGCCAAGATCAAAGGGATCAGCGTGGAGAAAGCCAATTTTACGCTCATCTGTCCTGATCTGAGTAATCTTTCGGCTTTTACCAAACCCATCGGTAATTCGGTGTTCAGGCTGATGCGGCAGGTACTTCCGGGTCCGTTTACCTTTATTCTGAATGCCAGTCACGAGGTGCCGCGTATTTTCCAGAGTAAAAAGAAAACGGTAGGTATCCGGGTTCCTGACAACAACATTGTGCAGGAGATCGTGAAACTGCTCGGAAACCCTATTATCTCCACTTCCGTTCACGACGACGATGAGGTAATTGAATACACCACCGATCCGGAGCTGATCCACGAGCGATATGAAACCCAGGTAGACATGGTGATCGACGGCGGATACGGTCATACCGAACCTACTACCATTATCGATTGTACTACCGGGGAACCGGAAATCATGCGGCAGGGGCTGGGGATATTCCCGGATTAATTTTAACCACGGAGGCACGGAGGTTGACGCAGAGATCACCGGGACTCTCCGTGCTACTCTGCGCCAACCTCCGTGCCTCCGTGGTTAAAAA
>JAZKEZ010000122.1:0-3242 GCA_040386675.1 Bacteroidota bacterium | reverse complement strand
GTTCAGTTCCCCGGAAGCCGAAAGCAATTCGTCCTTGTAACTCGCATCCAGTCCGCTCAGGAAATCGTAATCGCCCTTCAGCATGCTCAGGAAACCGGCGTTGCGATCTTTAAGAAAAGATACGGCAACCGCATCGAGGTAGGGCAGGCGGTTTTCAGCGCTGTCGGTCTCAAAGTAAGCAGGGTGTTTGTGCAGCACCAGTTTCACGCCTTCTTCCCAAATAAAGAACTTGTAAGGACCGGAACCCACGGGGTGTCTAGAAAAATCGTTGCCGTAACGGGCCACGGCTTCCTGCGGCACCACCGAGCAGTATTGCATGGCCAGTATGCTCAGGAAAGCAGGAAACGGCTCACTCAGCGTGATCGAGAAAGTACTGTCGTCGAGCACGGCAAACGCTGCTTTTCCGCTCACAGAATCACGGCTTACTTTCTCAAATACCCATGTTCCCGGCGATGCGGTTTGCGGATCAAGAATGCGGTTGAAGCTGTACAGCACGTCATTCGCGGTAAGTCTGCGACCTTTTGCGCCTTCGAAGCATTCGTCGTCGTGGAAAAAAATGTCGGTACGGAGATTGAATACGTAGGCTTTTCCATCCGCAGATACTTCCCAATCGCGTGCAATTGCAGGCTCAAGGTTCAGTTCGCCGTCGAATTGCACCAGGCCGTTAAAGAGCATGTTCACTGCCCAGATGTTTTCAGTATTGCGGCAATAGGCAGGATCGAGCGAGGTGATTCCCCCGGGTTCGTTGTAGCGGAAGACGGTTTTGTCTTTGAACTGATCGCTGTCTCCACAAGCCGTGAGAAGCAAGCAAATGAAAGGAAGGAAAAGGTGCTTTATGTGCATGTTGATAAGAACTGTGGGATTCCTCACTTCGTTCGGAATGACGCGTTGTATTTGGGTAAATAGAGTCATTCCGAACGAAGTGAGGAACCTCTATTGCTAAAAAAAAGCCTCCCACAATTTAATGCAGGAGGCTTCTTAGTATATCAGGGCTTAATGAATTAAGCCAATACTTCTTTCACTCTGTCGGCAGCTTCTTTCAGAAGAACTGCAGAAAGTACTTTCAATCCTGAGTTGTCGATCAGTTGTTTTGCTTCAACGGCGTTGGTTCCCTGAAGACGAACAATGATCGGAACTTCGATGTTGCCCATGTTTTTGTAAGCATCTACGATACCCTGTGCAACACGGTCGCAACGAACGATACCACCGAAAATGTTTACCAGGATCGCTTTAACGTTAGGATCTTTAAGGATAATACGGAATGCTTTCTCAACACGTTCAGCATTTGCAGTACCACCTACATCAAGGAAGTTTGCAGGAGAACCGCCAGAAAGTTTGATGATGTCCATGGTAGCCATTGCAAGACCGGCACCGTTTACCATACAACCTACGTTACCGTCTAGTTTTACATAGTTAAGTCCGGCTTCGCCAGCTTCAACTTCTGTAGCATCTTCTTCGCTGGTATCGCGCATTGCTGCGTAGTCCGGGTGACGGAAAAGTGCGTTGCCGTCAAGATCAACTTTGGCATCAACAGCGATGATCTTGTCATCAGAAGTCTTAAGTACCGGGTTGATTTCGAACATGGTAGCATCGCAACCTTCGTATGCTCTGTATAGTGAATCAACGAATTTCACCATTTCCTTGAATGCGTTTCCGCTAAGGCCAAGGTTGAAGGCGATCTTACGTGCCTGGAAGCCCTGAAGACCGATACGCGGATCGATCTCTTCTTTGAAGATCAGGTGTGGAGTGTGCTCGGCAACTTCTTCGATATCCATACCACCTTCGGTAGAATACATCACGATGTTGCGTCCTTTTGCGCGGTCCATAAGAACCGACATATAGAATTCCTTGGTTTCGCTTGCTCCCGGATAGTATACATCCTGGGCGATAAGGACTTTGTTAACTTTTTTTCCTGCAGGAGGAGTTTGCGGAGTGATCAGTTGCATACCGATGATAGCTTCTGCTTTTTCAGCAACGTCATCAAGACTTTTGGCCAGTTTAACACCGCCGCCTTTTCCGCGTCCGCCGGCATGGATCTGAGCTTTAACCACCCACCAACCGGTTCCGGTTTGAGCCTGTAGTTGGCGAGCCGCCTCTACTGCTTCCTCCGGAGTATGAGCAACGATGCCTTCCTGGATCGAAACTCCGAAACTTTTCAGAATAGATTTACCCTGATATTCGTGTAAGTTCATGCTACTAGTATGTTGTTTTTGGAAGCCCAAAAGTAACGGTTATTCGCTCTTGAACAAATTATACAATTGGACAATTATAGGATTATACGATTTAGTTTGATAGTCAGTGTATTACGGTGTCCATTGCGCCAACTTTCCCTGGTCAGAAGATGTACATACCCCATCAACGACATCAACCCTATCAACCACATCCCAGTATCATCCCCCATCACAGGTATCATCTCTATCATCGTATCATTGTATCATCGTATCATCGTATCATTGTATCATCGTATAATTGACCCATGATCCAGGTTTCCTCCATCAACAAATCCTTCGGCGATCTCCCGGTGCTCCGGGACGTGTCGCTTACCATCGGCAGCGGTGAACTTGTTACTATTGTAGGTGCCTCGGGTGCCGGTAAAACCACGCTGTTGCAGATCATGGGCACGCTGGAACGGGCGGATTCCGGACAGATCATCATCAACGATACGGACGTATCTAAACTTTCGGAGAAGAAACTCGCCAGCTTCCGTAATACCAGCATCGGCTTTATCTTCCAGTTTCACCAGTTGCTGCCCGAATTTACAGCATTGGAAAACGTTTGTCTGCCGGCGTGGATCAACAAAGCATCAAAAAATGAAACCCGGAAAAGAGCAGAGGAACTGCTCGATATTTTAGGCATGAGTCACCGGCTGGATCACAAGCCCACCACGCTTTCGGGCGGAGAAGCGCAGCGCGTGGCAGTTGCACGGGCACTGATCAACAACCCGGCAGTTGTATTTGCCGACGAACCCAGCGGAAACCTCGATTCTGCCAATGCAAAGGAACTGCACCAGTTGTTTTTCAAACTACGCGACCATTACAACCAGACGTTCGTGATCGTAACACACAATGAAACCCTGGCGGAAAGCGCGGATAGGAGAGTACTGATGAAAGACGGACAGATAGTTAATAATTAAATGTTGTGTTCTGCAAGTTCGATGATCGTTTTTAATTACCTGGTTTGACGCATGGTTTGTTGCTGTCCTTTCTTTTCAAAGAAAGGACCAAAGAAAGTGTCGCTTCTTT
>JAZKEZ010000121.1:15169-16624 GCA_040386675.1 Bacteroidota bacterium | reverse complement strand
AGAACCCGATCATGACGAATTCTGAAAGTGTACTTCAGTTTGGTAACAACGGTTACGGGAAACCTGCCACAGCGCTTAACGTGCTTCGCGAAACCGTTATGGGCCGAGAATTGTTCGATTTCGCTTTTAAAGAATACGCACAACGCTGGAAATTCAAACACCCTACTCCTGCAGATTTCTTCAGGACGATGGAAGATGCGTCAGGAGTTGACCTGGACTGGTTCTGGAGAAGCTGGTTTTACACCAATGATCACGTAGACCTTAACTTGGTTGAGGTTAAAAACTTTGAACTGGATACAAAGAACCCGGAAATTGACAGTAAATCAAAGAGAGACCTTGCCGGAAAACGCCCGGTTGATGTGACCTATGAGCGTAACCTGAAGGCCATTCCACAAACCGCAGAAGAGAAGGATGCAAAGCTGGTTGACTTCTACACCAATTTTGATGAATTCAAGTACAATGCAGTAGATAAGAAAGACTATCAGACGTATTACGAAAAACTATCTGCAGACGAGAAGATGATCCTGGACAACAGAAGCAATTATTACCAATTGAAGATCGAGAACGTTACAGGGATGCCAACTCCGGTCCTGATAGAGTTTACTTACGAAGACGGAACAAAGGAGCGTAAGGACCTTCCTGTTGAGATCTGGAGATTCGACGATAAGATGGTGACCAAGGTGTTCGTTACTTCAAAAAAGGTAACTTCAATCGCCCTGGATCCACAGTTTGAAACTGCCGACGTAGAGATCGCAAACAATTACTGGCCAAGCCAGGCGGTTCCTACACGTTTTGAGATGTTTAAAGAAAGACAGCAGACTCTGCAGGAGAACCCAATGCAGCGCGAGAAGAAAGCGAAGGAACTTGAAGGTGGAGCGGGCAAGCCGTGATGTGATTAAGACATAGAGTTGGTTAACAAAAAGGCCTCGGGTTATTCCGGGGTTTTTTTGTGGGGGATAGGGTGGTAAGTGGTGGGTGGTAAGGAGTAGGTGAGGAGGGAGAAGGTGGAAGGTGGAAGGGAGAGGATGTACAGGAAAGTGGCAGGATGCTAAGCCGAAGGTACTGTTTCTTATTTGGGATGGGTCAGAGGGTAGTTGATGGTGGAATCATTAATTCTGCATGTCTAATTTGGTCCTCAAAAAAATGCAGACCACTGATTTTAGAAAATTACAGATCTGGCAGTTATCGCTGGATTTGTGCCAGGATATTTACCGGTTAACTGCGATGTTTCCTAAAACGGAAATGTTTGGGATCACATCACAGATGAGAAGAGCTGCGGTATCTATCTCTTCGAATATCGCTGAAGGGGCCGGAAGGAGTTCTATCCGACAATTTTCCTACTTCATTTCCATCAGTATCGGATCAAGCTGTGAACTTGAAACCCAATTGGTGATTTCCAAAAGGCTTGAATACATCTCTGAGTCAGATTTCAAAGCTACAGAGCAACATACGAGG
>JAZKEZ010000121.1:12691-15159 GCA_040386675.1 Bacteroidota bacterium | reverse complement strand
AAATTCTCATTGGAAAGGAAAATGAACGCTGATATAAAATGAATGATCTATGGGTTAGAGCATGGCATCCTTCCACTTTCCCCTTACTCCATATGTAAAAACAAAAAAGCCCCGGAATAACCCGAGGCCTTTTAAATATGAAAAACGCTAACTGCTTAAGCCGTAACTTTCGGTTTAGCGATGTATTTTTTCTCTTTGATACGAGCTGCTTTCCCTTTAAGGTCGCGAAGATAGAAGATACGAGCTCTGCGAACAGAACCACGCTTGTTTACTTCGATCTTGTCAATGAATGGAGAGTTTACCGGGATAATTCTTTCCACACCTACGTTACCAGACATTTTTCTAACAGTAAAGGTTTCGGTTGAACCGCTTCCTCTGCGCTGAAGAACAACACCCTGGAACTGCTGGATACGCTCTTTATTACCTTCTTTAATTTTGTAGCTGATGGTAATAGTATCACCGGCTTTAAACGCTGGCAACTCCTGCTTAGGATTGATTTCAGCTATGATTTGATTCAAAAAATCCATGACCTTAATTATTGATAGATTCTGCCCTAAATTTGGGTGGGCAATATTACAAAATTTATTCCCGAATCAATGCTGATCCCGGTAATTTTTTTTCTTCGGGACAAATGTACCTTAAAAATCAGTCGGTTGTGCATTTTCAGACCACCTAACTCTTAGTTCTTCACTCTTAGTTCTTCACTGTAAATTAGTCTTCCAGCAAATCCGGTCTCCTGGTCCTGGTCCGCTCCATCGCCTGTTCCATTCTCCAGGCTTCAATCAGCTTTTCATTTCCTGAAAGCAGTATTTCCGGGACTTTCCATCCGTTGAATTCTGAAGGCCGGGTGTAAACAGGCGGAGCCAGCAGGTTGTCCTGGAACGAATCGGTGAGGGCAGAGGTTTCGTCGTTAAGGACTCCGGGTAACAATCTTACTACGGCATCCACGACCACCGCGGCTGCGAGTTCACCTCCTGAAAGTACATAGCTTCCAATGGATATTTCACGGGTGATGTAATGTTCACGTATGCGTTCGTCAACACCTTTATAATGTCCGCAGAGAATGATCAGGTTTCCTTTCAATGAGAGTGCATTGGCAGTCCGCTGGTCGAAAAGCTTTCCATCCGGGGTCATGTAGATCACCTCGTCGTAAGTCCGTTCGGATTTTAGTTTATCCAGGATCGCAGCTACAGGTTCTATACTGATCACCATTCCGGCACCTCCTCCGAAAGCATAATCGTCGATGGTATTGTGCTTGTTGGTGCTGTAATCCCGCAGGTTGTGGATCACGATCTCAACAATTTGCTTGTTCTTTCCACGTTGAATGATCGAATCGTTAAAAGGGCTTTCCAGTAATGAAGGGACGGCAGTGATGATATCGATTCTCATTCGGCTAATTTGTGCCAAAGTTCTTAATTTGCAGCAAATCCAAGTAAATATGAAACGTCTTTTCTTTTTATCGTTTTTAACGCTTCTGTCAATTGGTGTGAGCGCACAGCGCAACAAAAAACCGGCTGGTAGCGAAGAGGAGCCTGTAAAAACGGAAAAACCGGCCAAAGGAAATTCATCTAAGGGAAGTATGGCTCCACAGGGAAGCGACCGTAAGCACCTTGATCTGATGGCGTACTACATGGACGGTGATTATGAGAAGTGCTACAAAAAAAGCGTGAAGGTTACTGAAGATGAGGAAACCAGCAAAGATGCCCTTCCTTACCTATATGCTTCTATGTGTCTGTATGAGATGTCGTTCCTTGAGCAATATGCGAGTGCCTACCCGGAAGGGATCAAAGAATCGCTGAAGTGGGCTGGAAAGTATCGCAAGAAAGACGAGAAAAACAGTCAGAAACAAGGATTGAATTACCTGGAGTTCTGGGAGGAGAATGAAGCATTTTTCGGAAAACTGAGGAAAACCGCCAAAGATTCAGCGAATGCACAACTGGATTTAGGGAAACAGTCGAAAGCGGAACAGATTTATAAACTGATCCTCGCTGTTGAGCCTGATGATTACAGTGTCAATTACATGATGTATACCATGCGGACCGAGGCTAATGATGCGGTGAACGGAGACAAATACTTGCAGACCTTCAAAGATCAGGTAGCCAAACTGGATGGTTTTTCTGGTGAGCCAAAAGACCGCATAGAAATGCTGAAGTATGCACACGTGGAATATGCTAAATACCTGGTTAGCAATAACAGGAGCGATGTGGCGCGGCAGGTACTGGATCAACTCACCACTTATATTGGTAAAGATGCCAATGTGGAGTCGCTGATCGAAGAAAAGAAGCTGTAAGTCGTTTTTAGGTTTGTTTTCTAAAATCGTTTGATTATATTGTAATCATTAACGTGTTTATTTAACAAACAGATTATGATAGCAAGGCAATTTGAAATGGGTGATGACGCACTTGGAACTCAGCTTCATCAGGCATTGTCCGGGGCGCTTCCCGCTCCCTCAACAGAATCTTTAGAAA
>JAZKEZ010000121.1:8061-12681 GCA_040386675.1 Bacteroidota bacterium | reverse complement strand
GTGATCGATCGTTCTTTAAGGCCTATAAACGGTTCGATAACTGTGTGTTATGTAGATGGACAGTTCACACTAAAAAAAATGACTGTCAGTGACGGCTGTGTATACCTGATTCCGGCGAATCGCAACATGAAACCCATTAAGGTAACAGAAGGAGAGAACTTCATTGTCTGGGGTGTAGTGACGTATGTGATCAAGAAGGTTTAGATAGCTTTAATTATCCGAATCCATTTGTCGGGGAGACAACTATTCCCTTTACCTTGCAGGGAGTATCGCAGGTTTTTACTTGAAATGTGGGATTGACGGGCTATTAAGTGGCAACACTCTGCCAGAGATCTCTTGAGGCTGGTAGGCAGAAAATAAAATTTAACCTCGCTTCACTCAATTTACAACACGCGATTACGTTTATCAGCTTGAAGTTAAAACGACAATTGTGTGTCGCGTCTTTTTAAGTAATAGCGGCACAGTAACTAAACTAAAAAGTATGAGGGAATTATTGGAGAGATGGCTCGCTAAATGGTTACCAGGTAAGAAACTGGTTCCGATTCCGGTACCTGTTAGAACCGGAAAGCGAAAATCATCGTAAGTAAAGACATTGACCGGGGAGGGTGAGAGCTCCTTTGTCCGAAAGTCCTGTGTAAGTGAGGTTGAGGAATTGGGTTTTGATTTGTAGGGTAACCTCTGCAAATGCTGATCTTACAGGGACTTCCAACTAAATTAAAGAGGCCAATACCGTAATGGAATTGGCCTCTTTCTTTTTGGAGTTTACACGTTAATCCAAAATATTGTTTTCAACTGTACCGTCAGGATTGAAGGTTACTTTACGATCCCCACCTGGCTGACCGGTAAGTTCAACTACATAGTATACACGGCTGTTGATCTCAAGTTTTTCAGCTTCGTCAATCGTCATACCGGTAAAATCGTTAGCGATTTTTTGCTGGATGTTTGATGGGATCATCTCGTTGGTGATGTCTTCTTTCGCTTTAACGATCACTCCGGTACTCGTGATCCAGAGTTTGTGATCCATCTTGTTGCTTTTGAATTCAGCTTTAAAATCAGGTCCATTGTCTTCCCACTTGATGTCAGTAGCGGAAGGATATTTTTTGTGAACTGCGCTGCTGATGTGGTCAGGAACGTTTTTTTCTTTGATCATTTTCTGAGCAAATCCGCTTACAGCGAAACCTGCAGCAAGTACCAGGGTTAAAAAAGTGGTTTTCATGATAGTGGGATTTTGGTGATAATTTGATTCCGGTAAGCCGGTTTATTTTTTGTTTTGGGGTTCGTAAATCCAACGGAACAATACATCCATGTTCTGACCGCCATTACTTACCGGTATACCAATAGCTATACCTAATGCGCTCGTTGACGATAAAAAGAGCTTTACCTGGGGGCGGAATGTGCTGTAAGTGGCATGAGATGTAACCTCCTGGTTGAGCTCCATACCAACAAAATTGCGGCTTCCGGGTATCACCCAATGCACACTTGAATTTACCAGTAAGGTATTTTGTTGCCTTCCCGATCTTGCGCATTCCAGTTGTGGACCGGAATAGATCATGGTGTGGAAGTAATTGCCCCACTTTTTTGCGATAACAAGAAATGGAGTATGCACAAAGCCGTCGCAGTGCATCAAATCAGAAGCTTTACGTTCGCTTTCCAGCATATAACCAATCGCCATGGTAATCTGTGCCTTCGGTGCAACCAGGAAGGAATACTGAGTGGCGACTTTGAAGGCTTCAATGCCTTTTATCCGGCTGGCGTTTTTTTCATCATCACCAGGAGACATCCTGCTGAAAGAAAACGGAATTTCAACTTCCACCCCCAGTCGGTTGACCGGGGCAAACTCGTATTCAACAAGGTAAGCAGAGGAATATTTCCCTTGGTCGCTGTAAAAACCTGCCCCGAGATTTAGTTCTTTTTCGCCTTTCCGCGCACCGAGATCACGAACCAGGTCGAAGTATACCGGTTCGGCGTGAGAGATTTTGGGAACCTGATGTTGAGTATAAGCCCTAAATGGAAAAAGGAATAGGATAAGGTAGAGGATGCGTTTCATTGTTGTTTTTATTCAAATCAACAATGCGAATCGGGAAAGAATCGGGAATCAGTGCAGGTGGATGGAGAAACTGTGTTTTCTTCCGTCAAAGTGATAACCAATCTCCCAACCGTATAAGTGTGCAATAGATCGGGCCAGTGACAGTCCCAGACCCGAAGATGCGGTTCCTGATGCTGAGCCCTTGTAAAACCGGTCGAATATCCGTGATGCATCCAACTCGCCATGTCTGCTGGTATTCTCAACTGTTATGCACGAATCGTTTAGTTGTATCTGGACAGCTCCTCCGGGGTAATTGTGTACAATGCCGTTTTTAACGAGGTTAGTGATGAGAGTGGAAAATAATTCGGGATTGGCTTCAACCGTTTCCGATCTTTCTTCAATCACCGAAACTTCGACTTCCCGGAATTCCGCCAGATCGCTCAATTCATTCACAACGTGCCTACAGCATTCAGTAATATGAATTGACGCGATGGAGGGAAATTGCCGGTTATCAATTTTAGAAATCAGGAGCAGCGTTTTATTGAGCCTGGTGAGTCGTTCGAGCGTCAGTACCACAGCCCCGAGTTCAGCCATTTCGTTTTCCGGCAGTATGCTTTTCTCAGCCAGTAATTCCAGCCGGTTAATGCTGATGGCCAAGGGCGTTTGCAACTCGTGTGAAGCGTTTTCTATAAACTGTTTCTGATTGTGGAAAGTCTCCAGGTTATTGAGCAGCAACTCGTTTACGGCGTCGTTCAGCTGGTTGAATTCGGTTACTTTGGTTGCCGCGGCAGGATTAAACTGGCTTTCGTCCAGTTTGAAATTCCGGAGGTTATCTACGATATCATAAAACGGTTTCCATATTTTTCTGAGCAGCCAGTTGTTAATGATCAGTACACTGACAATCAGGATGATGTACAGCCAGATGATGGCGTAAAAAAGGTCTTCAACCAGGTCATCTTCCTCGACCATAGATGAAAATACAATTAATTCGTAGTGATCGAGGCCTGCCTTAAAGCTGGTTTTCAAAACCCGCACAGGCTCATAATCCTTTTCGTTGACCATATACAGCAGTGAGTCGAAGTATATGGTCTTATACCGCGATGCGGCTTCAACAGAAATGGGGTGGATCTGGTAATTGCTTTCGAGAAATTCATCCCGGAGTGCAATGCTATGATCGCGTTTAAAGTGTTCAATGATCAATAACTCTGAATTTTCAAGACCATCATCAATACTGTCGTAAATCTCGTCGAGCATATTGAAATAAAACACCACGGCCCAAACCGCAATCACTGGAAAGAGTGCAACAGACAGGTACCGGAGCGTGTGGTTGTGTAATTTCATACCGAGGTAAACTTGTAACCCATTCCATAAACTGCCACGATTTCGGCTTCAGCACCCGATTCCTTCAGTTTTTTCCGGAGGTTTTTGACCTGTGAGTAAATAAATTCAAAATCGTCGGATTGATCGATGTGGTCACCCCAAATGTGTTTAGCAATGGCGGTTTTACTGATCAGCCTTTCACGGTTGAGCAGGAAGTAAGCGAGTAAATCAAATTCTTTACGGTTCAGGATCAGTGGCTTATCGCTGATAAGGACTTCTCTTTTTTCAGGCTCCAGCTTCAGATTCGTATATTCCAGATACCTGTTTCCTTCCAGTTGATTTCTCCTGAAAACCGATTTGATCCTGGCGGTCAGCTCGGCAATGTGAAAAGGTTTTGCGAGATAATCGTCTGCACCGAGGTTCAGTCCTTTTACTTTATCATCTACATCGTTTTTTGCCGAAATGATGATGACGTTCGATTTTTTATCCTGTTGCTTCAGCTCATCAAGTAAGTCAAGTCCATTGCCATACGGAAGCATAATGTCAAGCAGGATGATGTCGTATTCGTAGGTATTTATCTTTTCGGAAGCTGTAAGAAAATCGTTGGCGATTTCGACAAGGAACAATTCTTTTTCTAAAGACTGTGTAATGATCCTGCACATTTCCGGCTCGTCTTCCACCAGGAGTATTTTCATCGTTCAGCAATTATGGTCGTTCGGTTTTGAGGAGCTATCAAAGTAAGAAGGCAAATTGGGAAAGAATTGGGAATGACTGCAACAGGCTATTTAACCCTGAGAACCGGAATTTTCACAAAGCTGTCATTGTACCACTTTACAGTGAGTGGCTCGCCGGAATCATTCATGTTCTCTGTACTCACGTCTTTTCCGCTTCCATAATTGAGCTGGGAAAATGAGTTTTTATTAACGTCCAGGTAAATAACCAGCCGACTTCCTTTACTCAACTGGCGACTCACAAGTTTGGTGTTTGAAAATGGAATGCTTTCTTTTTTTCCGGGAGTCAGCAGGTTTCTTCTGGTGATATCCGCTGAGTAGCTTGCCCTGCCGATATAATATCCCAAATGAAAGTATTCGCCGTCAGGCATCAGTTCATAAAGAGTAAGTCCCAAATCGAGGTCTTTCTTGTTGATCGAAAGCCGGATCTCTCCCACGAATGAACCATTGATCAACATTTGTTCCTGAATCGGTTCGCTGATGAAGATGAATCCGCTGGTAGTGTCGATGGTTTTTCGAATGATAGGATCGGGATAATAGTCG
>JAZKEZ010000121.1:0-8051 GCA_040386675.1 Bacteroidota bacterium | reverse complement strand
ATTGCTGTGCTCACGATCTGTAAAGTCCACGGTTTGACCCAGGAATCCGGACTTACCGGGTTTTTTGGAATTGAGGGAATGAACGCTTCCCGAAGCCTGATCTGATAGGTAGAAAGTAAGGTGCTCGTTGTATATTTTCGACAGGGAAGAGGCACTCCGCCATTCATTGGCTCCCATTACCTGGTAATTCACGCGATCTTTCAGAATTGCCGGTCTTGGTCCGTTTTTCAGGATATGGTCCAGCCATTCGTAAGTGATTGCTTTGGTATCAATTCGTGCATCTTTATCTACGGTGTAGCCATTGATCACTTCTTCTCCGCCACGTTGTGCACCGAAATGACCGTAAGGGCCGATGATCAGATAGTAATTGGCTTTCGGGTTGTATTTTTCAAGTTCGCGGAGATAGTACAGCCCCGAATTCTGTGAGTCGTTGTAATACCCGTCGATGGCGACAACCGGAATGGTGATCTGGGCGAAGTCGTTTTCATATGGTGCCATTTTCTGCCAGTATTCATCAAATGAGGGATGCGTGATCCATCGCTGAAAGAGCCGGTTAGGATACCCGTCGATACTGTCCAGTTTATTGTAACTCACCCCGGAATACCACCAGTTCCATTGCATGGTCCTGAATCGCTGGCGGTTGTTGGCAGTTATGGTATCCAGGTAACGATCGTTTGCAACGTAAAATGCCCATTCGTAATTCGGGTTCACAAAAACGTTGTTTTCCATGGGAAGGCCCATTCCCGGTCGGTTGGCTACGTATGGAACAATAGTCTTCAACGCCGGATGGAGCTTCTTGCAGGCTGCCCATTGCGTAAAGCCGTTGTAGCTTCCGCCAAACATACCTACGCTTCCGTTGCACCAGCTTTGCCGGCTTATCCAATCGATCACATCGTAGGCATCTGTACCGTCGTTTTCGTATGGAAGGATTTCGTCGGTACCAAACCGTTTACCGCGTGAATAAGCGATAACTCCTACATACCCGCGGTCAGCACACTCTTTCAGTGAGGTCATGTCGCGGCCGTAATCCCTTACATAGATGGTATTCTGAAGCACTGCAGGCTTCGGTGCGTCGTCGGCTTTTTTACGCACCACGATTGCAGAAATGAAGGTACCGTCCCGTGTTTTGATCATTACACTGTCCTGAATAATGTATGCGCTCGATGGGTGTTCGGATGCTGTTTTTCTGGTCTGCTGAGCGGAAAGGTGAAGCAGGAGCAGAGAGGAGAATATCAGTAATGCGTATTTCAGCATAGAAATTAAGTAAGTGGTGACACCATAATCAGGTGGCTGATAAAGATAGATGGTTCTCTAAACTTTCGTGGGCTGTTGTAAATGAAAACAGGGTTGCCGAAAATATCGGCAACCCTGTTTAGTTGGGTTGGTGCGCACCACCAGTGCATTCTTCCGGAAGGCTCAACTGCTCTGTTTTCCTTCGAAAATAAGCTGATGGTGATGCGTCATACAGATCAATGCTCCAGGCAGATCGGTCCGTTCCTGGAAATGAGGCATTGCAGCGGACTGCAAGAAATATAATCCAGGCAGCTGGCCGCGGTTGGGCGTATGGTTCCGCCTTTGATTTGATTCGCGTCTTCGTCAGAAGTGCGGAAGCTATGAATCTTCAGATCATTCAATTTTAACTTTTTCATAGGGATGCCTGAAAAGTTACGCTTAAGGAGCTACGCAAACAACTGTATTCAGGGCACCGCCTCCGATACAATTGTCGCCATAACGGGTAACCAGGCAACCGGCTACATCGCAGCTGATGTAAGCCAGGCAGCTGTATGCGGTTTCCAGAATTCCTCCTTTGATCTGTTCGGTTTCAGACGTTACAAAGCTCTGAACTTTAACGTCATTCAGTTTTAGTCGTTTTTTCATATGTTGTTGTTTTAGAGGTTGCGGAGCAGTGTCAGCCGATGGTTCCGGTCGGACAAATGTTTCCCTGAAGGCTCACGGCACAGGCCGCAAGGTCGCAGGTGAGAATTTTAAGGCAACTGTAATGGGTTTCTAGCAAACCGCCTTTAATGCTTTCTGCTTCAGAGGTTCTGAAGCTCCGAACCTGGATTTGGTTCAGTTTGAGTTTCTTGTTCATTTACGTTCAAATTAGGGATGGGTATGAAGGTAAATTTTTTTTCGAAATTGGGAGTAGGTAGTTGTGATGAAAAATTGAGGGTGTTTTAATATCCAGTTGATTGCAGTTTTTGGCATATCACTAACTTCCCCTATATATAATACCAGCGTCCCTAAGGGACAGTTAGATAGGGTAGTTGTGAGACAGAACTGAGACAGATAGCCTATTTCAGGGCTTTTTAAAATGTACAATATTTAATTTTCCAAAATGGAACCGAGGGTGAAATTAGCAATTTCTACATGGTTTTGACACCGCTTTTTTAAGTTGCTTTTGATCATTTTGGATTGCTCTGGATTTTGAACTATGTTCAAGAAAATGCGTGTTCACGTTTCGTGAACATTCCAAAAAGTTGAACAAGGACTCTGAGCAAAGGGATTATTACAGATTGCGATTTGGAAAATTCTACCCCCAAGGGTATATAGGTGATTCTGGAAAAATATTGCTGACTGCTATTCTTGTAATTTCTGATCAACTGATTGGCATTCAGTTATTTATAGAGGTTTTTGGTTGGGTGTATTGTCACAATTTTCTCAGATAATTGTGACAAATATTGTGATGTACTATACTGGTTTAGATACAGCTACCTTAGTGGAACTTCTGTTATGGTTCAGAAGTTCCACTAAGGTAGCTGTAAGTGACCACAAAGTCAAATATATCCTTTGGCGGTAATGCTGGTTCTAGTTTATTTACCAAAATGGATTATCACGGCGATCATCGCCGTCAAATTTCATTTTGATAAATCAATCAGTTTACCGAAATTTGTTTTCACGGCGATGATCGCCGTCAAGATGAAAAATGATAAACCATGGCCTTAAATGCAACCCGCAGAAAAGAAGTACAGGGACTTATCCCAGAAGGAGCCCTTACTAGCAGACCCTGGCTGCTGGATGAAGGTAACCTTTCAACTTCGGCCGTTGATAATCTCGTAAAGAGTGGGGAATTAACCGTAGTTGCTAAAGGAGTTTACACCAGGGGCAATAGAAAGCCAAAGTGGCAAGTGGTGGTGGAGGCTCTGCAACAAATATTTAAAACCGATTTAACCATAGGTGGGTTAACGGCACTTGAACTTAAGGGTTATGGTCATTACGTTACTTCCGGGAAGAAACAAACTATTCATCTGTATGGTACCGATAAGCTACCTTATTGGGTAAATCTGCTTGACCCTGAAGTTCAATTTCGAAAACATTTGCGAAGTGAGTTGTTTCAAGGCGTTGCTCAGATGGTTCTTGAAGAATTTTACAGCGAAGAACCATTTGACGGAAATGACCCGGTTAAAGTATCACGACCTGAATTGGCTTGTCTGGAATTACTTGCGGATATCCCGGATGAGGTGACGTTTAATCATGCTCATCAACTCTTACAAGGAATAACAACTCTTTCACCAAGGAAACTCCAGCGCTTGCTGGAGCTTTGCACCAGCGTAAAGACGAAGCGACTCTTTTTATGGTTTGGAAAGAATTATGAATATAACTGGTACCAAAACCTCAAGCTGAACACGATTCATCTTGGATCTGGTAATAGGGTAATAGCTAAAGGCGGACAGTTAGATAATGATTTTAAAATAACGGTTCCTATAACATCTAACTACGACTTATGAATCGCAGCTCAATCTACTATAAGCAGGTCCAACTATTAGTAAAGGTGCTCCCCTTACTGAATTCCGAAAAGTGCTTCGCATTGAAAGGCGGAACAGCAATTAATCTGTTCTACCGACCATTCCCAAGACTTTCGGTGGATATTGATCTTCTGTATTTGCCATCTGAATCCCGGGAAGAAGCGTTGAAGAACATTAAGGAGGCGCTGAGCAGGTTGAGTGAAACCATAAAGAAAACCATACCTGGCGTGAAAATTCAGGATGCGCACTTATCTGGAAACTCTCTCAAACCGTAACCTATTTACGGTGAATTCATTTTTTCCAATTTATTCAAACGGAATTGTAGTCTACTTAAATCTCCAAATTAAACTTAATGAAAAACACTTAATTTGATACATTCCATCTTAAGTTCGGACGATTGAGAGAATCCTCAGAATTCAATCCCGATATTTTACAGTTCAGGCGAAAATTTCGCACTTGTTCTCCAGGATTAAATATCTCTTCGCTAACCAAGAGTTTTGAAGTATTCAATAAAATCCTGTACATCACTCTCCTTTTTTCGGGTTACCCCATGTGCGCCGGTTCATAATTCATAAAGTCTTTAACTCCGGATGATTTTACCTAATTCCAGTATAGCCTTATCTTGTTTCTATTTTCTGGAGTTGCAGGGTTAGAGTGATAACTACCCTTTGATGCCTTTTTCCCAACATTAAGAAACCGAGATGCTAAGTGTGCCGAAGTTTTCCTTTCGCGCAGGATTACCATCAATGATGTAGGTTTTGGTCAAGCTGTCCCAGTTTTGTCCGATTTGATTTATGGGGACGGCTGAGAAAAAAATCAAAAATTATCCGAGACTTCCAAAATTGTTTTTTGGAGTGAAGTATGAAACGCTTATTATTACTGTGAAATAGTAGTAAGTCATTTTGTGATCGGTAAGTGAATTTTTGACGATCTACTTTCCAATACAAAACCTCGAAAAAATACTTCCTAGCAAATCTTCAGTCGTAATCTGGCCGGTAATGCTCCCTAGGTGATGCAATGCCTGTCTGATGTCCATAGCTACCAGGTCGCCGCTGATGCGATCGTTGAGGCCGGTGTTTACGTGGTTGAGTGCGGTTCTGGCGTGGAGCAGTGCCTCGTAATGACGCGTGTTGGTTACGATAACCTGGCCGGAGTGCAGTTCTCCGAGGTTTACTTTTTCTGAGAGCAGTGACCGGAGTTCTTCGATTCCCTGGCCGTTTTTGGCGGAGATGGAAAGCAATCGCGCATCGATCTGTTGCGTGTCTACAGAGCCGCTTACTTCATCCATTTTATTGGCAAGTACAATGATCTCTTTTTCTTCACGCGGTTCGAGTTCCCGGAGCAGCGCGATCCCTTTTACCGCTTTATCGCTCCAATGCGGATCGGTAAGGTCGGTGAGGTAAAGGATGATGCGGGCCTGGCGGGCTTTTTCGTAGGTTTTTTCAATACCCAGATTCTCAATAATGTCTGTAGTGTCGCGTATTCCGGCGGTATCAATAAAACGGAAAGCGATACCATCAATGATCATCTCATCTTCTATCGCATCGCGGGTAGTTCCGGCGATGTTGGAAACAATGGCGCGTTCCTCGTTCAACAAGGCATTCAATAATGTCGACTTTCCTGCATTGGGCGCACCGACAATGGCCACAGGGATTCCGTTCTTGAGCACATTTCCAACAGAGAACGAGTGGATCAGCCGGTCTATAAGGGTAATCGCTTCGTTCAGTAATGAAGACAGCGCAGTGCGGTCGGCGAATTCCACATCTTCCTCGGCAAAATCAAGCTCTAATTCAATGAGCGACGCAAAGTCGATGAGTTTTTCGCGCAGAATCCCGATCTCTTTGCTGAATCCACCTTTCATCTGGTGCATGGCCATGGTGTGCGATGCGGCTGAGTTGGAGGCAATAAGATCGGCAACGGCTTCGGCCTGGCTCAGGTCCATCTTTCCGTTGGCAAAGGCACGGAGTGAATATTCACCGGCAGTGGCCATCCTGCATCCGTAGGCGATCAGCAACTTGAGGATCTCCTGCTGAATGTACGGAGAACCGTGACAGGCAATCTCAACGGTGTCTTCTCCGGTATACGACGCCGGACCTTTAAAAATACTGATCAACACCTCGTCAATAATGTGCTCGTCGTTCCTGATCTGTCCGAAATGCGTCGTATGCGAACGTTTGTCCTGAAGGGTTTTGGAAAAGATCGCTTCCGCCATCATGAACGCTTCCTTACCTGAAATACGGATAACAGCAATGGCAGCAGTGCCGGGAGCGGTAGATAGGGCGCAGATCGTATCGTCGTTGAGGTAGAGCATTCGGCGTTTTTTACGCAAATTAAACTATCGCAATAGGTTGAAGCAATAAAACTTTTAATTTAGCCCCCTCGAAAAGAATATTTCTTTAATTCATAGACGATTATCGTTTCATTATGAGCGTTTTAGTAAACAAAAATTCGAAAGTTATCGTTCAGGGTTTCACCGGAAGCGAAGGTACTTTCCATGCAGGGCAGATGATTGAGTTCGGTACCAACGTTGTTGGTGGTGTTACTCCTGGAAAAGGCGGGACCACTCACCTTGATCGTCCTGTATTCAACACGGTAAAAGATGCGGTTGATAAAGCCGGTGCTGATGTTTCTATCATCTTCGTACCACCTGCATTTGCTGCTGATGCGATCATGGAAGCTGCTGAAGCGGGTATCAAAGTGATCGTTTGTATCACTGAAGGTATTCCAACCCGTGATATGGTTAAAGTAAAAGAATACCTGAAAGGCAGAACCTGTCGCCTGATCGGACCAAACTGTCCGGGTGTGATTTCTGCGGGTGAAGCCAAAGTAGGTATCATGCCTGGTTTCGTTTTCAAAAAAGGAAACATTGGTATCGTATCAAAATCAGGAACCCTTACCTATGAGGCTGCTGATCAGGTAGTTAAAGCAGGTCTTGGTATCTCTACCGCTATCGGTATCGGTGGCGACCCGATCATCGGAACTCCTACCAAAGAAGCGGTTGAACTGCTAATGAACGATCCTGACACGCATGCGATCATTATGATCGGTGAGATCGGTGGAGGCATGGAAGCTGATGCAGCCCGCTGGATCAAAGAAAACGGCACCAAGCCGGTAGTTGGTTTCATCGCAGGTGAAACTGCCCCGAAAGGCCGTACAATGGGTCACGCAGGTGCTATCGTTGGTGGCGACGAGGATACTGCCCAGGCTAAAAAAGCAATCATGAGAGAGTGCGGAATCAGCGTTGTAGATTCTCCAGCCGAAATCGGTGCGAGAATGGCTGAACTGATCTCTGTTAAAGCATAACTTACCATTAAATGATTGGATAAGTGGTTGATTAGAGGATTGGCCGATGAACTGATTCAAAGCCTTCCGGTATTTCCGGGAGGCTTTTTTTGTGTCGCAATGTTTCGGTTCATCTGCATTTATTCTCTTATTTTGGATCAATAAATACGTAACCGTTCAACCCTCTCAAACTTGTATCATGAAAAATTTTCTGACCATTATCTGCCTGCTGATCGGATTTGGCGTAAGCGCCCAGGACAAGATCTACAAAAAAACCGGCGAAGTAACCTCATCAAAAGTGATGGAGATCGGTGAAGAATTTGTCGTTTACAAAATGTACAATAACCTGGAAGGCCCCAACTACAAGATCCGGAAGGAAGCGGTAGAAAAGATCGTTTACCAGAACGGAACCGTAGATAGTTTTACCAACGATCCGAACGCCGGTCGCCAGAATTACGCACCTGCGCCACCGGTAAACCGCGAGCCGGAAACCCCGGCCGGAAATGGTGGTTATGGTTTTAATGTGATCAGTTTCGATTTCCTGTCGATCCTGTTCAACGAGGTGGGCTTCAGCTACGAACGGATCCTGAATAGCGGGTTCATTGGTATTAAAGTTCCGCTGATCATCGGAATGAATTCGACTGCCAATACCAGCGTTCGCCAATATCCGAATGTGTTCCAGTCGGGGATCGATCTTAACCTCTATCCTGCGGGACAAGGACGTGCCAGATATTTTATCGGACCTGCTTTCCGCTTCGGACAAAACGAGAACCGCTACTATGATTATTATACCACTGACAGCAGGAATACCTACAGTACTATTGCTTTCCAGGTAAATAACGGGGTGATGTTCCAGCCTGCAAAGCACTTCAACATCAGCTTATTATTCGGTGTAGGGTTGCGTAAAATGAATGTAATCAGCGGTTCGGGTAGAGACAGGAGTGACAATTACGCGGTAATACAGGCCAATCTTTCCTACCGCTTCTGAGGCAGGTCGGCAATACCTGATATTTACTATGTTTG
>JAZKEZ010000120.1:7066-7457 GCA_040386675.1 Bacteroidota bacterium | reverse complement strand
CATGAAAACCACCTTCCTCCTCCTCTCCCTCACCGTGTTAGTCTCGCTGGCCTCTTGCAAAAAAGACAAAAGCGACCAGGTGATTAGCTCTTACCCGACTACTTTCGCGTTCAGTTCTGCGGGAAATCCTTCTTCGATCCAGACCTTTACCCAGACTTCTAAAATAGATGCTCCCAATCACCCAACGGCTACAGATCCGGTGATTGCGCTATTGCCCAGCCTGCTGCCGCTCGCTGCCGATTCACTTTATGGGGATGTGAAGATCACTTTTAACAGCTCCACGCAACTGCGTTACCAGGATGCCAAAACCGACACAACATTTCCTTACGTTAAAGTGGGGAACTACGCCTTGATCGGTCCTTACCTGTACGAATTTACCTCAGACAATATC
>JAZKEZ010000120.1:0-7056 GCA_040386675.1 Bacteroidota bacterium | reverse complement strand
ATGCTTATTATATGGTGAAAAGTCGCACCATAAGCGGGAATTCTCAACTCACTTCAGAATACGGCGTACTGGGCAGCAGCAGCCTTCAGTCGGCGATACAGAGCAAGATAAGCACGGCGGATACGGCGAGTGCAAGGTCGTTTGATGTGGTTTTTAAGAAACAAGATTAAAAAGGTTAAGGGGTTAAAGGGTTAATGTTTAACGTTTAAACCCTTAACCCTTTAACCTCCTAACCCTTTAAACTCTTAACCTTTTAACCTTTTAACCTCTTAACCCTTTAACCTCTTTATCCCTTACCCCGTATTATGAGAGCGTACAATTTTTTACTCGCCCTACTCGTCCTCTCCTTCGGCTGCAGCAAGGAAAAAGATAACCCTGCTCCCATTGACGGTGGTTCGTATCCCCAGGAATATTCCTACTTCGGCAAAGCCAATTTTACCGCGCCAGTTTCTGTGAATTCATCCGGGCAACTTTCAATGTTGATTCCGGCGACTGATCTCGATACCAATGAGATAAAAGCAGACACCGGCTACACCGGACTGACGCAAACGCGGATCATTTTTGAAACGGCGGTTAGCGGCTACATGATCAAAACCGTTTTCGACCAGGAGCAAAACAAGCCGGTTCTTGCTAAGGTCCCTTTCACCTCCCAGGTAATCGGAGACAAATACCTGCTGCTCCCCGACTCAACCTGGCTGCGGAAACCCGGCAGCTATTTCGTGATCGACCGCGTGATCGGCGAACAGGTTTCGCTGCTTCCACTCAACTTCACCTCACATCTCACCGTAAGCCGGGGAAACCGCACACTCCCTGAAACCCTGAGATACATGGTCGAACCCAACGACACCCTCACCGGCCTCTCCTACGAACTCTTGTTCACCCGCAACTAACCCCACCTTACCACCTACCTCCCTACCACCTACCACTCTATCCTCTTTCTTACTACTTTTCACCCATGAATGATGAAAAGCCGCCGATTCTCGGAAGCTGGAGAAACCTCTACACCCTGGTTCTCGGTTTTCTTGCCTTCCTGATCACCGTATTCACCGTCTTAACCTGGTCGCTGAAATGAATTGGCTGGATTGGTCGGTAATGCTTGGCACACTGGCATTTATCGTGATTTACGGGATCGTGAAGACCCGCGGACAAAAGAATCTTGAAGGCTATTTACGCGGCGACAGTACGCTGCCCTGGTGGACCATCGGATTGTCGGTTATGGCCACGCAGGCCAGTGCCGTTACCTTCATCTCTACTCCCGGACAGGCATTTGAAGACGGGATGCGATTTGTTCAGTTCTATTTCGGATTGCCGCTTGCTATCGTAATTATCTGCGTTGCCTTTTTACCGAGGTATTACAAACTCAAGGTGTATACAGCGTATGAATTTCTTGAGAGCCGCTTCGACCAGAAGACCCGCACACTGGCATCGGTGCTTTTCCTGATACAGCGCGGACTTGCGGCGGGAATCACCATTTACGCCCCGTCAATCGTGCTTTCCACCATTTTGAACTGGGACCTCACGCTAACCACACTGGTCATCGGTTTCGTAGTGATCGGGTACACCATGTCGGGCGGGACACGGGCGGTGAGCCAGACGCAAAAGCTGCAATTCACCGTGATCATGGTCGGTATGTTCATCATTTTCGGATTGATCTTATCGATGCTGCCTGCCGACATTGGCTTTACTGACAGCATTAAAATTGCCGGAAAAATGGGCAAGATGAACATTGTAGACTGGTCATTCAATTTTACCGACCGCTACAACATCTGGGCGGGAATTACCGGCGGACTTTTTCTTCAGCTCTCCTATTTCGGTACCGACCAGAGCCAGGTAGCCAGGTACATTTCGGGCGCATCGCTTACCGAAAGTCGCCTGGGACTGCTATTCAACGGCCTGCTGAAGATCCCGATGCAGTTTTTTATCCTGCTGTGCGGAATCATGGTGTTCGTGTTTTACCAGTTTACGGCGCCGCCGGTCTTCTTCAATGAATCGACCTATCACCGCGCTGAGAAAACCGAGTATGCACCTCAGCTGAAACAGCAGGAAGAAAAGCACGCGGCCAACTTCCGTGAAAAATCGGTGGCTGTAGAGCAATTGGTGAAGGGACTGAAAAGCGGCGATGAGCAACTCATCAATTCATCAGACAAACAAATACAGGAGATCCGGAAGGAAGGCGACGAGATACGCACCGAAACCAAGCAGATCATCCGCCAGGCGCTAAAGGCAGATGAAAAGGCGACCAAAGACAGCGATTACGTGTTCCTGGGATTTGTGCTGCATTACCTGCCGCACGGTATCATCGGACTGCTGTTTGCCGTGATCATCTGCGCAGCCATGTCGTCTACTTCGTCGGAGGTGAATGCACTGGCATCGACCACCATCATCGACCTTTACAAGCGGAATGTGAAGACCGAAAAATCAGAAAAGCATTATTTAATGGTGTCTCGCGGACTAACGGTAGTGTGGGGACTGATCGTGATCACCTTCGCCATTACCGCATCGCTGTTCGATAACCTGATACAGGCCGTGAACATTCTCGGATCCCTGTTTTACGGGACGATACTCGGGATTTTCCTGACGGCTTTTTACCTGAAAAATGTCCGATCGAATGCCGTTTTCTACGCTGCAATTATTGCTGAGGCCTCGGTGATCACCATGTTCTTCACCATGGATATCGGTTTCTTATGGTTCAACCTTATAGGCTGCGGATTGGTAATGGTGATGGCGCTGCTGTTTTCTTCTGTTCTTCCTTCACATGAGCCTGAACTTCAGTCTTAAGCCTTACGACCCGAAGTGGTTCCCTGCGCTGGAATCCTGGGTTGAAAACGAGGAAACGCTCTTCATTTTTGCGGCTGTCGATTTCACCTGGCCGCTTACTACGGTGCAGTTGGAAAATCACATGCAGAAACATCCCGGCCGCGAATGGTACATCGGCTTTGTGGATGACGAACCGGTAGCGTTCGGCGAGATCATCCCGACGGAAAGGAATATTCCGCGCCTCGGCCGACTGATCATTGATTACCGGAAACGCGGGAAAGGAATCGGTCAGCAGCTGCTGGCCGCACTCGAACAACGCTGTGTTGAGCGGTTCGACTGCAAAGCCGTCGAACTGTACGTATTTGAAGGCAACGAACGCGCAATTGCAGCTTACCTGAAATACGGTTTTGTGTTTGTTCCTATTGAAGATGCGGTATTGACGCACAACGGCAGAGAAATTGTGTGTCACAAAATGCAGCATCTCATCAGCAACTAAATCGTTTACTTTTACCCTATGCAGCCAGCCACGCTTCCACAGATCAAAAAGGCACTGGGAGAAATGACCCAGCCAGAGCTTGTCGCACTGTGCCTGAAAGTGGCCAAATACAAGAAAGACAACAAGGAGCTGATGACCTACCTGTTGTTTGAAGCCGAAGACGAAGCGGGTTACATCAAGGCGGTAAACGAGGAAGTAAAAGAGATTTTCAGCGAAATAAACCGCTGGAGTGGCTACCAGGCCAAGAAAACCGTCCGGAAAGGACTGCGCATCGCCAACAAGTATATCAAGTATTCTCCCGCCTCGGGCACCGACATCGAAATCCTGATCAACTTCTGCCTGCTGCTTAAAAAAGCACCGATGATCATCCGGAACAGTCAGACGGTGATCAATATTTACGACCGGCAGCTGGTAAGGATCAATAAGTCGATTGCGAAGCTGCATGAGGATTTGCAGTATGATTATACGCAACTTTTAGAGGAGAGCGGGTTGGTAGAGTGAGGTTCCTCGCTGCGCTCGGAATGACAACCTGTTCATACCAAAATCATGTCGTTGGTCACATAATCTGAACTCATTGCATTATTAGAGATAAATTCGCGCCAAACTGTCGCTACTCTCTTTATGCATTTCAGATCTACCCTCTCAACTTCCTCATTAAAAGCCTTTTGTGCATCAATCCTGTTGTTTACCGGATTGCTTTTCGCAAACACGATCCAGGCACAATCAGTCATTTATGTGGATTCTTCCCGCGCAGCCAACGGAAACGGTTCGGCGTGGTCGCAGGCGTATAAATACCTTGCAGACGCTATGGTTTATGCGAATGCAACTCCTGCGGTGAAGGAAATCCGCGTGGCGAAAGGAACCTACTACCCTACCGGCGAACAATCCGGCACCAACAGGGCCACTGCCTTCCTGGTAAGCCGAACGGGCTATAAACTATCGGGATGGTACCCTTCAGGTGCGGCAGACGGAACAATTGCCCGTGACTCTGTTGCCAACCCGGTGATCCTGGACGGTAACATCAACAATCCGGCAGACAGTACCGACAACTCCTACCACATAATGGTGGTTGCAGCCAGTTCAGCAACTGATAGTGTGATCATAGATGGAATGATCGTCCAAAACGGGGGATCACCTACTGCATCGTCATCTACTGTCTATGCAGGGGTAGTCGTAAGCAATTTTTATGGTGGTGGATTATATAAACACGGTACCGCTTTGGTACAACTTGCCAGTTGCTCATTCTTAAAAAACGCATCCTCTATTGGTGGGGGTGTTTATGGCAATACCGGACAGATGTCTGTTAAGTCCTGTACGTTCAGGTCGAATGCGACCACATTAGATGGTGGTGGTTTTTATTTAAGGGAGGGAGGAACAATTACCGGTTGTATATTTACCGATAACAGTTCATCACGTCAGGGGGGAGCCTTTTTCGGACAGTCCGGTACCTTTGCCTTCAACAATTGCTCGTTCAGCAGGAACAGTTCTACTAACTCGGGCGGGGCAATCAATTTGATCGCAGGAAGTATAGACGTTAGCACCTGTATCTTTACGAACAATACCAGCAATGTTCAGGGTGGCGCTATTTACTCGGCAGCACCTGCTACTGTGACCAACTCCGTTTTCACCGGTAACCAGTCACTGACAGCGGATGGTGGTGCGATCTATACAAGCGCCGGGCTTACTGTTACTGGTTGTACCTTTACCACGAATGCTGCTAACAGTGCGGGTGCCATCTCAATAGCCGGTTCTGCAGGCACTATCCGGAATTCTGCGTTTGCGGGTAACGTGGCCAGAACCACTTACGGAGGAGCGGTATCATCAACCGCCACTACCACTTATTCCTTTTGTTCTTTTACAGGTAATAAAGCCCCTTCAGGCGGCGCCTTAAGCGTTGCCAACGGCGGAGGAACCATCAATAAATGCAGCTTTATCAGCGATAGCGCATCAGGATTGGTAGACGGTGCAGGAGCCATTTACTTCTCTTCTACCAATTCACTGGTTAACACCACGTTAACTATCTACACTTCCACTTTCTCAGGAAACGGCGGAGAAGTAGCTACGATCTTTAAATTAGGTTCGGGTACACTGAATGTAAGCAGCTGCCTTTTCACCGGCAACGTGGGTACAGGAAACAACGGATATGTTCTGCGTGCCAGCGGTCTGAATAAGATCGCGAACTGCACCTTTGCCGGAAACAGTACGCTATCCGGGTTTTTAGTAAACGGAAGTAATTCAATCATCAATTCCATTTTCTGGGGCAACTCCAACAATACCGGGATAGACAACAGCAATGCCAGTTACTCTGTCATTGAGAATTTAGACTCACCGGCCAATAACAACCTGAATACAGATCCGCTTTTTGAAGTCTCTACACCTTCATCTGCGAGCGGATTTGTGGTTCCCGCCAGCAATTACAACTTACAGGCAGGCAGCCCGGCCGTTAACACCGGCAATCTATCGGCACTGACCTATCCGAATGATTCGGTTGACGTTCTTGGTAATCTGCGGGTTACCTGTTCGCAACTTGACCGCGGAGCCGTTGAACGTACCTGCGACACACCGCTACCCAGCGTACTTTATGTGGATCCTGCCGGCGCGAACGGCGACGGACAAAGCTGGTCTCAGGCGTACAATTACCTGAACGATGCGCTTGTTTATGCGAACAAGTACTTCGAAGTAAAGGAAATACGGATTGCCAAAGGAACGTATTACCCTACCCGACTGCAAGGCGGAACGCAACGTGACACTTCGTTTTATATGTCACGCGGCTACAAACTCCTGGGCGGATATGCCACAGGCGGAAGCGCAACCAGC
Source organism: Bacteroidota bacterium (assembly GCA_040386675.1). Taxonomy (GTDB): domain Bacteria; phylum Bacteroidota; class Bacteroidia; order Flavobacteriales_D; family Luteibaculaceae; genus DASUEB01. The sequence goes on along the minus strand of JAZKEZ010000120.1, from coordinate 986 downwards.
GATATAGTTGCCAACCCGGTGATCCTGGACGGGAACATCAACAACCCGTCAGACAGTACTGACAACAGTTACCACCTGCTGGTGGTTGCAGATCAGGTGCAAACCGATAGTATACTAGTAGACGGCATAAACTTCCGGAATGCTACAGGAAATATCACCTCGACGATGAGCTGGGGCACCTACAGTATAAATTATTCAGAAGGCGGTGGTATACACATTGCTTCCGGAAAAGCCAGGGTGAGTAATTGTACCTTTACCGCTAATCATGCAGCCTTCGGCGCAGGGGTATGCACCAGATCCCTCAACCCGACGGTGGTGAACAACTGCTCCTTTTCCACCAACCGGACCCAGTCCTCCGGAGCGGGAATTTATACCTTATCTGAATTGTATGCCAACGGCTGTACGTTTACGAACAATACTTCTGCCGGCAGCGGCGGAGCGCTAAGAGCTGACAGTAAGACCACGCTGAGCACATGTACTTTTTCAGGTAACTCCTGCCAGACCATCGGAGGAGCTATTCTTGTACAGGGAGGAGCTACCTCAACAATGACCTATACCGACTGTAATTTCCTGAATAACACTACCCTACAGAGTGGCGGCGCGATCTCCACCTCCGGTACAGGCAAGTACACCAATTGTACCTTCACAGGCAATACCGCCACCGGCAGCTCGAGTTTAGGTGGAGCGGTGCATAGTTCGGGCCCGGCCAGTTTTACCGGCTGTATACTTAGCGGTAACAGCTCCGGCTTATTAGGCGGAGCTGTTTATATGGCAGGTACGACCCTGAATACATTAAACTGTACGTTCACCAACAATACCGCAGAAACTTCGGGTGGGGCTGTTCACACGCAAAACACCGCAGCCACATCAGCATATACCAACACCGGCTTTACCGGAAACAAGGCCAGAACCGGCTCAGGCGGGGCGTTGTCGCTCACTGCCACTTACAGCTTAAGCAAGTGTACGTTTACAGGAAATACGGCCAC
>JAZKEZ010000119.1:2040-11117 GCA_040386675.1 Bacteroidota bacterium | reverse complement strand
CTGACCTGCACCTACAGTTCTACCACCTTCACGGATAGCGAAACGTAGACCTTTTGCCATTGCAACCGGTACGATAAGCTCAACAGTAATAGTCAAGTTATCTCCAGGAAGAACCATGTCGCGACCTTCTGGAAGCTTGATCTCACCTGTTACGTCAGTTGTACGGAAGTAGAATTGTGGACGGTATCTGTCTTTGAATGGAGTGTGACGTCCACCTTCTTCTTTCTTCAATACGTAGATCTCAGCTTGGAATTTAAGGTGAGGCTTGATAGAACCAGGCTTGGCAACAACCATACCTCTTTTGATCTGCTCTTTATCAACACCACGTAGAAGTAGACCTACGTTGTCACCAGCTTCTCCTCTGTCAAGGATCTTACGGAACATCTCAACCCCTGTTACAACTGAAGTGATTTTCTCACCTTCAGGCTGCATTCCAAGGATCTCTACTGCTTCACCAGAGTTGATGATACCAGTTTCGATACGGCCAGTTGCTACAGTACCACGACCAGTGATCGAGAATACGTCTTCAATTGACATTAGGAAAGGCTTTTCTGTATCACGTGGAGGAAGTTCGATCCAGCTATCTACAGCGTCCATAAGTTCCATGATGGTAGCAACCCAAGAAGGCTCACCGTTTAGTCCACCAAGAGCAGAACCGCGGATAACAGGAGTGTTATCACCGTCGTACTGATAGAAAGAAAGTAGTTCGCGGATTTCCATCTCAACCAGGTCAAGAAGTTCGGTATCATCTACCATATCCACTTTATTCATAAACACAACGATACGTGGAACACCTACCTGACGACCAAGAAGGATATGCTCACGAGTCTGTGGCATTGGACCATCTGTAGCAGCAACTACAAGGATAGCACCGTCCATCTGTGCAGCACCGGTAACCATGTTCTTTACGTAATCCGCGTGACCAGGACAGTCAACGTGAGCGTAGTGACGGTTAGCAGTGGCGTACTCAACGTGTGCAGTGTTGATGGTAATACCTCTTTCTTTTTCTTCTGGAGCATTGTCAATAGAAGAGAAGTCTCTTTTTTCAGCAAATCCAAGGTTAGCAAGTACAGTTGTGATAGCAGCTGTAAGCGTAGTTTTACCGTGGTCAACGTGACCAATGGTACCGATGTTAACGTGTGGTTTCGAGCGGTCGAATTGTTCTTTAGCCATGGCTAGTTGTTTTTGGTTTTAAATTTTTATGTTACTCCGTTATATAATGCAACACAAGAGCTGTTGATCAGAATTGAACTGACGACCTCTTCCTTACCAAGGAAGTGCTCTACCCCTGAGCTACAACAGCTTAAATGCCGGGTAAACCGGCACTATGAAAAAAAAGAGCGGGAGACGAGACTCGAACTCGCGACATTTAGCTTGGAAGGCTAAAGCTCTACCAACTGAGCTACTCCCGCATTCTTTTTAATAATTACTCCAGCAGTTTCCTGCTGGAGATTTGTGGGGGTGGATGGACTCGAACCAACGATGTCTGAGACGACAGATTTACAGTCTGCTGCAATAGCCACTATGCGACACCCCCATTTTAAATGAGCCGAAGAAGGGACTCGAACCCCCGACCTACTGATTACAAATCAGTGGCTCTACCAGCTGAGCTACTTCGGCAATTTTTTGGTAATCGGAATCAAAGAACTTTCATTTCTGCTTCAAAAAAAATGCAGACCTCTCCGTAAAAAGGTCTGCAAATGTAGTAAAGTTTATAAACGCTCCAAATAAATCGAAATCTTTTTTCGCCTTTATTTCATAATTCGCTGAGAATTAGCCTTTAATTTTTTCCTTGTGTTTTTGTAACTGCTGGCGAAGGGCTTCGATAGCCGTATCAGTCGCCTCTTCAAAACTCTTGCACTGCTTCTTTGCAAATAGCTCCTTACCCGGAACATTGAGTTTGATCTCTGTTATCTTGTTTTCATTGTTGTCAGATTTATCCAGTCTTAAGAAAACCTCACCGTCTGTGATCTGGTCAAAGAACACGTCCAGTTTGTTCATTCGCTCTGTAACATGGTTGATCAATTTTGCGTCTGCATCAAAATGAATAGAATGCACCTGAAATTCCATAATCAATCCTCCTTTTAGTTTTTAAGTTAATACTCCTCACCCTCTCGGATGAGCTTGTTTATGAATGTCTTTTAATTTCTCAATCGTATTGTGGGTGTAAACCTGCGTTGCCGCGAGGCTCGTATGACCCAGGATAGTCTTTATTGCATTGATGTCGGCACCGCGGTTCAACATATGTGTCGCAAAGCTGTGCCTCAGTATATGCGGACTCTTCTGCGTTACACCGGCTACTTGAGAAAGGTAACGATTAACAAGGTTGTACACAAATTTGGGGTAAAGTTTTTTCCCTGTATCCGTAACAAACAGGTATTCGTTATCCTGCACTTCCTGCTGGTCAGAACGTTCGATAAAGCCTTTCAATTGCTCAGCAAATACTTGCGTCACCGGTATGAGCCTTTCCTTATTCCGCTTTCCGGTCACCTTTACCTGCTGGTTGTAAACATCAATATCCGACTTTTTCAATCCCATCAGTTCAGCTTCCCGCATACCTGTAAAATAAAACAGTTCGATGATCATCTTGTCCCTGTCTCCGTGATAATCATCAGCAAAAGCTATTCCATCGAGTAATCCGTTCATTCCTGATTCGGGAACGAACTTGGGTAATCGCTTTGATTTTTTAGGAAGGGTAAGCCCGAATGCGGGATTTTTTTTGAGTTCACCCTGACGGATGCGAAAGCGCAGATAGCTGTTCAATGATGAAATTTTCCGGGCAATGCTTGCCGCATTTATATCTGCGTCCATCAATTCCACGATCCAACTCCTGATCTGATCGCGTGTAAGAGATTGCACATCGGTCATGCCATAGGTAGTACTTGCGTAATCCCTGAACTGGATGAGGTCGCCGCTGTATGCCGTCACGGTGTGAGCTGAGAAGCTGCGCTCAATTTTGAGATACCTGATAAACGGTTCGATGTCCATACAACGTGTTTATCTCCCTGAATCCGCCTTTGCCATGGCGGCGGCGGACAATAAAAAAAGGATTACCGCAAAATAGCGATAATCCTTTTACAGTATTAAAAGAATCCTGGGGAAACCCGAGTATTACTCAGCAGCTCCTGAAGTGATCTGTCTTTTGTAGATCGCTTTTTTGATCTCAGTTCTGCGAAGAATTGACGGCTTGGTGAACGCCTGACGTGCACGCAGTTGCTTTACAGCACCGGTTTTCTCAAATTTCTTCTTGAACTTTTTAAGCGCCTTCTCAATAGATTCGCCTTCTTTTACAGGTATAATAAGCATTTTATTCTCTTTTCTTGATTAGATTCGGACGACAAAAGTAAGAAATATTTTTAGCTCCAAACATTTTTGAGAAAAAATCTCTAACAAAATGGTGAGCAAATTCTTACGTCTCAGTTTAATAGGCCTTCTGCCAGCAGATATTGCGCAATCTGAACCGCATTTGTAGCTGCTCCCTTCCGGAGGTTATCGGCCACGATCCACATATTCACCGTGTTTTCCCTGCTGTAATCCCGGCGGATACGCCCCACAAACGTCTCGTTTTTCTTATGTGCGGTCATCGGCATCGGGTATTCGGCCTTCGACGGGTCATCCTGCACGATGATCCCAGGTGAAGCTGCAAGCAGTTGTCTCAGTTCATTTTCATCAAATTCAGTATTGAACTCAATGTTCACCGATTCGCTATGCCCGCCCATAACCGGGATTCTCACTGTAGTGGCAGTAACCTTTACCGAGTCGTCGCCGAGAATCTTGCAGGTCTCCTTGATCATCTTCATCTCCTCCTTTGTGTAGCCGTTATCGGTAAACACATCGATCTGCGGGATCACGTTCAGGTCGATCGGGTATGCATACGCCATTTCGCCGGTAATTCCGGCACGCTCGTTCATCAGCTGGGTAACCGCTTTTACTCCGGTTCCGGTAACCGACTGGTAAGTCGATACCACTACCCTCTTTATCCCATATTTATCGTGAAGCGGTTTTAGAGCGAGTACCATCTGTATGGTCGAGCAGTTCGGGTTGGCGATGATCCGGTCTTCGCGGGTCAGTACATTCGCATTTACCTCCGGAACCACCAGCTTTTTGGAAGGATCCATTCTCCAGGCAGATGAATTGTCGATCACGGTGATCCCGTTTTCGGCGAATTTAGGTGCCCATTCCAGTGAAGTAGATCCACCTGCAGAAAACAAGGCCAGCTGAGGTTTTTGCGAAATGGCATCCTCCATACTGACTACCTTAAACTTCTTTCCCTTGAAATCGATTTCCTTTCCTACCGACTTCTCAGAAGCCACGGGCAGGAGTTCATCAACGGGGAAGTTAAGTTCTTCCAGTACTTTCAGCATTTCGGTACCAACCATCCCGGTTGCACCAACTACAGCTACTTTCATTTTGGTTTTGTTTAGTTATGGGTTAAAAAAAACGCCCGGCTCAATAATGAGGCGGGCGTTGATTATCTTTTGGACAAACCGGATATTACCTCATCACAATACCCGCAGCTTCTTTGAAGTGCGTTTAATGGATTTGGATGTATAGCTGATCTGACTCATTATGTTCTGAATTCGGGGCAAAACTAAGGAAATAATTCTAATTTACTCTAACGCAATAGCAGTTTCCGACTTTATCTCTTTCAATACGAACGAACTTTGTACTGTTGCGATATTTTCAATTACCGCGAGTTTGTTCACCACAAAGTCCTGGTAGGTATTCATGTCCTTGGTCACCACTTTAAGCATGTAATCGAATCCGCCGGAGGTATAATAGATCTCCATTACCTCGGCTATTCCTCCTACCGAACTGTTGAACACCTCTAATGAATTCCTGGAATGGTCGCGCAGTGAAACGCTGCAGTATACCACCAGTGACTTTTCCACTTTTTCGCGGTTCACCAAAGCCACGTACTTGTCTATAAAGCCATTCTTCTCCATTCGCTTGATCCGCTCGTAGGTTGGAGTAACTGAAAGTCCAACGGTATTAGCGATTTCCTTAACGCTGAGGAGAGCGTTTTCCTGGAGTAATTTAAGAATGTGCTTATCAATTTTATCTAAAGCATCCATACGGTAGATTTATTCTGTACCGAAAGCAAAAACAGGTTATTTTTTCGGCAGACAAACTTAAAAAAACAACTTACAAAACAATACAACTGTTGACCTGTTTTGCAGAAAAATTTTCTTCTAAAAAGGAAAAGCCACCCAAAACTGGGTGGCTTTTCTTCTTAACTCTATTAATTTTTAAGGATTTCCCTTGAGATAACCAGTTTCTGAATCTCTGAGGTTCCTTCGCCGATGGTACATAGTTTAGAGTCACGGTAGAATTTCTCAACCGGGTAATCTTTTGTGTAACCGTATCCGCCAAAGATCTGAACAGCATCAGTAGAAACTTCAACACAGATCTCAGAAGCGTAGTATTTTGCGAAAGCACCTTCTTTGGTAAGCTTCTCGCCACGGTTCTTAAGATCTGCAGCCTGAAGCGTAAGCAGTTCAGCAGCTTCGATCTTCGTTGCCATATCGGCAAGTTTGAAGGCAATTCCCTGGAAATTGCTGATCGGTTGTCCGAATTGCTCGCGTTCTTTAGAATACTTGATTGCCGCACGGTATGCACCGGTAGCGATTCCAAGAGAAAGTGCAGCGATAGAGATACGTCCACCGTCAAGAACCTTCATTGCCTGGATGAAACCTTCGCCAACCTGGCCAAGAATATTGTCTTTGTGTACGCGGCAGTTTTCAAAGATCAGCTCGGCTGTTTCTGAAGCACGCATACCCAGTTTGTTTTCTTTTTTACCGGCCAGGAAGCCAGGAGTTCCTCTTTCAATAACAAAGGCAGTGATCCCGCGGCTGTCAAGCAATTCTCCTGTACGCACCAACACAACGGCTACATTACCAGTGATTCCGTGAGTGATCCAGTTTTTGCTTCCGTTGATCACCCAGTGGTCACCGTCCTGAACTGCAGTGGTACGCATACGCATGGCGTCAGAACCTGTGTTGGCTTCTGTAAGTCCCCAGGCACCGATCCACTCTGCACTCGCAAGTTTAGGCAACCATCTCTTTTTCTGCTCCTCGTTACCGAAAGCAAGAATGTGCCCGGTGCACAGTGAGTTGTGTGCAGCCATAGAAAGCGCAATCGATCCGCATACTGCACCAAGTTCTTTGATTGCAGTAACGTACTCAAAATAACCCAGGCCAGACCCACCGTATTCCTGTGGAACCGTAACGCCCATAAGACCAAGATCACCCAGTTTTTTGAATACTTCAACAGGGAAGATCTGGTTTTCGTCCCACTCCATCAAATTCGGCCTGATCTCTTTATCAGCAAAATCACGCACCATTTGAGCAATCATCGATTGATTTTCTGTTGTAGAAAAATCCATTATATGTTGTTATTTAATTATACGTAACCAAAGTCCGGACTTTGTGACCGTCCAGCCTGTTTCTTCCATTCAGGAAAGCCAGTTCAATGATGAACGAAAAGCCCACCACGATGCCTCCTGCTTTTTCCACCAGCTTCTTTACTGCTTCGGCGGTTCCTCCGGTAGCCAGTACATCGTCGTGGATGAGCACTGTTTCTCCGGGAAGGATCGCATCGGTATGCATTTCAAGAATGTCGTGCCCGTATTCCAGAGCGTACGCTTCGCTGTGTACGGTATACGGCAGCTTGCCTTTCTTTCTTACGGGTACAAATGCGGCATTCAGTTCAAGGGCTATAGATGGTCCGAAGAAAAAGCCCCTGCTCTCAATTCCAACCACTACGTTCACCCCTTCCTTAAAATCAGCGGCAAATGTATTCACTAATTCGCGACAAAGTGCGGGATCTCTGAAAACTGGTGTAAGATCCTTGAATCCTACTCCCGGCTTTGGGAAATTGTCGATGTGCCTGATGGTCTTCAAAAGACGTTCGCTAATCATCCACTTTTAAATAGGGTGCAATTTTACTGTAAACACTATCCGTTATCAAAACAGAATTGGATATTTCTTTGATTGCTGCATATGGACCGTGCTGGTTGCGGTAGTTTATGATGGCGGTTGCATTCGGAAAACCAATGTAAGGATGCTTTTTCAACTCATCCCTGCTTACTGTATTAATGTTGATGCGCCGGATCAGTGAGCGGTCGATTGACACCGTAGTACTGTTCGCAACAATTACTTCAGGGTCCAGGTTGTAAATTTCCTGTAACTGGCTCACCTCTGTAAAACCTCCGAGCCTGGTACGGTACTCCACTATTTTGCGGGCAAAGTAAGCGCCAACTCCTTTTAATTTCCGTAAAGCCACGGTATCAGCGGTATTCAGTTCTATCGGTGTAACCTCAGTGACAGGTGATCCGACACGTTGCTGCTTTTCGACTGATACTTGTAGAGGAGAAATGACTACGTAAGGAGCAATTTTATCGTAATCCTTCTCTTTGATAGCGTATAACTTCTTTAAATCTTCCTTTTTATAGAACACTCCACCGGAAGCCCGAAAGTTTACAATATTTTTAATCTGCCATTCTTTGAATCCTAAATCACACAATTGACTAGCTGAGGCTACATTCGGATCAAAGTTCTTAAGGCGGAAGCCGGATGTGTGGCTACCGGACCCGGAAGTTTCCTCTACAGGCAGATCCTTCACCCGTTCAAGATTCTTGTCCAGTTGTGCGTTAACCCGGGTTGACAAGGCTTCCATTCCGGGATCCGGGGAAGCTATCTTCAAGAGTGGAGTTGTGATCCTGGCTACCAGCAATACAGCAACCAACACACTGAGTGAAAGTATACCCCGCTGTTCATTCCGGGTGAGATCGAAAAAATCTTTCAGGCGTTCCATACCTTTTTCTGATAAAGGTAGGTTGGGACGAAACCGTTGTCCAGTATAATTGAGCAGACTGGCTGTTTCTGATGATCAGCTCACTTCAATCAAACCTAACGATTCTTCCAGTGTTTTCGGGGCATACCCGAGGACCCGGCGGGCTTTGGAGATGTCGAAGCCGGTTTTTAACGGGCGCTTTGCAGGTTGTGTGAACATGCCGGTCTGAACCGGTTTGATCAGGTCGGCATTCAGGTTGTAAAACCTGGCTACGCGGGTAGCTAATTCGTAGATCGAAAGGGTTTCGGGACCGGAAAGATGAAAGATGCCATTAACTCCTTTTTCGGCGATCAGCAGGCATCCCTCTGCGAGGTCTTCGGCAAAGGTGGGTGCGCGGAACTGGTCGTCGACAATGGTGATCTCTTTTCCTTCTTCCAGCATTTCCTTTACCCAGAAAACAATATTGCCACGGCTCAGGCGGTTACCGGTACCGTATACAATGATGGTGCGTGCGACCGACCACTTTTCGAGTCCGGATTGTTCCACCAGTTGTTCTGAAAGGAGTTTAGAGTTTCCGTAAAAACTAAGTGGTGCGGCCGTATCTTCTTCTTTATACGGACCGTTCTCACCATCGAACACGAAGTCGGTGCTGAGGTGAATAAGGTGTGCGTTTGTACTACGGGCCGCTTCAATGAGGTATTCTACCGAAGTAACATTGGCAAGCTGGCAACCTTCCCGGTCCTGTTCACACTGGTCCACGTTGGTCATTGCTGCCGTATTGATGATCACCTCCGGCTTAAATCCGGAAATGGCAGCCAGTACTTCTTCCCGGTTGCTGATGTCTACAGACTGGTAATCGTAACCGTTTAAAACGGCATTTCGGTTCTCACCTTTCGAGGTTGCAAGCAACTGGTGCTGACGATCGGCAACCACTTTCTCGACTATTTTTTGTCCGAGAAGGCCATTTGCGCCGGTAATAAAAATTCTCATGTTTAGCGGATCACGATTCAATGTCCCATACTGATGGAGACTTTCGTGTATTGAACTTAAAATATTCCTTGTTTTCAAGGATAAAGGCCATTGCCAGGTAAATGATCACCGGCGACCCAAAGGTTACAAATGAGGTATAGATAAACGCTTTCCGGATACGGCTGCTGCTCATACCGAGCTTTTTGCCCCACCAGGTGCAAACTCCAAAAGTCTGACGTTCACAAAAAAGCTGAATTTTCTCTACCATGGTTTGAGGTTCTGAGTATTTGGTAACCTATACTGCAAAGTAAGCA
>JAZKEZ010000119.1:0-2030 GCA_040386675.1 Bacteroidota bacterium | reverse complement strand
GAATGAGTGCCTGGGACGTTCCGCCGTTCAGGTTCCTGAAGCCGGCTGCTTCCATTTTCCGGGTTACCCTGTTGCTTTCCGGAAGTGTATCTGCGTACCAGTGTTCGATCGTTTCCATGTCCACATCACCCGACAATTGCTGCCGGAAAAACAGGAAAGGGATGTATACGTTCAAGCGGAGATGCCTGACGAAATCGGTGCCCATGGTTTTTTCACGATCAACCGTGGAAGGCAGGAATGAATAATGATTTTTCCAAAAGGGATTCAGTTGAGCTGATACATGGTTGTTTAATGCATTGAGGTCAACACCGGGTTTCATCAGCACGGTGAGATCGTAACCGGAAAGCAGCGCCGCCAATTGAGCGATACGTATCGTCGGAAAGCCGGCTGGTCTCATCCGGAGAAATTTCCACCATTCACTATTGAGCGGCTCCAGCCGGTGTTTTTCTTTTATCCATTGAAAATCCTCACGAAGCTTTACCGGGTAATCTTCCTGCAGGTCATCGCTTAGTAATCCCGAAACTCCGAATAACAAGGCCTCCATTGCATTCCGGTCTCCGGAGTATTTCCTGACCAGCCGGTAAGGAATGCTGTGTGCCAACTGGTAAAATCCTTCTTTATTCACCTTTTGACCGAATCCCATGAGCAGCCACTGATAGAAGGTTTCCGCAAGATCCTGACGGTTGCGGTCGAACAGGAATGTGATCTGTTTATTTTTTTGAATAAGTCTCTCGACCAGCATTTTCTGAAGCAGTACGTTGCGATGCACCTGCTCAACATTACCAATTATTTTTTCACAGGGTAATTGTTGTGAAGCTGATTCGTCGAGCATCGTGATCCGGTCCAGGAACTCATCAGACAAATAATCCTTAAGCTGAAGTGTCGGGACTTCTTTCCCGCCAATACTGATCTCCCTGTCGTGAATGAATACGACGTGGAGGATGACGTTATCGTACGCCCTGTCGAAATGATGCCGGTGTGCGTACCAGTCGGAAGATTTTACGTGTATTTCTACATTGCCCACCCATCGCTGGTTTCCGATCCGGATATCAGCCAGGAAAAAATCGGGACCTGAGTCGGCATTCTCCGTTCCGGGTTTGATGACGGTGATCCCGGCTCCCCGGGTGGTCTTAATGTGTGGTGTGGTAAAACACCTGAATTTCCAGGCGTATTTCAGAACGGCTTCATTCATATCAAATAAAAAAGAGGATCACCGTAAAGTAATCCTCTTTCGCTATTCAGTAAAGTATGATTGAGCAGTTAGCCCGGACGGGAGAAACTCAGCAATTCCCATTTCAGCGAATCGTCGGCCATAACCCGTACTATTCCAACACCGGAAGCGAATTCCACGCGTTGAGGGGCATTGAATATCAGGCCTTTTTTATAGTACACTCCATTTACTTCTACGCTGTCTTGTTTCACGGCGTTTTCATAATAGAAATAGATCGGGAAGTTTTTCTTGAGTTTGGTGCGGTAAGTCAGGATCGGGTAAGGATTGGCTGAACCGCCGTCGGCAAAAAATTCTTCGCGTTCGTTCGGTTCGTTGTAAAAGCTGTGGCGCAGGTTTAACTGGTAAGCCACATAACATCCGCCTTCATTATTTTCACGGATGGCGCGTTTCACCTCTACCGTATCATAGAGATTGGTATCCTTGGCCTTGTAGATCCAGGTAGTTCCGGTCGGGTGATACCAGTACGCCTGATATTCGGAAGATATGTCCGCATAACCGCCACATTCTCCGCCGGATTTTTTACAGGCCTGAATCATCAGCAGCATCACTACCGCGAACAACAGTTTTCTCATACGTGGATAATTAAAATCCTTTTTCAACCAGGATCTGCTCCATTTCCGCCTGCATTTCTTTTGCAGCAGATTCTACCTTGTGTTCGAAGTTAGCATCTTCTGATGAAGCATAGATAATACTTCTTGAGGCGTTGATGAGCAATCCGCAGTCTTTGTTGAAACCAAAGCGGCAGACTTCCTGCAGGCTTCCACCCTGCGCACCCACGCCGGGAACCAGTAAAAAGTGA
>JAZKEZ010000118.1:0-1902 GCA_040386675.1 Bacteroidota bacterium | reverse complement strand
AAACCTATTTTTTCGCTATCGGATGGAAGCCACCGCCCGCCTCTGGAAGGAAGGAAAAGTGAAGTTTCTGATCCTCAGTGGCAACAACGATTCCGAGTATTACAATGAGCCGGAAGACATGCAGAAGGCGCTGCTCAAACTCGGTGTTCCTTCTGATGTGATGATTCCTGATTATGCCGGTTACCGAACGTTCGATTCGGTGCTGCGCTGCAAAGAGGTATTCAAGCAGCACCACATCACGATTATTTCTCAGAATTTCCATAACGCCCGGGCGCTCTACATCGGTAACCATGAGGGCATCAATGCGGTTGCCTTTGCTGCCCAGGACGTCCCTGATGGTTACTCCCTGAAAACGCTGCTCCGCGAATACATGGCTCGTCCGCTAGCCATGATCGACGTGCACCTGTTTCGCCCCCAAACCGAAATGGGGAACAGGAAACTGTAGCCTCTCACTGTTAAGCTAGCCGCATGTGTAACGCGAACTTCAGTCCGCATTTTTACAGCTAAGAATGCGGACTGAAGTCCGCGTTACACACCTGACAAAGAACAAGCGTGGCAATTTATCACGCCATAAATTGTACTTTGCGGTGCTGAAAGGCCTACACTTCGTCACTGCTCCCTTTGACATAATTTTTTCTTTTTATAGTTCAAAAAATCTCCTCTATGAGCGAAGTAGCCACCCGTTTTTCTCCCGGTGTTATTACGGGCGATGGTGTTTCTGAAATTTTCCGCCATGCCAATGAAAATGACTATGCCCTTCCGGCGGTCAACGTGGTAGGTACCAATTCGGTAAACGCCGTGCTGGAAGCGGCCAAAGCCGTGAACTCACCAGTGATCATTCAATTCTCGAATGGCGGCGGCATTTTCTACGCGGGTAAATCACTCTCGAACGAAGGTCAGCGCGCGGCGATTGCCGGCTCGGTGTCGGGTGCCCTGCACATTCACATTATCGCCGAACTCTACGGTATTCCCGTTATTCTGCATACCGACCACTGCGCCAAGAAACTCCTTCCCTGGATCGACGGGCTGCTGACGGCGTCAGAGAAGCATTTCGACCAGACTGGCAAGCCCCTGTATTCATCACATATGCTCGATCTGTCGGAAGAGCCGATTGAGGAAAACATCGAAATTTCGTGCAAGTACTTCGAGCGGATGGCCAAGATGGGCATGACGCTGGAAATTGAACTGGGCGTAACCGGTGGCGAAGAAGATGGCGTTGACAATTCGGACGTTGATGACTCGAAACTCTACACCCAGCCTTCAGAAGTAGCGTACGCTTACGAGCATCTGAGCAAGATTTCGCCAAACTTTACCATTGCTGCTGCCTTCGGTAACGTACACGGCGTGTACAAGCCCGGTAACGTGAAGCTGTCGCCGATCATCCTGAAAAACTCGCAGGACTTCATCGTGGAGCAGTTCGGTACAGGTCCCCTGCCGGTGAACTTCGTATTCCACGGAGGTTCGGGTTCAACCCGTGCCGAAATTCGGGAAGCTATTCAGTATGGTGCGGTGAAGATGAACATCGATACCGACGTACAGTGGTCTACCTGGGAAGGTGTGCTGGCGTATTATAAATCGAAAGAAGGCTACCTGCAATCGCAGTTGGGTAATCCTGAAGGTCCTGACTCACCAAACAAGAAATACTACGATCCACGGGTGTGGTTGCGTAAAGGCGAAGAGTCGATGATTGCCCGCCTGAAAACGGCTTTTGAAGATCTTAACTGCATTAACCGCCTGGCGTAACTCGTGTTCACTAGTCCTCCCTGTGGACGACGTATAACACAAAGCCCCTCGCCTATTGCGACGAGGGGCTTTATTGTGCCGTTTTGGTAAACCCTTTGTAGTACATAACGTTGATACGTTTAAAGCCTATCAAATCTATCAATATTATGCAGTTTCCAG
>JAZKEZ010000117.1:0-3350 GCA_040386675.1 Bacteroidota bacterium | reverse complement strand
CCGTATAAGGTGGCTTTCTTGTTTGTATATGAATGCGTTATGATGATAATGTCAGGTACGTTTTTACGAATACCAAGGAAGCCACTCTAAAAAAACCTAAGGCCCATCCTTTACACACTCCACCAACCTTAAACTTTAAACCTTAAACCCTAAACCTTAAACCTCAAGGCACCAGGTGCCCCTTGATCTGCTCCCCGGTCATAAACCCCTTTTTCCGGGAGTAGAGATTCCCGTTGGCATAGAACAACAGCGTCGGCAGTTCGTCGATGTTCAGTTTCTCTACCAGTTCGCGGTTATCGTCGAAGCTTACGCGCACCACTTCCACATCGTTCTTCATTTCTGCGGCAATGGCGTCGATAGCCGGTTTCATTTTGATGCACGGTCCGCACCACTCCGCGTATACGTCTATGAGCACACGCTTGCCTGAACTCATGTAGGCTTTCCATTGTTCTTCGGTAATTACTTTCGAGGCATCTACATTACCCGAACGTTCCGGCAGACCTTCCGCACGCCATTTACTCAGGCCACCTTCAAGATTATACACTTCAGTGAATCCCATCGATTTCAGCTTTTTTGCAGCGTCGGCACTTCTCACTCCTGCGAGGCAATACACAAATACCGGTTTATTTTTGTCAAGCCTGGAAACCTTTTGCTCAAAATCGGCTGCGTTCACATCTGCATTCACTGATCCGCCGATGTTTCCTTTAGAGAATTCTTCGGCAGTACGAACGTCGAGTATCGGTGCCTGGTTAAACTTATCGTGTTTCGCCGAGAACTCGGTGGCTTTCAGGGTTTGTACCGTACCCGACTGAGCAACTGCGGTTCCACTGATCAATGCTGCGCAAACAGTCAGAGTGATGAGACATTTCATGAAGTAAGAAGTTAAGTGTTAAAATTAAGAATCAGGTGAGTTTAGAAGTCTTGTTAGCACACAAGTTTACAATTATAGGCCGGCCATAAAGTAAGGGAAGGACGAAATTTAGGGTGGATGGTTGGCTTCTTAAGGGTTAAACGCTGCGCTGGTTAAAAGGTTAAACGCTTCGCTGGTTAACCTTTCACCTTTTAACCCTTTAACCCCTTAACCCCCAATCGCCTGCCTCAACTCCGGCTCCGTCGCAACCCCGGATTTTCTCCAGGTGATCTTGCCTTGCTTAAACACCAGCAACGTGGGTACACTACGTACACCGTAGGCTTGGGCAGCATTGGGATTTTTATCAATATCGATCTTGATAACCGTGGCACGGTCGCCGATGGTCCGTTTCAGGTTGTCGAGAATGGGAGCCTGGGCTTTGCAGGGACCGCACCAGGTAGCGAAAAAATCTACGAGTACGGGTTTGTCTCCTTTTATCAGTTGGGCAAATGTCTGTTTAGTTTCCATGATCGCTGTCTGAGTATTTTTCGTCGAATGCAGTGAAAAGATTGAGCCAAAGCAGTCGCGACCACCTGAACGTAAGCGGGGCCAGCAGTGTTACGGTTCCCACCACAAAAATGAAAAACCACAGCACCGGCCACTTCAGCACCGTTATCTGTAAAATGAACCACAGGATGAACCAGCCGGAAGTAAGTGCATAAGCTACGTACATCGCACCGGTAAAGTACCCCGGTTCACGTTCGTAAACATTCCCGCAACGACTGCAGGAATGATACATCTTGAACATATTCCTGAAATTGAAAGGATTATTGTCCTGGAAGACTTGTCCGTGATGGCACCTTGGACATTTGTTCAGCAAAATGGAAGAAACAGCATGCTTCAGACTCATGGCCCAAAGGTAATCGTTATAGAAGATCGATGAGGTGCTTCACTTTGTCGGTCTGAAGATATTCGACATTAAGCCGGAGTGCCTCTTTGTTGTGTTCCTTACTGAGCAGGTTAAAGGTGGTAACCCTGAGGTTTTTACCGTGCAGCAGCGACATCCTTTCCGTATTCAGTTCCTCAATCGGAAGGATCACTCCGTACAATTTATACTTTTCGGCAAGGGTCACAGCTTTATTAAACTCCTCATACACAATCACTTTTATATCCTGTCTGCGGCGGGTAAGATCAATGATCAGGTTTTCCCGCTTGTGTTCCACGAAGCAATTTCCGGCTATTCCGTATTTATCGATCAGTTCAAGCAGTTTGCGGTTGAACTGTTCGGCATATTCATCACTTTCGTTGGGACTGAACAATTTGCAATCGAGGAAAAATTTGTGGGAACCAAGCTCAGGTAGTTTGCTGAGGATCTCATCCAGGCTTCGGATCTTGTAATCTGAGTACGGTACACTTTTGAACCTCAACTGGTTAATGTCTGACCATTTTTTCTCGTAGATCGCGCCGGAACCATTGGTCGCCTCAGAAAGATCGCCGTCGTGATAGGCTACCAGCACGCCGTCGCTGGTCATATCTACATCGATCTCCACCCCATCGGCACCAATTTCGAGTGCATAACGAATGGATTCGTAACTGTTCATCGGGTAGCTGTAACCGATGCCCATTCCTCCGTGACCAATGGCCAGTGATTCTCCGTTGAGATTCTGAACATCGAATTTTTCTTTTTTACAGGAGAACAGGATGGATATAAGGAGTAAGAGTGTAAGTTTTTTCATGATCGTAAGCATTAAAAGGCGTAGCCGACTGAGATCCCGCCCCAGGTCCAGCGTACGTTAGTGGTAAACAGCGGACTGTAGGTGGCGCGGAAAATAAATCCGCCGGTATCCCGCTGATAGCGGTAGCCGACAAAAAAAGTGCTGTTCATTTCCAGGTCGCGCTGCGGTTCGGCATTTTCGCCGTTGAACGAAGTCACACTGGTGAATATCCTTCCGCCACCGAGTTCGATGTGATGATTGTTTCCATACATCACGCCGGCTGTAAGCGGAACGATCACATCCGGGTTAAAGGAATTGGTAAAGTCTTTCAGATGATAAGTACTGAAACCGACTCTCAGGTTGAAATCAAAGCGGTTTACTTTTAATACGGTGCGTTCGTAATTCAGTGAACCGTATCCGCCAATACCCAGCCCTTCTATGAAGACAGTATTTCTTGCCACCGGCACATACGCTTCCTCCTGGCAAAGGGCCGGCAGGGAGATCAACGACAGGATCAGGGTAACGAGCTTTTTCATGATTCGGGTTTCAGTTACTGGATCAAGGCAATAGCTGTTCCAGCTTGCTTTGCGGGATGAAACCGGCGCTAATACGTTGGTGGCCCAGTGGATACCCTAAATAAATGACTGACTGCCGGTCAGGAGAGTTAAAGGATTTGGGGAAGTAAATGCTCGTTTTTAGTTAGCAGCCAAGGGCGCGGAGGTTTCGTCGATTTGTTTGTTGCTGTCCTTTCTTTTGGAAAGAAAGAACGAAAGAAACTGTCGCTT
>JAZKEZ010000116.1:5102-7561 GCA_040386675.1 Bacteroidota bacterium | reverse complement strand
GAAGTGAGGGAAAAGCAGCGACGGTTTTTGCGTTACTTTTTCCAAAAAAGTAACAGCGACAAACCAGGCGTCATCCAAGACAAAAGCAGAGCAATCAATTTTGTAATAACTTGCTGTAAAAATGCACAATGTCAGACCAGCCCCGCATTCGCAGCTACGGTGAATTTTACCGATTCTATCTTACTGAGCACAGCAATACCACTTCCCGCGCCCTTCACTTTTCGGGAACATTGTTGCTTTTCCTGATTGCCGGTGTGGCAATTTTTACCGGTAACTACGGGTTAATGTGGTTCCTTCCGCTGGTGGGATACGGCTTCGCCTGGGTAGGTCATTTTTTCTTTGAGAAGAATAAACCGGCAACATTCCGCTATCCATTCTGGAGCCTGATCTCTGATTTCAGGCTGTTTTTTGAAATTTTAACCGGAAAACAGAAAATCCGTCAATCTACCGGCTAGTCGAATACGTTTCTTTGGTATAAATCTGGATAACATGAAGAATACAATATTAAAGCTGTCGCTGTTGTTGAGTTCGATTTTGCCGTACTATGGCTGTACCGCAAATAGTTCTTCGGGAGGTTCTTCCGACAAAACAGGAAACAGCACTGAGCATAAAAACTTAACCATGGACGAAAACACAAATTCAGGTACAGAGATTGCCACTTTTGGAGCCGGGTGCTTCTGGTGCGTTGAGGCTGTATTTCAGCAAATGAACGGGGTAGAAAAGGTAGTTTCCGGCTATTCCGGCGGAGAGATCAAAAACCCGAGTTACAAGGAAGTATGCACCGGGCGCACCGGTCATGCCGAAGTGATCCAGGTAACATTCGATCCCAAAGTAGTTTCATTCAAGGAATTGCTGGAAGCCTTCTGGCAAACCCACGATCCTACATCGCTTAACCGCCAGGGCGCCGATGTGGGAACCCAGTACCGCTCAGTGGTATTTTACCACAGCGAGCAACAACGCGAAGAAGCTGAGTTTTACAAAAAACAACTCAACGAAACCAATGCCTTTGGCAAACCGGTAGTTACCGAGATCTCCCCGTTCACAGTAATGTATCCGGCCGAAGATTACCACCAGAACTACTACAATCAAAACGGAGATCAGCCTTACTGCCAGTTCGTGATCCAGCCAAAACTGGATAAGTTCAAAAAGGCATTCAAGGATAAACTGAAGCACTGATCGCTGATAACTACTTGCAAAAAAAACTGACTACCAAAGGCCCCGGACTCCGGGGCTTTTTTGCATTAAATTAAGTGGACCTGAAGCAACTCCCGGCCTAACTCATGCAGGGTATTTTCAATTTTCTTTTTTTGCTCGGCACGTGGTTTACGCAAACCCGAATAATAGTGATTGATCTGCTTTTGATTGATACCTGATCGGGCTGATAATGCGGTTTGTGTAATGATACCTTTGAAATAGTCCAGCATACTCGCAGTATCAAATGAATAGTCTATAGTGTATTCACCGTTTAGTATTCCCGATTTGTCCGTTTTCAGGTCTTTTAGTAAGATCATACATTCCACGATTGCCTGCTTAACCTCCGACACAGAGTCACCGGAGCCGGTCAATCCTTTTACATTAGTTGAATAACCTGAAAAAATATCTTGTGACTTTTCGATAATTACATGAATCACTTTTGGTTTCATCGTAGTAATAATTGTTAGCAGTGATTAATGCAGTTCCATTTCCTTTTTGATTTTCTTTTTCAGTTCCCGTAGGAACTTCTTTCGATCCGTGATGAGGTACCGGATAGCTTTCCCCATTCTTTGTGTAAATGAAATGTTTACCTGATGTTCGTGTCAGTATCCATCCATTTTTCCTGATCATTCGGTGTACTTCATTTTTGAGGGTTATTGGTGAAACTAAGATAGATAAAAATCTATCATTTTATCTCATTATCAAATTTTCATATCCTCACATTTTCACATTATTCATCTTCATCATCCAAACTCCTGTACGGCATCCTGTACATACTCTCCACATCGATCGTCACAAACCCAAACTCCTCGCTAACCGTCCCATTGATGCGGTAACAACCCGGTCCGGTAAAAGGATAAGCCGCCGCAACGAGCGGAAAATGAACCGAATCGAGCCATTCGCCGGCCAGGTCGAGCCAGGTGCCGAAATACATCTGCTGACCGCCTGAAGTCGACGTTCGCTTGCGGTGCACGAGATACCCAACAATACTCACCTTCTCACCCTTTTTAAACGGTAAGTGACCGGCCAGCAGCGGGTCACCGATGGCATCTTTCAGCATCCCGAACGGACTTTGCAGCGGAAACCCAAGCAACTCCATTTGTGCGTAAGCATTTTCAAGTGAATGCACTTTTAACCTGGGGACCGGGTATTTCTTCGTTTCCTGGTTAAACAAAGTCGGTAACGAACTCCTTTTCCTCGCCTTGTTGAGTTGGAGATGTGCTTCCCACAGCAGCTCCATGATGGTTGATCCTGTAAAGCGGAAT
>JAZKEZ010000116.1:0-5092 GCA_040386675.1 Bacteroidota bacterium | reverse complement strand
AGCTGCTCCAGTGAAACCGGTACACGCTCAATGAAGTTCCTCAGGCTGGTGTATTTCCCGTTAGCCGCACGGTCTTCCAGTAGTGTTTCCACCACCTGTTGCTCCAGCTGTGCGATACCGCCAAGCCCGAGTATCACGGTAATGCCGGTGATGGTGTTGGTTGCTTCGCTCGTATTTATGCAGGGAGCCTCTACCTCTGCCCCATGCATCCTGAGTTCATGAATGTAGAGTTCTACATTGTAAAAACCACCGCCGTTGTTGGTCGTGGCCACCATGTATTCCAGCGGATAATGTGCTTTGAGGTACAATGCCTGGAAACTTTCCACCGCATAACTCGCCGAGTGTCCTTTCGCAAAGGCGAAATTGGCAAAACTCTCGATCTGTGTCCAGATGGCCTGTACCACCTCAGGCTTATGTCCTTTCTGCATGCAGTTTTCAAAAAACTTCCCCCGCACCGACCTGAACTCCTCGCGCTGCATGTATTTCCAGTTCATTCCCCTGCGGAGTATATCTGCTTCGGCGAGCGTAAGTCCGCCAAAAATGTGTGCGACTTTCAACACATCTTCCTGGTATACCATTACCCCATAAGTCTCAGCAAGCAGATCATACAATTCCGGAAGTGCATCCCTGGCCTGCTTTCTCCGTTCTTCATCCTGAAAACGGAGAATGTATTCCCGCATCATCCCGCTTTTGGCCACTCCCGGACGAATGATCGAACTCGCAGCCACCAGCCGGATATAGTCGTGGGCCTTGAGTTTGGTAAGCAGCATCCGCATGGCCGGCGACTCCACATAAAAACACCCGATTGCCTTTCCCTGCCGGAGTAACTGCTGAACAGCCTGGTCATTCTTGAACTTCGGGATGTCGTGGATATCAACCGTAACACCACGGTTTTCGCGGATCAGCTGCACGGCATCCTTGATCTTGGCAAGTCCCCGCTGACCAAGCACATCGTATTTGTGCAGACCGATATCTTCAGATTCAAGCATACTGAAATGCGTGGTCGGAAAGCCTTTCGGAGGTAGCATGGTAGCGGTATACGTACTGATCGGTTCGTCTGAAATAATAATCCCGCTGGAATGGATACTCAGGTGACTCGGAAAATCCTGGATCAGTCCGGCATATCTCAAGATCGTCTGATTGTACGAATCAAGTGACGTATGGTTTTTGGCTTCCTGCAGCAGATCGATCTCGTGAGCCGGCAAGCCGAATACCTTACCCAGTTCGCGAATCACGGATTTAAACTGGAAGGTATTGTACGCTCCAACCAGTGCGGTATGGGTATGGGAATACGTTTCAAACAGGTATTTGGTGACGTCTTCCCTGTCGGTCCACGAAAAATCGATATCGAAGTCGGGCGGGGATTTCCGGTACGGGTTGATGAAGCGTTCAAAGTAGAGATCGAGTTCGATCGGGTCTACATCGGTGATCCGCATCAGGTAAGCCACCAGGCTGTTCGCGCCACTACCCCGCCCAATGTAGAAATAGCCTTTGTTCCGCGCATAATTCACCATTTCCCAGTTGATCAGGAAATAGGCACAAAAATCGAGCTGAATGATCACATTCAATTCAGTATCAAGTCTTTCCAGTACATTCGACGGCGGATGCTTTCCATAGCGGTATTCAAGTCCCTTCCTGCATTCCTCCCGCATAATGGCAATGTCTTCGGCCACTCCGTGCAACGTTTTCTTGTTGCGTGAACGGATGCCGAAATCAAAATCCACCCGGCAATCGGCAAGGATTCGTGCGGTATTGATCAGTACCGAAGGATATCCCTCGAAAACACGCTGCAACTCTCCGGGCGTACGGATCGTATCATCAGGCTTGCCCTCTTCCGATTTACTGAGCATGCTCAGCAGCGTATTATTGTCGATCGCCCTGAGCAGCCGGTGTGCATTGAAATACTTTTTTGTAGGTTTTCCTTTTTCATTGTGACTGAGAAAGGTCACAGGCTGAAAATACACCCACTTCGCCTGCTCTGCTTTCCGGTCGGCAAAGGCGAGTTGGTTTACCTCGCGTACCGAAACACCCAGGTACTCATTTTCCCTGAGTTGTGATGGAGCAACCGTTCCTCTTTTGTAGATCACGTACGCATGCTGAAACGCCGGTGCATGGTTAGCAAATGGAATGTTGTCATGCGAATGTGCATTCAGGTGTTCATTCAGTTCACGGTATCCTTCGTTGGTCCTCGCCAGTCCTACGTATTTTTGATCCGCACCGTTCCTGAAATCGATACCGATTACAGGAGTGATCCCATATTGCGGTGCCAGCCGGAGGAAATTGATGACCGCCGAAGTACTGTTGATATCAGTAAGCGCAACACAGTCATGCCCCGCCTTTTGGGCATTTTCCAGCAATTCTTCGATGGTAAGTGTACCGAACTTGTAGCTGTAATAGGTATGACAGTTCAGTAACATTATGCCCTGCGATGTGCCGGTATGATCGGCGGTTGACCGTTAAACGGATTAGTTGTCCCAATGGCCGTGGATCCCATGGCAACAGCGCGTTTTACGGCATCCTGGCCAAATTTGTTGCGGATCTCATCCATCGCATGATACAGGTTGATCTCCTCCTCGGTATCGTCAAAAAGATTGATCTGGTACCCGCCGCCTACCAGGTGACTGTACCGCACTCCTACCAGCCTCACCATCACCCGCCGGGAATACAGGCTTTCAAAAAGTCCGAGTACGGTTTTGATCAGTACAGTATCGGCAGAAGTATACGGAATGTGAATTTGCTTACTCTCGGTCTGGAAATCGGCATACCTGATCCGTACCGTAACACAGGCGGTGAGCTTGTCACCGTTCCTGAGCTGGTAAGCAAGGTTTTCTGCCATGGCAATGATGATGCTTTTCAGCTTCACCAGGTCGATCGTATCTTTCTCAAAGGTCCGCTCGATTGATACCGATTTTCGTTCATGGTACGGTGTCACGGGAGTATTGTCGATCCCGCGTGCCTTTTCCCACAACGATATTCCGTTCTTCCCCAGTAAACTTTCCATCAGTTCACAAGGCATGGCCTGGATATGTTCCACCCTGTGTATTCCCATACTGCGCAGGATCTGGAAGGTCTTATCACCCACCATCGGGATCTTCCTGACCGAAAGAGGCGCCAGGAAAGCCATCTCTCCTCCCTGGTCGATCTTCCTGAAATTGTTGGGCTTGGCCACCCCCGTCCCCACTTTTGCAACAACCTTACTGGTGGCCAGCCCGAATGATATCGGTAACCCGGTTTCCTTCATGATCCTGATCCGCAATTCTTTTGACCAGTCGAAACAACCGTAGTATTTATCCATCCCGCTTACATCGATATAGAACTCATCAATTGATGACTTCTCATACAGTGGCGACTTATCCTTAATAATATCGGTCACCATATCAGAATATTTGCTGTAAGTAGAGCTGTTTCCACGAATCACCACGGCATGCGGACAAAGCTGCCGGGCCAGCTTCATGGGCATTGCAGAGTGAATGCCATACGCACGTGCCTCGTAACTGCAACCGGCCACAACTCCCCTGTCGCTCGTGCCGCCAACCAGTACGGGGCGGTTATTGAGGCTACCCGTTTTGTCTTCCAGCCTTTCGCAGGAGACAAAAAACGAATCAAGATCCAGGTGAAGAACAGAGCGATTGATTGTCTGCATTACAAACATTTTGTTGTTTACAATTTAGACTTAAACTTGAAAATTCAAAAAGAAAAAAGTATTTTTGATGGTGTTTATTTGAATTCGTGAATCATGAACCTGAAGAAAAAACTCCACGATATAGAACTTAACCAGGAACTGATCAGCAGTCATGGTAAGTTGAATGTTGAGAAACTGAAAAAGATCAACTACCGTCTCCGGCTGGAATGGAACTATTATTCAAACAAGATGGAAGGCGGTACACTGACCCTGGCAGAAACCCGGAGCGTAATGATCGGGAATATCGACGTACGCGGAAAATCCCTGAAGGATATCATTGAAATGGATGGCCACGACCAGGTGGTAAAGGAGATACTTTATATCGGAACGGGCGACAAACGCGTATCCGAAAAAAGAATCAAACAGATCCATTCTGCGATCATGTTTGAATACGTCCCTGAGCTGAAATCACAGATCGGGAAATGGAAGACCCATCCCAATAAACTGATCAATCACAAACAGGAAACTGTCTTCTTCACTTTACCGGCTGAAGTTCCTGACGAAATGCATCAACTGATCAACCGTACCAATGCCGAACTGGATAAAATACGCGATCAGCGGAAGGATCAGCTGCATCCCCTGGTCATCGCGTCATCATTTCACAAAGATTTCGTTTCGATCCATCCGTTCTACGATGGGAACGGGCGCACTGCCCGCATCCTTACCAACCTCATCCTTACCTCGTTGGGTTACCCGGTCATTGTCATTAACGAAGAAAATAAACAGGGCTATTACAAACACCTTGGCGATGTTCAGTCGTACGGCGGCGATCCAGACCTGTTCTACGAATACATGGCTGATCGGCTGATTGAGACTCAGCAGCTCATGTTACAAGTCCTTACCGAAGACGACAGCGATCCCTTCTCGCTTGAAAACCTGGTCAAAGAACCATCAGTAGCTTACAACAACATGAAACGAACACGTATCAAAGAGTTGTTCCGGTTGTTTGAGAAAACCATTACCGACCGCCAGTTGCAGTTTCCGGTAAGTGAAGCCCAACAGCAAGGTATTCTTGATGCGGTGATGCAGGAACTGGAGAGTTAGGTTGTTTGATCCAGGTTCCTCGCTTCATCCGGAATGAGCTACTTGGATTGTGATCTGGAATCGCACTGTTTAAAATTTTCTGGTCTGTATTCAATCACTCCACGAACCCTGAACTACATTATTTACAGGAACCTCCATACGAAGGAAGGTCGCCTTCTTTTACCGACCGAACGCAGCGAACTGGAACGCGGGCGAGCCCCGCAGGTACGGAGCGATTCTATTCTGACATTCAACTCCCGCGTTTGACGCATCGTTTGTTGCTGTCCTTTCTTTTCAAAGAAAGGACCAAAGAAAGTGTCGCTTCTTTTCCGTCACTGCGCTCCACTCACACCATTGCGACCCGTTCGGCGATCTGGTCGTTCCTCC
>JAZKEZ010000115.1:4557-5708 GCA_040386675.1 Bacteroidota bacterium | reverse complement strand
ACGGCTTACGTTCAGAGCGTGGGCAACATCAGTACAGACATTTCCCATTCTTCGGTTACCCGCGAACAGGTGGAAAGCAACATCGTTCGCTGTCCGGATCCCGAAAAAGCCCGGGAAATGATCACCCGAATCGAACAGGTGAGAAAGCAGGGTGATACCATCGGCGGAGTGGTGAAATGTGTGATAAAAGGTTGTCCCACAGGGCTTGGGGAACCGGTATTTGATAAATTCCACGCAGTACTGGGCATGGCGATGCTGGGAATCAATGCAGTAAAAGGTTTTGAATACGGCTGCGGGTTCGACGGCTGCGAAAAACTGGGTTCGGAACTGAATGATCCCTTTGATGTGACAGACGGTAAAGTAATAACCCGCACCAACAATTCTGGGGGTATACAGGGCGGGATCACCAACGGACAGGAGATTTACTGCTCAGTGGCCTTCAAACCGGTGGCTACGATCATGCAGGAACAGGATTCAATAGATTCTGATAATCAGAATGTTAAGGTAATGGGGAGAGGGCGCCACGACCCCTGCGTATTGCCGCGTGCCGTGCCTATTGTCGAAGCGATGGCCGCACTGGTTACCGCAGATTTTCTTCTTCAACAACGAACTGTTCGTATCTAAACGCCAGAAACCCGTAAAAATCAGGGCTTTGATGACCAAGGTATGATTATAAAATTATATTTGTTGCTGGTTTTTATAGCAAACACCCTATAATACATCACGAGTCATGAAAAGAACCCTGGCTGTTCTACTATCCCTGCTTGCAATACTACTTGGAGTCCTGGTAGCAGTTCCTTTGATCTTCGGCGATAAGCTGATCAACCTGGCAAAGGAAAAGGCGAATCAAAGCGTCAATGCGAAAATCGATTTCGAGGATTACGACATTACCGTATTCAGGAGTTTCCCGGATCTTACACTCGTGGTAAACAACCTGAAGATCAGTGGAGTGAATGAGTTTTCCGGGGTTGACCTCGCAAGCATTAAGACCTTCGGTATCACAGTTGATCTGAAATCTGTGATCAGCGGAAATACCGTAGTAGTGAAAGGACTTGAGATCGAACGACCGATCATCAACGTACTGGTACTTGAAAACGGGAAAGCCAATTACGACATCGCCAAGCCTTCTCCGGAGGAAACGGTATCTGAAG
>JAZKEZ010000115.1:551-4445 GCA_040386675.1 Bacteroidota bacterium | reverse complement strand
ACCTACAATGACCGCTCACTCGGTCTATATACTGAACTGAAGGACGTGGACCACAGCGGTAAAGGCGACTTTACCATGGATGTGTTCAACCTGGATACAGAAACCGACATTAAAAACCTGACCGTTACTTACGGTGGAGTGAAATACCTGAAGCGCATCCCGGCAAACATCAACGCCGAACTGGAAATGGACATCCCGAATATGCGTTTCACGTTCAGGGAAAATACCATCCGCCTGAATAAACTGGAATTGGGGATCAACGGGAAATTTGAAATGCCCGATGATGACATGATCTTCGACCTCAGCCTTAAAGCCAAGCAAAACGATTTCAAAAGCCTGCTGACTTTACTGCCTGAAGAATACACCAAGGATTTCGATAAGATCAAAGCTGACGGAAGTCTTGCGCTGAACGCCAAACTTACGGGAGTGTACAATCAACGCACAATGCCCGGTTTCAACGTGAACCTTTCGGTAGAGAACGGTTCGGTAAAATATCCTGACCTCCCGAAATCTGCGGAAAACATCAATATCCTCGCTTCGGTGATCAGTCCTGGTGGAAGCAACTACGACAATACCGTGGTGAATGTGAGCAAGTTCCACTTCGAGGTGGCTTCAAACCCGGTAGATGCCACGCTGAACCTGAGCACCCCGATCTCCGATCCGCAGATCGACACCAAGATCATGGCGCAGGTAGACCTTGGGAACCTGAAAGACGTGTTTCCACTTGAAAGTACCAACCTCACCGGCCGAATCAATGCAGACATTGCTGTTAAAGGAAAAATGAGCGACCTGGAAGCACAGCGTTACGAGGCTTTTGAAGCCTCCGGATACATGGAACTCAACAACTTCCTGTACAAAAGCGATTCGCTGCCAAAGCCGGTTACCATTACCAATGCAGTGCTGAAATTCAACCCGAGAACGCTCGACCTGACCAACCTGGTGGCGAATTTCGGTGAAACCAAACTCAAGGCCAACGGTGCGCTTACCAACTACATGGCCTACATTCTCAAAAACGATACACTCATCGGTAACCTGTATATGCAGGCTTCAAAGATCAACCTGAACGATTTCAATAGTTCCGCATCTGCTGGCACCTCAAACCAGCCGGCATCGGCTTCTACAGGCGTGATCAAGATTCCGGCCAACGTGAATTTTGAATTGCACTCAGCCATCGACCAGCTGATCTATGACAAGATCACCATTTCTGACTTTACAGGAAACGTGATCGTAAGAGACCAGGCGGTAAGACTTGAAAATACCGCGATGAAAATGCTCGGCGGTTCGGTGGTCATCAACGGGACTTACAATTCCAAAAAAGCAGAACCTGAATTCAACTTTGATATCGATGTGAATCGTCTCGACATCAGCAAGACCGCTGCAGCATTCAATACCGTTGCATTGCTGGTGCCTATTGCCAAGAACGCAACCGGATCGTTTGCAGCCAAGTTCCAGATCAAAGGGGCACTCGACAATAATATGAGTCCGGTGTACAATACCCTTGAAGGCGGCGGACTGACCATACTTTCCAACGTATTCTTCAGCAATTTCGAGCCTTTCAACAAACTGGCCTCAGAACTGAAAGTAGACCGGTTGGCGAAACAGAAAATTGCTGACAGCAAAGTGATGTTTGATATCGTTCAGGGCAAACTTATCGTGAAACCGTTTGATACCAAATTCGGTCCTATTGGCGCACGTATCGCCGGTAGCACTGCCGTGAACCAGGAAATCGATTACGTAATGAACTTCGTGATCCCGAGAAAAGAATTCGGCGAAGCGGCCAATTCAATGATCGACGGACTGGTGAACCAGGCCAATTCCCGCGGAGCCAACGTATCGGTTAGTGAATTTGTAGACATCGAGGTATTCATGACCAATACCGTTCTCGACCCACGGATCAGGACCAACCTGAAAGAGAAGGGTAAGTCGGCTATCGACGATGCGAAGAAAAAACTGCAGCAGGAACTGGATAAGAAGAAAGGCGAAGCTGAAGAAAAGGTAAAAGCAGAAGTCGATAAGGCCAAAAAAGAAGCAGAAGACCGCGCCAGACAAGAGCAGGAGCGCCTCAGACAGGAAGCAGAAAAAGCAACCAATGCTGCGAAGGAAAAGGTGAACCAGGAAACCGACAAAGCCAAAGACGAAGCCAAGAAAAAGGTAAAAGGACTGTTCGGCAAACCAAAATAAGCGGTGAATGAAGCAGATTTTACCCGGCAGCGGAATGAAGTATCTGTGTTCGCTCATTTTAATTGCACTTACTTCCCGCGTACTTGCACAGGATCCCTGCATTTTCCCGGGAACCAAGGCCGAAGTCGCAGATTTTCAGCGGGTACTGTCATCCGGTCTTGGAAAAGACGCCAAGATCCATGAGTTGTTCGACCTCGGACAGGAGTACCCGGACAACAGCCGGTTGCTGTTCGAGATAGGAAGGCTGCAGTTCCTCATCCAGGAAAACGAAGAAATCCCCGATTATACCCTGGCCCGTAAAAACTTTGAAGGGGCACAGCGCTTCTGCCAGGACATTAGTCCGCTGATCGATTATTACCTGGGCATCATTTACTACTCGCAGAAGGAATATCCCCGCTGCCTGAAAAGTTTCAACCGTTTTCTCCTGCAACCCGAGAACCCGGAAGACAAGTTCCACGAAGCAAAGCTGAACGACGTTCGTTCGTCGATCCCGGTCATTGAGAAGGAAATGCGCGAAAGCAACCGCAGTTTCAGCGACGATGAACTGATCCGTCCTGAAATGCTGATGAAGGTCTCTACGGCCAAAAGCGAATACCTGCCGATGCTCAGCCCGGACAATTCCATGCTGCTGTTTACCCGGAAAACGAGCAAACAGAACAGGGGAGAGGATTTTGCCAGGGAACTGGAATTGTTCTCGTTGGCGAACAAGATCGGTGAACCGCTGTATTTTGATGAAGGAAAAGCAGTGCCGGATCCTTTCAACATGGGCGGAAATTACGGTGGGGCGAGCCTCTCACCGAGCAATAAAGTGATGTACATCACGGTTTGTATTCCACTGGAATCTGGCTATAAAAACTGCGACATTTTCCAGACCCGCTACGAAATGTACCGTCCGGATCCCGCTGAAGACCGAATGGCTTTTCACTGGACACCGCTGCAAAACCTCGGCAATGCCATCAATGCTCCCGATACATGGGAGGCACAGCCTTCTATTAGTCCCGATGGTAAAATCCTGTATTTTACCCGCTTCGGCAAAACGACCCGGGAAACAGACCTGTATTACTCCGAGATGGATTCGGCTGGCAACTGGCAAACCGCGGTCGCATTCCCGGAACCCATCAACACAGAGAAACAAGACAAGGCTCCGTTCATGCACCAGGACGGGAAAACATTGTACTACGCAACCACAGGCCGTGGCGGAGAAGGCGGGTTCGATATTTTTATGACCACCAAAAGCGACACGGGCAATACCTGGTCGCGACCCAAAAACGTTGGCAAGCCGGTGAATTCTTTTGGCGATGAACACGGTATGCTGGTAACCACCAACGGAAAGTACGCCGTATTCGCCTCAAACGGCGGCAAATCGGTTGGCGATCAATACGACCTTTTTTACGTGGAATTGCCGGAGAAATCAAGACCGGAAGAAATTTTCCTGGTAAAGGGAAAGATTGATTTTGCCAACAGCGAGACCAAACTACAGTTGAAAAACAGCGCCGGTGAATTCCTGCGGGACGTAGCGCTTGACAAATCGGATGGTACCTACGTAACCATTTTAAAGCGACGTGAAGTGATCGACCCGCTGATCCTTTCGGTAGAGCAGGATGGAGTGGCGTATGAAGCCCGGATCATAGACAGCACCCGTGTTGTAAACGGAGTGATCGACAACGAAACCATGGAAGCCAGCACGATCTCAGCGAATACGGCTTACGTGAT
>JAZKEZ010000115.1:0-541 GCA_040386675.1 Bacteroidota bacterium | reverse complement strand
TATCTATTTTGAGACCGGCAGCTCGACAATCAAACCGGCATCGCGCCATTTACTCGACGACTTTGCCCGCTTCCTGGAGCGAAACAACGCTTATCGCATCGTTATACAGGGACATACGGATAACATAGGTGATGGGGCAACCAACCTGGTTCTTTCCGAAAAACGGGCACAGGTGGTCAGGGAATACCTGGTCTCGAAAGGAATTGCCACTGGGAGAGTAGATTCGAAGGGATTTGGCGACACGATGCCGCTTGCACCAAATGACAGTGCGAAAGGCCGGGCCAAAAACCGCAGAACGGAGTTTGTGTTGAATCGTTGATTTGTTGAACTGTTTAATTAAACAAATCAACAAATTATCTAATCAATGAACTCCGTTTGCAGCCAGGTACCTTTCTGCATCCAGCGCAGCCATACAACCCGTACCGGCAGCAGTCACCGCCTGGCGATAGATCCTGTCGGCTGCATCGCCGCTTGCAAATACACCCGGTACGCGGGTTTTTGTGCTTCCCGGTTCAACGATCAGGTAGCCGGTTTCATCCAT
>JAZKEZ010000114.1:2768-4427 GCA_040386675.1 Bacteroidota bacterium | reverse complement strand
GTTAGAGGCCGTAACCTGCAACGATCCGGTGGTGTTTCCAAAACAGGGAACAGTAGCGTTCGGCAGAACCGCTTTCAGGGTATCTGCGATGGTAATGATGGCTGAATCAGTATAAGCACAGGTGATGATGTGGGTGTACTTCACCTGGTAAGCACCCGGAAATTTCCCGGCAGGATCGAACACCCCGGCTGAGTTTACGGCTCCGCTCCAGGTTCCGCCGGTAGGAGTGGCTGAAAGTTGCATGGGAGCTGCGTCGTGACAAATTGAATCGTTGGGCAACAGGATGTGTGCAGTATCCAGTCCGAGAACGGTAAACGGTTCGGTATCGGTGGTCCCGCAGGTTCCGGCAATGGTATGGGTGATGGTGTGTGTGCCCACGCCTGCAACAGCCGGATCGAACGTACCGATGGAAGCATTGGTGATCCCGCGTCCGCTCCAGCTTGCGCCCGGGGTAACCGATTGCAGCTGCACCGGGGCATCCGTCACGCAGTACGGTCCGCCAGGCAGGATCTGCGCATTAAAAGTGGAATTTACAAGTATGTAAATGGTATCGCTTGCCGGGCAATTTCCTCCCTGCGAATACACCACCTGGTTGGACCCCACGGTAGCCTGTGCCGGATCGAACTGTCCGGCGGCATTTACCGCTGTTCCCGACCAGGTTCCTCCGGACTGCACTGTGCTCAATTGTTGAACTCCTGCGTTGGTGCAGAACGGTCCTGCGGGATTAATTGTAGCATTCCTGCGGGCAGTTACGGTAAGCCTTATGGTGCTGTTACCCTTGCACCCGTTAGCATCGGTAATGTTGTAAGCAATGTTGAAGTTACCGGGTCCGGAAACCGAAGGACTGAAGATGCCCTGCACAGGATCTGTGATCCCGGTGCCGCTCCAGGTACCGCCCAGTGTTACTGCCGTGAGGTAAATGTCTGAAGTGTCGTTGCAGATGATAACGGGGGCGGGGTTGATCGTGGCGACAGGCAGCGGATTTACGGTTACCGTAACTGAATCGGTTCCCTTGCAACCGCTCTGGGCGGTACCGGTCACGTAGTATTTCCGGGTAGCCGTCGGCATGAAGATCGCTCCGTTGGTGACACCATTGGTCCAGGTGTAGGTAATTCCCGCCGGACCGTAACCCCTGATGCTGAGGGTTGAACCCTGGCAAATGGCCGTATCGTTTGAGGCGATAATGACGGGCGGAGCCAGAGAGGGAATGGTTCCGGCGAGCGAATCCCGACAGCCATTGGCATCCCGTAGTAATACATAAAAGAACCCACTGTCGAGGTTTGAAAACGTACTGACCGAGCCGAAGGTATTTCCGTCAAATGCGTACTGATACGGCGGCGTTCCGCCTGAAGCACTCACCGTAAAGCGTCCTGTACTCACCTGCGGACAAGCGGTTGGAGTAATGGTGGTATCTACCTTTATGGTTGTTGGTTCGGTAACTACAACGGAGCCCCTGTAAATACAGCCGTCGTTGTCGATGGCCCAGATCGGGTAGGTGCCGGGACCCACATTGTTGAAGACATTGGAGGGAGTTCTGCTGAATCCGTCGTCGATACTGTAGCGAAACGGTGCGGTTCCGGTAGACGGAGGAGTGATGGTAATTGTTCCGTTTGCCGCACCGTTACACAAGGGCATAGTGGCGGTTCCGGCAAGTACGTC
>JAZKEZ010000114.1:0-2758 GCA_040386675.1 Bacteroidota bacterium | reverse complement strand
TTGTTGATAAGGGCAAATGTAAAATAGGGATAATCCAGGAAGTCCTGGTACGAAAGGGTAACGGTGTATACATTTCCCACTTTGGTCAATCGTGATTCGATATCTGTCAGGATCCTGCCGTTGGTAAAATCTCCGTCTTTGTCCATCACAAAGGCCAGTTTCTGACAACCGGAAGTCGGTACCACCATAGTGGTTGAACTCAGGTCAAACTGGAGATTAACACTGGAATTGGTAAACGAATTCTGCTGACTGAACCATTCGCGGTTCAGGGTTTTTACCGCTCCAACCGGGTTTTCGGTGGTTTGCAGGGCCAAAGCCGTTGCGCGGTTCGATCCGACCAGGAAAAAGGAAGAGGTGGGATTGCCGAAAGCGGTAGTATTCAACTGGTTATTGGCCTGTTTGTTACCGAGATACAGGGTAAGTATATCGCGTTCCGGATTGGCTTCATTCAGGCGGGACATGCTCATGGACTGCCGTTGCTGCAAGCCGGTGGCCGCATCGGTTCCAAGTCCAATGATTCCGTAGTTGTATACCGGGTTGGCAGCGGTGTTCCACACTACAGTTCCGTTGCTGGATACGTAATTGTGCCCAAGGCTGAGGCCATATTTTACACCAAGATAGGTCTCTATTTTTTCGATGTCGGCAGCGGCCAGGCGCGTGTTGTACACAATGATCTCAGCAATCGCAATGTTTGTCCAGAAATCTCCGGCGCCCATAGTACTGTTGGCCCCGAGGTTCAACGGTTGCGAAGTGGTAAGGTTAACGTTGGTGGCCGAACCGAAATTTGCAGTGTTCTCCAAAAAGCCATCCATCCGGGTAATCGACTGGCGATTGTCGTGATGGGCAGTGGTCACGCGGTAACAGTCGTCTATTTTTCGGGTGTTTCCGTTGTTGATGCGGTCGGGGCACGGTCCTGTAGCCGTGCAGTTGGTAGCATTGAATACATCAAAACGCATGTAATCGAAACTGGCATTGGTACTTTCATACCCTATACGGTTGCCTTCGGTATTGGCGGTTTCCCACTTGAACCATACTCCGGTTCCATCCGGTCCGCGGTAATTGATGACCTGGAAAATGGTATTCTGCGCCGGGCTGAAAATATTGGTGCCGGGAGTTGACACACTTCTCAATACATCATTGCTTCCGTCAAAGAGAACTACGGGATTGAAATTGAACAGGTTAGAAAACTGTGTGTTGTAAAAGAGCGGCTGTTGACCGGTGGTGGTCTGTGCAAGGTTAGCGAGCCGCATTCCCCCCGGATTCAGGTTGTCCCAGTGATTCACCACACCTCCGTCTACCGAGTTTCCTGCGGCGCCGGCGGCATTAAATACCTGGTGATTGGTTGAGGTAGATCCATCGGCCTTCAGCCAGAGGGTAAGATTTGCAGTTCCGATGTTGCCGGGGTTCTGAGAACTGGCAGACTGGAAAAAGGCAAGGCAAAGCAGTACAAGGAGGGAACAGCGGAGGGATGAGCCGGCTGCAAAAGCTTTTTTCATGCGCGTAGTAATGTTCTGACGGGTTGTGAAATTTAAGAGCACTAATCTACGCAAACAGACGGTGGTACCGTAAAAGGGTTGTGTAATTCCGGTTAGACAGAATAATTTACTGGTATTGTAGTAGGGGAGGGTGTGGTTTAACCCAAACCGAACTTCAAATAACCGGGAACGGACTTAACGCTGCCTTCAGCCGGCTGATCTCCTGCGGATCGGGCCGTCCGTTTGAAGTAGCCGTGATCGCCGAACTGTGAAATTCACTGAATACCGAATGATCGAGCTGAGTAATGTTGCTGCTGCGCACTCCTCCACCAGGGAGCACAATGATCCTTCCGGCAGTGTATTCCTGCATTTCACTGAGTAAAGCAGCGTTCTGCGGCGCACTTCCTGGTTTTCCTGAAGTAAGTATGCGACTGAATCCGCAGGAAATAATGGTATCCATTGCCGTTTTCCAATCGCTCACCTCATCAAATGCACGGTGAAACGTACACGGTATTCCGTTTGCTGCCGACACGAGTGTTCTGCAGGCATCCGTATCCGGCATTCCCGCAGCGTCCAGTGCACCAAACACAAATCCGTCGGCTTCGTAATACGCAAAGGTTTCCAGCTCCAGGTACAGTTGGTCGACTTCTTCTTCCGTGTATACAAAGTCACCGGCCCGCGGACGAAGCATCACAAAAAGAGGTACAGTCACCGATTTTTTCAGTTCAATAAAGTCATCGATGGAAGGCGTGAGGCCCCCAGTATCGGCATCATCGCAAAATTCAATGCGGTCGGCACCGGCTGATGCGGCTATGGTAACGGACTCGGGGGTGAAGCAGGCGATTTCGAGGAGCATGGTGTTTCTTAAGTTGAGGTGTGGGAGGATAGAAGTTTGGTACTGTTACTGGCTGAATTGGTCATACAGTGGTCATACGGTAGTCATAAGGTTGTCATACCGTGGTCATACGATAGTCAAGCAATTGTATGGCTATCGTATGACTACTGTATGACAATCGTGTGACTATTTCAAAAGAGAAGTGCCATCGAACAATTGGTTGCCGCTTTGTTCGCGATGAATGGCGTAGGTAAATCCAGGTTGCAGGCAGTAGGCGCCGTGTTCGCCGCGGTTGTTGAGTGCGATGAAACCAACCTGCAGGTCTTTGCTTCGGGCCTGTGTCTTTTTGTATACGCGTTTTACGGCTTCCTCGCAGGCCTCTTGTGGCGAACGTCCCTGGCGCATGAGTTCCACTACCAGGTGACAGCCGGCAATGCGTATCATTTCC
>JAZKEZ010000113.1:2918-8821 GCA_040386675.1 Bacteroidota bacterium | reverse complement strand
ATCGGTAATGTCGAATACCTCGCGGGTTTTGGCCAGCAGCTCTTTCCCACCGTTGAACGGGTGAAGCGGCTCACGACCCAGCGGATCACAATCGCCATCCCACGGACGAAGCACATCGAGTTTCATCTGACTGCGGCGTTTTTCGGTCATCTCAGCAATGATTGGCGAGATAAACGTTTTGATGCTATCGTGGAAATCGAAACAATCCTGCTTGGTGTAATCGAACCTGCCCATCGACACGAATTTGTAATCGCGGAAGTTCTCGAACCCGGCGTTTTTCGCCACCTCGTCGCGTTTGGCGATCAGTCGGGTGTAGAGTTCATCGAGCTTGTCTTTATCGGCAAAGCGGCGTTCTGCCACGGCGCGCCATACTTTTTCGCGCAGTTCACGGTCGTTTTGTTTCAGGTAAACTGCAGCCTGTTGCAGCGTGAGTTCCTTCCCGTCGTGATGAATGGTCATTGCGCCCTGAATAGCTCCGTATTCCTGTGCCATATTAGCGAGTTCGGCCTCGATCGGAATGTTCTCCTCACGGTAGATCTCGATGTCTTTCGCTATCGATTTGAAGTAGTTGCGATATTGCTCGTGTTCAGGCAGTCGCTCCTTGAACGGTGACTTATGTATACGCTGGTTGAATTCGTTGGCGATCGGAGCGATCTTCGGACTGATCTCGCTTACAAAATAGCTGTAGCGGTCGCGGAGTTCCTGGTTCGTAGTATCGCAGGTCATGCGGATGTATCTCCAGGCAGCTTCTTCTTCGAGTACGGCTTCCATCTCGCCGAGATCCATCAGCCACTTCTCAAAATCAACCCAATCCTGTACGTTCCTGGCCTTCAGCTGACCAAAAAACGGCTCAATGTCCGACCAGGTTTCAATTTCCAGGTTATAGGGAAGAAATATGCGGGTTTTCTTTTTGAGTATCTTTTCCATAGACGCGAATATAAATTAAGTAAGAATTAAGCTGTAAGAATTAAGAATTTTAGAGGACGGTTGATCCAAGGTATAAGCCCCTGTAAGAAGTATTAGGTAACCATTCACAGTTCTTAAATTCTCCCCTTCTTACTTCTTAATTCTCACTTCTTAATTTCATTCTTCTTCTTCCGCATCCTGCTCCTCGTCTTCCCCATCCGCATCATTCTCAACCTTCACCTTCTTCTCCGCTTTTCCGCCGCTTTTCAGCACCACGTGTTTTACAGTGATGCTTCTTCCGTCGGGTGATGGTTTGATCAGGACTTTTTCTACGGTTGAGTTGAAGCCCGGTGCAGATACTTTTATGAGATAGGTTTTTCCCAGCGGGAGTTTGGCTTCATAGTTCCCTGATGCATCGCTGGTGAGTGATGCCAATGGCGTGGCCGAGCCGTCTTCAGAGATCTGTATGAAGGCTTCGGGAATTCTCTTCGCGGTTTCGGTGACGATCGATCCGGAAACCAAGCCTTTGGTATTGTCGGAATTTGGTACTTCGAGGATCGAATAATTGCTGAGATCAAGTTCGTAGATGTCGCGTTCGCCCATACCTTCTTTCCGAACTGCAGCGAGATACATCGTTTTATAATCGGCGGTAAGCGAGAAGGTACTTTCCTCATTTACCGTGTTGATCGGGTAGCCGAGGTTTACCGGTGTGGTGAACTGATCGCCGACCAGGCTGGTGCGGTAAATGTCGTAGCTGCCCAGTCCGCTGTGACCGTTGGAGGCAAAAAACAGGGTTTTCCCGTCGGGATGCACAAACACAAACTTCTCGTCGAACGAAGTATTGATCACCGGTCCGAGGTTTTCCGGCAGTCCCCACGTTACGCCGTTGAGTTTAGTTACCCGCCAGATGTCGCCGAAACCGAATCCGTTTCTGCGCTCGCTGATAAAGTACATGGTATTTCCGTCGGCGGTAACCGAGATACTGCCTTCGTAAAAAGAAGTGTTTATCGGACTTGGGAGCACTTCTGGTTTGCTCCACTGCTCTCCGCTTTTATCCTTCCGTGAAAGATAAATGTCGCCGCCGTTTTTACCGTCGTTGATGTACACGTACATTTCCTGTCCGTCGGGTGCGAGACTTAACACCGCATCGTATTTGTCAGTGTTGATGGGTTCGCCTGCGCGGGTGGCACGCGACCAGCTGCCGTTCTCCCGGTGAGATTCATAAATGTCTTCGAAGAATTTGTGATCGCCTTTCGAATCGATCTCTCCACCGGACAGTCCGTACGGTCTCCTGGTGGTAAAGAACATCGTGTTTCCATCCGCTGAAACCGAAGGTGCATAATCGTCATACTGCGAATTCAGTACGTTATTGATCGGCTTTACCTTAACGTTCTTCGGTTTGACCATCTGTTCCCTCGCCGTCTGGATCTCTCTGAGGAATTTTTCGAGTTCTCCCTCGTAGAGATAGCCTTCTTTGCGGGTATTCCTGAACTTTTTATAGAAATCTTCTGCGTCGTCCAGCTGACCGATGCTGTGGTACACCTTCGCCGTGGTAAGCAAATGCTCGGGAGCAGTAGCCGGACCCGCAATGAATGAAGAGTCGATGTAGCTTTTCGCCAGCCAGTAATTCTTCAGTTCATAGAAACAGCCGGCAAGCAGGTAACAGGCTTTCTGATCGTTCGGGTAATCGCGCAGCACATCCCGCAGCATAGCGATGGCACTGTGGTAATTGCGATCGGCGATCTCCACCTCGGCATTCCCGTTCCGGATGCCCACCTTTGCTTTATCCACCAGGCTTTTTTCCTGGGCATTGATACTCGAATACGCGCATAGTAAAAGGATGAAAGCGAAGATGGTTCTGATCATGCAGTTGATGTGTTGGTTTCTTGATGTGTTGATTTGTTGAACCGCAAAGGGTGCAAAGTTTAAGCGCAAAGAGCACAAAGGCTTCGCGTTCTTTGCGTGAAAACCTCGTGTTCTTTGCGGTTAAATCAAGCCTTACGACTTCATATTTACAAACTGTAACGGCAAATCGATCGCTGAAGTACGGCAAATGTGGATCGCCTCCTGCAAATCATCCAGCTTTTTGCCCGAAACGCGGATAATGTCGTCCATGATCGCAGGCTGAACCTTAGGGCAACCGTCTTTGATAAGTTTGATAATCTTCTTGGCATTGTCGCGGTCGATGCCGTTTTTAACCTTGATGGTTTTCCGGAGGTATTTCCCTGATCCGGCGTGATCTTCCGTAAGGTCGAAGCTTTTGGATTCCAGTCCCTGGCGCATGGCCTTGGTGAGCAAAATGTCTTCCACCTGCTGCAATTGCATGTCGTTCTCTACTTCGAGATTGATCAGCATGTTTTTCTTGTCGAGTTCAACGGTGATCTTGCTTCCCTTGAAATCGTAACGGTTCTCGATCTCCTTCCTGGCTATGTTGATGGAGTTATCGAGTGTCTGTAGGTCTACTTTAGAGGTAATGTCGAATGAAGCCATGGTTTTGATTGTTCAATTGTACGAGGATACAATGATACGATTTAAGGTTAAAGGGGTAAAGGGTTAAGGGGTTAACCATTTAACCCTTTACCCCTTTTAAACCCCTTTAACCTTAAATCAACTTACCTTCTTCCGGTTCCTGAACGACTTCATCTTCTTCCGCTCTGCATCCTCAGGCTCGATCTCACCCGAAGGCCGGGCTTCTTTTTTAATAGCCTTTTCTTTCTTCCTCTTTTCTTTTGTTGTTACAGGCTTTTTATCCTCCGGATTGGTTTCCGGGACGATTTCGACCGGTTTGGTTTCTTCGGGTTTAACGGCCTTTTCTTTCTTTACTTTATCTTTTTTTACCTTCAGTTTTTTCACCTTCAATACCCCGCGGTTGTATTGCTCCTGAACTGTTGCCGTATCAGAATGGGTAATAAAGAGTCCGTGTTTTTGTCCGTAACGGTAGCCTGACTGCTGAACCAGTTTACCGGTACTGTCGAATTGGGTGGATGAACCGTGGAGTTCGCCGTATTTCCAGGTATTGATGGTTTTCAGGTTGCCGTTGGTATGCCAGCTTTTCCAGTTACCGTTCCTGCGTCCTTTTGAGAATTCACCCTTCTCTTTGAGGTCGTTGTTCGCATAATAGATCACATACGGGCCATCTATCAGCAATCCGTCATAACCGCCCTGGGTCTGGTGAACCGAGTTGTTTTTGAACCACCAGTAGATCACGCGGTTGTTTACCTCGACCGAAGCATGCTGGTCCATCACATAAAAATGATGCGTTTCTCCCGGGAACATTATCTTCCGGTGGGTGATCCGGGTTTCGGATTGTGCGTGTGCGGTCGCCGGACCGAAAAAAGCCAGCCAGGCGAAGAGTACGTACAGTATTGCTTTGTTCATCAGTTTGCTATAAATGTTTTCATTTCGCCAGAATAGGTAAACCGCGCCGAATCGAGATAGAGCTTTACGATCCGGATGCCCTGGAAAATCTCACCGCTTTGCAGCAGGTGTTGTTTACCGTTTACCGTTACGAGCGCTATCGGCCCCTTGTCTTTACCGCTTTTCAGCTGACCGTGATACTCAAACGAAGGCCATACCACCGGCGGCGGAGGCGGAGGTGGCGGAGCATTATCAGCGACCGTCTGTTCTTCTTCAATTTCCTCTTCGGGCGCATCAATGTTGTTCAGGAATGGGTCGCGGTAATTGAGCATCAGCACATAATCACTTTTCTGAAAAGCAACACCGTTTTTCTTTTTTACCGGCTCTGCAATTTCAATAAAAGGCTCCTCCCCGCTTTTCAGGAAACGGTAGCCGGCCATTCCCCAAATCCCGAGGACCAGCAGCAACAGCGCGATCTGTAAGAGTTTACGGGTAGCGGGTTTCTTCATCGTACCACGAACTTAGCTTCAGCGCTTATGGCTGTACTTTTGTTGCCTGCAGCGTCTATCGCCCAGATCTTCCAGGTATAATTCCCCAGTGGCAGACTGTCGAGTCTGAAGGTCGTATCAGTATACCGCGCCGACGAATAATAGGTCTGGCTAACCGGCGGACCGGCCAGTGTGTAGATCATGATACTGTCGTAAGAAGCATTTGCCTCGCGTTTCCAGCTGAAGGTAAGCGGGCCGAAGTTCACGATCGTATCCCTGGCGGGAAAGTATGGAGTAGACGGCGATGGATCTGTAAGATCGAGCCTGAACGTCGAAGTGGAGAGTTGGGTCGAGGTCAGTTTGTTAGACCCGCGTACTTCCCAATAATAGTCCCCTTCCGACAGTTTTACTACTGCTTTGTTATCGGTGATCGTGTTGCTCGAGTACACTACGTTTCCTTTTTCGGTTCCCTTTCTGACGATCAGCGAATAACTGGTAGCAAGATCGATCTTATCCCACTGGAGCGTTACGTTCGAATCGTTTACCCAGGCATTGTTGATCGGATAGCGCAGCACCAGCACCTGTTTCGAAAGGTCGGTAATGCTGTCGACGGTAAAGGTCCGGGTAGTGTACGCGGTGTAACTTGACCCGTTCTCTCCCCTGATGCGCCACTGGTAGGTTCCCTGGCCAAGGCTGTACTCAAAGCGGATGCCCGAAACGAGGGTATCGAGAATAAACCGCGACGGACTACCAAAATTTGGTGTAACGATCTGCAGGCGGTACGACGAATTCTCATCGATCGCTTCCCAGTAAAAGGAAACCTGGGCAGTTCCCGAGTGGGTACTGTCGCCGGGTGAAACCATTTTCACCGTAAGTCCGCTGATGTCCTTCTCAAACACATCCTGGCAACCGCCAAGCAGCAGCATCAGCAGCACACTAATTCCTGCTGATATACTGTAAACTAAGTTCCGCATATAATTTAAGTTCTGAATTTGAATTCTTTTGATGGGTGTAATACCTTACCGAGGCCAGTTTTGCTGAATTTACGCGGCGTTCGAGCATATCGATCACTTTCAGTAATGAGGCATAATCGCCGGTTAAGCGTATGGTAAACGTATTGATCACGTACGACTGGATGGTGTAACTCACAGG
>JAZKEZ010000113.1:0-2908 GCA_040386675.1 Bacteroidota bacterium | reverse complement strand
ACGACTCTACCTGGACGTGTGCCGCCGAAGAAGCCGTGCTTACAAAGTTCAGTACTTCGTTGGCCGGATCGGGCATGCTGTCGGTGTGCAGCGCAATTTTGGAGTAATGTGCCATTTCACGCTGCAATTCTGCCATCTGACTGCCGTTGGTTTCTGCATTGATCAGCTTCTCTTCCAGCTGCGCGGTATTTTGTACCAGCAGGATGGTACTGGAAAACATTTTCTTGTACAGCAGCCAGGCCAGTAAAACCAGCAGCACGTACAGCAACCATGTTTTTTGCTTGTAGCTCAATGCGTTCATGCCCGTACCGAGATTAAGATGATGAAACTCAGTACCCCGTCGTCGTCGGTAATTTTATCAATCACCGCATTGGCTGTCCAGTCGAGGCGGTTCAGGTCTTTTACCAGCTGACTTATAGATGAACTTTCGAGGGTTTTCCCGCTAACTTTCAGCGTTTTGTAATCGTATTGCGGCTGTCCCTGTTTGCCGGATGCGGATAAGGGAAAAACAGCCAGTTCGGTAAGCGAAATGTCTTCGGGGATAAGTGCACCGACCTGGTCGGAGTAAAAACTTGCCGGCTGGCTTTGGTTGAGACCTGCGGCTTTGGCAAGTTCTTTCTTTATTTCCAGCTCCTTTTTGAGTTCACTGCTTTCCTGAGTTTCGCCGGTGAGCAGTGCCTGTCGCACCTCAAGTTCAGCGTATTCACGGGTAAACTCGTACGAAAGCAATCGATTGATGATAAGCAGTCCAAGCAATACTACCAATCCTATCCGTGCAATGGTCTCAAACCTGCGCCGGTAGCCTTCATCCACGGCAAAAGCCTGTAATCCTTGGTGCTCCGGCAGCGAGAAATCTGTGCGGTGCCCGCGGTAAGCCAATACGGCAGCCAGCGGCTGAAACAGGTCTGAGCTGATCGAAGACTGACCGTAATAATAGGTAAGCGAACGCGATTCGGTGAGTGGTTTGCTTTCCAGTTCACCGCCCTCTTTTAGCTGGATGGCATAGGCCGCACTCTGGAAATGGTTTACCGCCGGTGAGATAGCCGGAGCGGCGTAAGCAATGCTGACCGGCCCGATAAATGAGGCAACGATCTTGAATCCCACATTCGACAAATCGGCAAAAACCTGGTCGAAAATATTCCTGCGGAGTACGGAGATGTATACGTTTTGTCCAACCACCGCCGACTGGAACAAAAAGTCGTCGGCATTGGCATTGGGGAACACTTGGGTGAGGTTCACCTGTTCGCGGTCGGTTGCGCCCAGGTTTTTCACCACAATTCCCTTCCCGGAAACACTGAGCAGCAACGGAAAATCGGTTCCCGCCATGCGTTTGATGGCAGTGGCGTCAGTATCAATAAGCTGTCGTTCAGCAACAAAATCCTGTTTTTTCTTCGTAAAAAGCACAGCATTGAGCGTAACCGATTCTTCACCGTGAAGAATGGCTTCTACGCTGAGATACTTCTCACCGAAACTGAGGTTTTTATTTAGCCACTCTTTCAGCATCAATAGTGAATGGTCGGTTTAATAAAGATGGTGAGTTTCGATTTCGATTTCACGTTCCTCCGGCTTCCGAACAGGTACTTGATCACTGGTATGCGGTTGATGAACGGCAGACCTGAGCCGCTGCGTTCGAGGCGATTATTTTCCAATCCGCCAAGAATCACCATTTCTTCATTTTTTACCCGGATGATCGACTTGAATTTCCGAGTTACCGTTCCCGGAGGTGCGTTTTCGTTGATCTTTTTGCCGGTGAAGTCGCTTTGGTTTACCTCGATAGACAAGGTTACTTGGTCATCGCCCGAAACTACCGGGTTGATGGTAACCGTAAGATCGGCGTTTACCGATTTGTAGTTCTGTGAAGTCGCTACCGCAGGGTTCTGCGTACCGATCAGGTTGTTCGACACCTCGAGGTAGTACGTGGTTTCGCCAATGCTCAATGTGGCTTCGTTGCCGTTGAGCGTAGAAAGCCTTGGTGTGGAGCGTGTTTTCACGATCCCTTCGCTTTCGAGTGCGCGGAGACTCATGTAGAAATTCGGGGTAACGCGGCCGAGGTTGATCGACCCGAAGCCGTTGAAGGCGTTGAGGATCTGGTTCACCGAGCGGCTGTTCATGTTGATGTTGATCCCGCCCTGTGTATTCCCGGTCGTCGTTGTATTCTGTGTTCCGTCGCCCAGTCCGAACGTAAGTCCGGTTTCGGTGGTCCGCGAGCTGTTGATGTCGACGATCATTACGTCGATCGTAATGAGCGGCACCACCTGGTCGATCTGGCGGATAAAGGCTTTCATCTCGGCGATCTTCGGACGTGATCCACTGAGGACAAGTCCATTCAGTTCTTTGAATTCGAAGAGCTCGACTTCCTTTTTAAGTTCAGCGGGAATCGATTCTTTTACCTGCTGGATGGTTCGGTTTTCCAGTCGTACGAGTTCGGTACTGCGCAATCCTTCGAAATTCCGTTCACCCACCAGGTAAATGCTATCCTGGATGCGGTAGGTCAGGTTCGACCCGGTAAGCAGATGATCCAGGAATTCGTTGTACGAAATGTTCTCCATGAATAGCGAGGTTTCGCCTTTTGGAACGGTATACATCAGATAATGAACACCGGCTTCCTTAGAAACTGCGTCCATTAGCTGCGCAATTCCCACGTTATCGGCAGCGACAGAGATCTTTCCATTCTCAAGGCGCACCACATCGATGCCGTTGTCTCCCTTCAATCCCCTGCCGCGACTGGTAAGAATCCCTTTTGCCTTTGCCGACTTCTCCTGCACCTGCGATTCCAGTTTTTCCAGTACATATACGCCATCGGGGGTTTTGCTGAGTTGCAATCCTGCGGCATACGCCAGTTTGTCGGCTGCATTTTCAAACGGCACTTTCTGGATGAAAATGGTCACCATTTTATAGGCTGATTCAG
>JAZKEZ010000112.1:34529-46798 GCA_040386675.1 Bacteroidota bacterium | reverse complement strand
CCGGCTTTGAATTCCCGAAGATCAATGGAACCGGTATTCCCGAAAATTTCTCCGGTTTCCACTACCTTACCTGTGATGTCGAAAACCTCGTAAGTCGCTGAATTCAGGTTTCCAAAAGAGAGGTTGAGCTTATCTGATGCAGGATTGGGCCAGGCCCTGAATTCAAGATCACCGTAATTGATAATGCTGTTCGGCTGTATACAAACCTGGGTAGTTTCAGTAATGGGAATGCCATCCGGCCCGTCGGGCGTGTTCCAGCCTGAAGCGAGAAGGGTACCGCGGCTTTCCACAAACTGATAGCTGCCGTTTCCGAAGCTGCAGCACATTCCGTCGCCGTAAGCATCGGTAAACTCAAATTTGTAGCATCCGGGCTCAAGGCAGACTTTGGTGCTGATGGTGGTGCCGCCAATGTCGTCGGCAAAAGGTCCCTGGGTGTACAGTATGATTCCGCTGGTATTCCTGATCACCCACGAGTTTTCCGATCCGTATTGATCCAGAGTCACATTAACCGTATGAAGCATGCCTGCAGAACGCGTTGTGAACTGGAAATTGGTGGTGTTATTCTGGGGTACATTATCAGTCGAATTGTTAGGCGATGACGCCTGGATGACCATGGTATGCGCTCCGTCACCAAGGTTTTGCGAAGGAAAAGAGAAACTGGCAGAAGCCTCGCTCGCAAGCGATCCGGTCCAGGTGCTGGTGGCGAGTACGTTTCCGTCGATGCTTAGCTTAAGCACGACAGAGGTAATGGTTTGCGTTCCGCGGTTGGTAAAAACAATTTCCGGCTCGATGGTACCGCTGCAATGCGAAAACTCAACGCCTTTTACCCGCGCAATGGCTACATCAAGTGCTGGTTTCGCGCTGGTAGGATTGTAACCGTCGAGAACGGTCGTTCCGGTCATTCCCGGGTCGAGCCAGTATTTCAGGGTTCTGCTGCTGTCGTTGCTGTTGATGAAACTCACGGCAAGTCTGCCGAAATAATCAGATTTGTCGAGGTCCTGGCAACTGGCCTCTCCACCGTCCAGCTGACCGATTACGCGGCCGTTCTGGTCGAATAGGGCCGATCCAGAAGATCCACCCTCGGTAGTGCCGGTTTCCCATTCATCCACCTTCCAGGTAAGAGCTCCCGCAGTTGCATCCAAATAAATGGCCTTGATACCGGGGTCGGTATTCCTGG
Organism: Bacteroidota bacterium; assembly: GCA_040386675.1. Lineage (GTDB taxonomy): Bacteria > Bacteroidota > Bacteroidia > Flavobacteriales_D > Luteibaculaceae > DASUEB01. Next base: position 45,621 of record JAZKEZ010000112.1, on the reverse strand, counting down.
AGAATTTTTTTAAGTCTCCCGAAGGATGGTGGAAAGCGAACTGAGAAGACGGGATATTATCGGTGTTGTCCCATCCGGCATAATACGGATTGAAACTTGCCGGCGGCCTGGCATTCATTTCGAGCAGGGAAAAATCGCTGGCTCCATTGTGTGCCAATTGTTTAGCTCCGGAAATGGACTGGTTCTGGGCGGTGTAATTATTTGAGTTGCAATCGGCGCTCTGGAAGTTGAAACGGAAAGCCCAGTTGGCTTTAAATCCGCAGTGTTCGGCAGTTAATACATAGGGCCGTCCGTCTTGCAGCGTATTGTTCATCAGAGTTCCTGAACAGTAGCCGCTTCCTCCGCTAACGATCATTACCGAGGCGTTGCGCTGGTTGCTCCATGAACCGGAAACAGGACAGATTGCGTTCACGTTACAAGGATCAGAATCTCCAATTCCCTGTCCTGATTTTAGTTGTCGGTAACCGTGTGTAATTTCGGCCAGGTGAAGTTTCACAGCTTTCTTTTCCGAGGAATTTACCACGAGTTGAAGCTGGTGATGCGAACCCCTGAAAGGCCACGTACTCAGGTTGTTCAATTCGGAATTATTTAATGCGGTAATGGCTCCGAAATAATCACCGGAAGTCTTATCGATTATGAATAGCCTGGCAGATGGCGGGAAGTTGAACGCACTGAAAAAGTAGTTCAGGGTAACGGCCTGTGAGGCATCTATATCAAGTGTCCAGATTTCGTTCTGTCCTTGTTTCTGCCAGTTTCCGGAGTTTGTAGGATCAAGGTCGACCGGTACATTCTCTCCGAATCGCCAGGGGCGGTCCTTGAATTTATCGTTCAGTTCATCCTCTTTGATAAGCCTGGCGAGTTCCACCGGCGGGAGTAAAACATCTGCGGTTTGTTTTGCTGATGAGGGTTTTGTAAGGGTGACCGGTTTGTCGTCACTCAGTAACTGGGACTTTGCCTGAAGAGCCGAACCCAGTATCAGTAAGGAAAGAAAAAAATGCCTCAAATCGATAGATTTATCTGGCAAAATTACTGAAAATCAGGGTTGATGGTTCTGATTCAGTTTCTTTTTCTCTTTGAGGTAAGTACGGGTAAGGATGATAGTGGTAGTGATTACGAAGGCAAGAATGATATAGCCCAGGTATTCTTTTACCTGTGGTACTTCCCGGCCCAGGAAATAACCAATAAGACTAAGTGGAGTTACCCACAATATCGCCCCGATAATATTAAACAGGAAGAAGTTCCTGAAATCCACCCGGATCACCCCGGCAAGGATCGGTGCAAAGGTGCGGATGATTGGCAGGAAGCGACCCATGATCAAGGTTTTACCACCATGTTTCAGGTAGAAGTTCTTGGTCATCTCCACATATTTTTTGTTGAAGATCACCGAGTCTTCCCGGTTGAAAATAGGCGGACCGATCTTATAGCCGAAGTAATAACCGGCTGTACTGCCCGCTATTGCTGCAAGGATCATAGAGATACAAAGCCAGGCAATGTGTATATCAAGTACCTCGGGCTTTGTTGCACAGACCATTCCTGATATGAATACCAATGAATCACCAGGAAGAAAAAATCCGATAGCTAAGCCGTTTTCTGCAAACACAACTGCAAGCAGCAGGGATAATCCTCCAACAGTGAGCAGGGTCTCGGGATGCGCCAGTTCTTTGAAAAACTCCAGTATTGTCATAGGGCCAAGTTAACTCAAAATGCCTCGTTCAATCTATAAAAAGGCTTAAATACCGGGTTATTTCGCTGCTTCCAGCTGTTTCTGAATGACATACATTTCGTCCCGAAGTCTTGCCGCCTCCATAAAATCGAGCTCTTTGGCTGCTTTTTCCATTTGTTTTTTGGTTTGCTGAAGCAGTTTTTCCAGTTTGTCGGGAGTAAGATATTGTACTACCGGATCTGCTGCCATTGCGGTATTCGGATCTTCAACATAGAACGATTTGGCGTCTTTTTTCCAGTCGGCCACGGTGGTCTGGTTCATGATCTGGTCCTTGTTCTTGTTCAGAGCCTGAGGTACCATTCCATGCTTTTCATTGTAGGCGATCTGTTTTTCCCTGCGGCGCTCGGTCTCGTCCATGGTGCGCTGCATACTGTCAGTAATATTATCTGCATACATGATCACGCGGCCGTTGATATTCCTTGCGGCACGTCCTGCGGTCTGGGTAAGCGATCGGGTAGAGCGGAGGAAGCCCTCTTTGTCGGCGTCAAGAATTGCAACGAGGCTCACTTCAGGTAGATCCAGACCCTCACGCAGCAGGTTCACACCAATCAGTACGTCGTGCACACCCAATCTGAGCTGCCTGAGGATCTCTATCCGCTCCAGTGTATCTACATCACTGTGGATGTAGGCCGTACGGATGCCCAAGCGGGTAAAATAAGTATTGAGTTCCTCCGCCATCCGTTTGGTGAGGGTAGTTACCAGTATCCGTTCGTCTTTTCTTGCCCGGTCCTGAATTTCTTCGATCAGATCATCGATCTGGTTGGCAGTAGGCCTGATCTCGATCACAGGATCCAGTAATCCGGTTGGCCTGATCACCTGGTCGACATACAGTCCTTCCGATTTTTTGAGCTCATAATCGGCCGGAGTAGCGCTTACATAAATGGTCTGGTTTTTTATCGATTCGAATTCTTCGAACTTCAGCGGACGGTTGTCCATTGCTGCGGGTAGCCTGAAGCCGTATTCCACCAGATTTTTTTTCCGGCTGAAGTCACCTCCGTACATCGCACCGATCTGCGAGACGGTAACGTGACTTTCATCGATCACCATCAGGAAATCTTCAGGGAAATAATCGATGATACAGAACGGACGTTCACCGGGTTGTCTGCGGTCGAAATAGCGGGAATAGTTCTCAATGCCTGAGCAATAGCCCAGTTCGCGCATCATCTCAAGATCGTATTCCACCCGTTCATGAAGTCGTTTGGCTTCCAGCGGTTTCCCTATTTTGTTGAAAAAGTCCACCTGTGCAACCAGGTCGTCCTGGATTTCCCGCATCGCCCCGTGCATAGTGTCTTTGCTGGTTACAAAGATGTTTGCAGGATAAATATTAAGTTCCTCAAACTGTGTAATTCTTCTACCCGATACCGGATCTATGGATTCAATCCCTTCAATTTCATCCCCAAAAAAGAAGATGCGGATTGCGTAGTCTGCGTAAGCCAGGAACACATCAACAGTATCTCCCTTCACCCGGAAAGTTCCGCGGCTAAGGTCTGCTGTGGTTCTGCTGTACAAGGCATCTACCAGTCTGAACAGGAATTTGTTACGTGCAATGATCTCACCTTTTTTAATGGTGATGATCCCCTGTTTGAATTCATTCGGGTTCCCGATACCGTAAATGCAGGAGACAGAGGAAACAACGATCACATCCCGCCTGCCGGAAAGTAGGGCGGACGAAGTGGCCAGCCTGAGTTTTTCTATGTCCTGGTTAATGCTAAGGTCCTTCTCAATGTATGTTCCTGAACTCGGAATAAAGGCTTCCGGCTGGTAATAATCGTAGTACGAAACAAAGTATTCCACCAGGTTATCAGGGAAAAACTGTTTGAATTCTCCGTACAGCTGAGCAGCAAGTGTCTTATTGTGAGAAAGCACCAGCGTTGGCCGGTTGGTTTGAGCGATAACGTTGGCTATGGTAAAGGTTTTCCCGGTTCCGGTTGCCCCAAGAAGGGTTTGGTAAGCGGTGTCGTTGTTTACACCTTCAACCAGCTGGCGAATGGCTTCCGGCTGATCGCCTTTGGGTTCATATTCCGAAGTAAGGTTGAATTTCATGGTTGTAAATTTAATGAATCCTTTGAGGCTGTTGAATACTGATGATCCATGAACTGACTATTCTTAGGAATATTTGGCGATTTGGTAAATGCGGCTATTCAGTTCATTTGTTCGGTCTGCTTTAGGTTTTGAGCGATTAGAAAGATGAACTGCGCAATTTTAGGCAGGTCAACAGGTCGATTTTCATGAATGGATCGGCCTATCCCCCCTTTAGTGCTGTTTTTGTAGGCCTAAAGGGTGGTTTTTAGGTTAGGGGTTTGTTGGTTCTTAAAAGTAAGTGTTTATAAATCAGAGATTAACTTAAAAATGCTGCTGAGTGGTAGTAAAACCGGCATTTTCAGAACAAAACCTACCCGGATAGATTTGCCCCGAAACTTTAAAATTATTATTATGTTCACAGGAAGTGAAGGTCAGATCATCCCATTGTCAGCAGCTGCTGCATTAACTTCAAGATTCAGAACCATTCTGATGCCGTTGCTTGGTGGGATTAAAGGGGAGTTCTTCGGGCAGGATACCATAAACCAGGTATTAGCGCAACCGGAAGCAGTAGGTATAAGAGTTTATCTTGGACTTTCAAATGACTTAATACCTTTGCCGAAATTGGTGCTGGTGGGAGTTACTGCGGCGGGAGTGGACCTGATCAACGGGGTTATTCTTGAGCATGGTGTTGCCTGTCCACCGGTTTGTTCGATAGCAAATCCTCTAAACAGCTAGTAAAGATGTCAGTAGTAATCGTATTTTGTTCAGTATTGGCAATGGTTTCAGGAATCATTGGAAAGGCATATCTGAACAAACGGTTACTTCTTTTTTTCATTTATAGCAGCATCTGCGCATTTACTGAGGTACTTCTTCTGATGCATGTGGGATCAAATGATAATCATTGGATCATCAGCTGGTTTATCCTGCTGGAAACACCATTATTGGTTTGGGCATTGTTAAACTTAACCAGAGATAAAGTAATCTGGATCTTCGGGATAGCAGGAACGTTGATCTTTACTGTTATATGGCTATCTGATGCAATCCATATCGGTGTCGAACGACTATCAATCTGGGGGTTAACTGCACAGGGAATATTGTTTTCCATTCTCTCGGTAATTGTACTGCTGCAAACCATGCTGGAACCGACCTCATACTCGGTAAAGCCTGAATTTTGGATATTGATTGGAGTATTCGTTTTTTTCGGAACCAGCCTTGGGACGAATATTTGTTATCTTTTTGTTACCGGTGAAAAGACCTCCGGGTTGCTTGGAAAATACTTACTCTATTCTTTAACCATAGGTAATATTGTAACTTACCTTCTTTATTCAATCGGGTTTCTATGCAATTATCCTTCTCGGAGACAGAATCTGTTATTGGAGTAATTGCCCTTTCGGTAGTTACCCTTGTCAGCCTGATCATCCTGTTATTACTTACGATACACAAGATAACAGTCCGCAGGCAGCAGAGTAATTTCAATGCGATACTGGATGCAGTTGAAAAAGAAAAACAAAGGATCGGTCGCGATCTCCACGACGACATCGGACCGATCCTTTCTACTTCTATAAAGGGAATGGATAAGCTCATTGCAGCCGATCAGTCCAACCCGATAGTATCACAACTGATGAGTTACCGGAATTCGATGACCGAGGCACTCGAAGGCGTGAAAAGCTCGGCTTACGATCTGATGCCGGCAGTACTTGTTGCACACGGCCTTCAGAAAGCACTCGAAGAAATGTGTTCCAGGATCACTTCAGTGGAAGTGTGTAAAGTTACCTTCAAAACGGTATTTCAACTTAACCTGAGTGCAGAAGAAAACCTCGCCCTGTACCGTATCGTTATGGAATTGGTAAATAATGCGGTAAAATATTCCGGTGCCAGCGAGATTAATGTAATCTTTGACCTGAAAGGAAAATCAATTGTAATTGCGGTGAAAGACAATGGCCGCGGTTTTAAAGTAACTGAAGCCATATCTTCCGGAGCGGGAATGGGTATTGGGAATGTAGTCACCAGGGCAAAGCTGATTGGAGCCTCATTCAACCTGAATAGCGTAATGGGAAAAGGAAGCGTTGGTATTCTAAAGTATAAACCACAAAAAAGCAAATAATGTTACTGGAAGGAATTGACGTAACCCCGGTGCCTTTAACCCGCTTAAAGGTGTTGATAGCCGACGATCATAAGTTTTTCAGACTTGGTTTGAAATCTACTTTGCAGGAAATTTCCTATATCAAAACCATCGCCGAAGCTTCCAATGGCGACGAGGTACTACAGCTCATGAAAAAGGTGACTTACGACCTCATCTTCCTGGACATTCAAATGCCCGGCCTGGATGGTGTACAGACACTGCGCACGCTTCGGCTCACCAACGGCTACACCCGTGTGATCGCACTCAGTATGCATACCGAGGAAAAATACATCCACGACATGTATGAGGGCAAGGTAAATGGTTTTCTCAGGAAGGAAACCGAAAAGGAAGAAGTAGTACGGGCCATAGAAAATGTAATGGGTGGAGAACCGTATTATACCCCTATCATCCGCGAAGTATTATTCAATGTGCTGGTCAAGAAAGACCGCTACCTGGGTGATCTAAGTACTGAAACCCGTATGATAAGGCTTACTGCACGGGAAGAGGATATTTTAAAAATGATCTGCCAGCAGTATTCTTCTGCAGAAATTGCGAAGCGGCTCTATATCGCTGAAGACACGGTAAAAGGTCACCGCTTAAGGCTGCTCGACAAAACCAAGGCCAAAAACGTAGCCGGTATGGTGGTCTATGCTATAAAACACGGCATTTACCGGGTGGGATAGTTTACCGCTCCTTATTGGTCAGGTTCTCGTTGTAAAAGAAACCCTCATCCTCACGGTCAAAAGACGTCCAGTCTACGGATAAACTGTACGCTATCGCCGTTTGTAAGGCGCTGAACGAGTTTGGTTTAGGCATGTAAAGATTTGCGCCAAGCATACGGGCAATATCAATCGAAGTGCCGGAAGTGGAAGTAGAGAAAATGATTACCGGCAAGTCGGCAAATGCCTCGATCTCCCTGATTTCCTTCAGCACATCAAAGCCGCTTTTACCGGGCATATTCAGGTCAAGAAAAACCAGCGATGGGAGAGGGTTAGCGGCAAGTAGTGCAGTAATAAGATCGTCTCCGTTCTGATGAGTTTTCAACTCAATGTCTTTCTTCAGGTCAGCAACAGCATCCCTGAAAAAAAAGATCTCATCTTCATCGTCATCCGTATAAAAGATTACTTCAGGAGTCATATCAACACGCCCGGGGTGAGAGTCTAGTGCTGCGTCGTACTAGAGAGTCGGGTTTGCAAAAATAGGCATTAGATCCATGCAATTTTAGTCGGATTGATCCTATTATTAGTTCATCGTAGTTTCGTCATTTCCGTTGTTTGCCGACTCCTTGATCAGTTTCCTGAGTGCCTTGGGATAAATACCGTAACGACCGAAAAAGAGTCTTCCGAAGTGACTGCCATTGATGTATCCCACCCGCTCACAGATTTCGCCAATGGGCAATTGTGTGGTCTGGAGCAGGTTTTTAGCTTCCTCAAGCCGGGTATCGGTAAGGTACTGGTGAATGGTTTGCTTGTAAAGTAGCTGGAACAGGTTCTGCAGTTTATTCTTACTTAATCCTACAGTAGTGGCCAGCGTAGCAATGGTAGGAACCTGATGAAGGCTGTCTGCGATGATCCTGGTTATTTTCTGAACCTTTGCAATATCTTCCGGAGCCATGATCTGGCGCACATCGGTGGGCGCACTTCCGTTGTTCAGTTCAAGGACGTGATGAGCCAGTATTTCGAGTGTTTTGGCCTCGAGGTGGATAATGCGGACAAAGCCACTATATGCCCGGGTATTCAGCGTCCTGATGATATCAATCAGATTCAGGCCATAACTTCCGGAACGACTGAATTCATTTTTCGCATGTACGTCACCAAAAAGATCCAGGGTATTCTGGTTCACCTCTTTCAGGTAACTGTGCACTTTTGAATAAAAGGCGATGCGTTCTATTTCCACACTGTGAATACGGATCCAGTGGCCTCCTTTGATCTTCAGTACGTGGTCGTTGTAATTTGCACTGGCTACCACAAGGTATTTGTACAAATCTGCCTTCGACCACTGGGTGCTTCCCTTGAAGCTGTGGAAAATCTCACCCTGGCTGCTGTAAATGAATTTTAGCGGGTGATTTTGGTTTAGTATGAAGCGAATCTCGATGTCCTCGTGGAACATACAGTTGTATTCGATATACGCCAGTCCGTCGGTAAAGTCACTTCCACGAATGGAACCTTTACCCAGGTGCTCGGGAATGTCTACGGTATATTCGTTACAGTATTCGCGGTACGGACTATCAAAAGCCTTGGCAAAATCATGGATTACCAATCTGATAGGGAGGGACAGGATGTTAAATGTTTTCATTGCGTCAAAAACACATAGTTCGGGGCTGCTATACTACAAGTCTTACGGAACACCTAATAGTCTAATATAAACTATTTTTAGTCCAGTTGCCCTTGTATGTACGAAAAACAGGGCTTACAGATTGCGAGAAGGTGGTTTTTGCGGTGTTCAGAGTACGACCTCAGGTCAACTCTTGATCCAGATCTTATCGCGGCCTAACGGACGATAGTTTGTTTTGACGGTCGAAAACCGCAGGGTTTCTTTTGATCCCAGGCACAGAAACGCTTCTGTACCAAGACTTTCGTCGAAAAGGGTGAGCACACGTTCCTGTAAGGGACGCTCAAAATAGATCAGAACATTCCGACACATCACCAGGTGAAACTCGTTGAAGGAACTGTCGGAAACCAGGTTGTGCGTAGAGTAGATCATCCTTGAACGCAGGTGGTGATTGAAGATCACTTTATCGTAAACAGCAGTGTAATACGACGAAAAATCAGCGGTACCGCCTGATAAGAGGTAATTTTCGCTGTACTTTTTCATGTACGATAACGGAAAGATCCCGTTCATTCCCACATTCAGTACTTCAGGATTGATGTCGGTAGCGTAGAGCAGCGACTTTTCGAGTAATCCTGCCTCATGCAGTAAAATAGCCATGGAATACACTTCCTCTCCGGTCGAACAGCCTGCGTGCCAGATCCTGATCAGCGGTTGAGCCGCGAGCCTGGGAAGGACCTCACTACGCAGGCGCTGGTAAACCTGGGGATCCCGGAACATTTCGGTAACGTTTACAGTCAATTCTTCGACAAACCTCCTGATGTACACCGGGTCGGTCATCAGCCGGTATCTCATTTCAGCAAAATTGCTGAACTTATCGAGCATCATCAACCGGTCCATACGTCTCCTTAGCGATGCCGGGGAGTAGTCGGAAAAATCGTACCCATATTTGTCGTGAATGTCTGAGAGCAGTTGGGTAAGTTGAAGATCTTCAGCGTTCAACTTTCCAGGAATTGATCCAGAAGAATGACCAGTTTATCGACGTCGATGGGTTTTGAAAGATAGGCCGATGCCCCGGCTTCCAGGCACTTTTCCCGATCTCCGGTCATGGCCTGGGCAGTAACTGCAATAACGGGCAGGTGCTCGAATTCAGGATTTCCTCTTAGTGATGCCAGTGCTTCGTAACCGTCCATTTCGGGCATCATCATGTCAAGCAGGACCATGTCTATCGATTTGTCGCGGTTCAGTATATCGAGCGCCTCAACTGCACTGGTTGAAGTAATTACGGTATACTTCCGCGCCTTCAGCGTGGCTTTAAGTGCAAATACATTTCGCGGATCATCGTCCACGATCAGTAAGGTATGAACAGAGTTCTCCATATCAGTGACGGTCGTATAGCCATACTCTCAACAAGGAAAGCAGCTGGTCAATATCCACAGGTTTGGTAATGTAATCGGATGCTCCGGCAGCAATACATTTTTGGCGATCTCCGGTCATTGCTTTCGCAGTAACCGCAATGATCGGCAGTTTTTCGGTCGTTTTGGTGCTCCGGATCAGGCGGGCCGTTTCGTAACCGTCCATATTCGGCATCATCATGTCGAGCAGCACGATGTCGGTTTCGGGATGTTTCTTCAGCTGCTCCATGGCTTCCTTCCCGTCGTTGGCGGTAATTACCTTCATTTTCAGGGTTTCCAGGGTTTTGCTCAGCGAGAAAATGTTGCGCACATCGTCGTCGGCCACCAGTACGGTTTTGTTATTTAATACCTCATTCAGCGCCGAAGACCTTGAGTACTGGACATTGGACGGCTGGCTTTTTTCTTCCACCAGGTGAAGGAAGATCGATACTTCGTCCAGCATGCGCTGGTAGGAGTGAGCAGTCTTGATCACAATCGAATCGGCGTACTGTCTGATGCGCTGCTCTTCGGCTTTAGACAGGCTTTTCCCGGTAAATACAATGATGGGCAATTGCTCAAGTTCCGGGTCTTTCTTCACTTCCTCCAGCACTTCATAGGTACTGCGGTCGGGAATACCCATATCGAGTATCACGCAGTTTACGTTTTCGGTCTTCAGTGCGGAAACGCCGGCTTTCAGGTCGGTTTTTACTTCTGAATTGATCTTGAAACTGTCCAGGAAATAGGCGAGTGCTTTCGCGTGTTTCTGGTTGTCTTCCAGGATCAGTACTTTTTTCGGGTGTCTCGCCAGGATGTATTCGATCTTCTGGAACATTCCGTCTATTTGTTCGATCGCAATCGGTTTGTCGATAAAGTCGACCGCACCTTTCATCAGACTTTCCTTGCGCATGGAATGCGATGACATGATGTGGACCGGAATGTGACGAAGCGAAGGTTCATTTTTAAGTTCTTCCATTACCTGCCAGCCACTTTTTACAGGAAGCTGAAGGTCGAGCAGAATTCCGAGCGGCTGGTAGGTGCGGGCCAGTTGCAGGGCCTCGTCACCACGAACGGACACTATGCCCTTGTAGCCCTGTTTCCTGGTATACTCAAGCAATGCCTTACCGAAATTGGTATCGTCTTCTACAATAAGGATTACTTTATCGTCTGCCTTCAGGTTGCTGCGGTCATCATCGATGGCGGCCGGGATGTGTTCCGAAATAAATTCATTCTTTTCTTCCACCACTTCGTCAGGGACTTGCTCCACTATGGTTGCGGCAAACGAATTTCCGTTCAATGGCAGGCTCAGCGTAAATTTACTTCCCTCGCCGCTTCCTGAACTCACTGAGATGTTACCACCCAACAGACGGCTCAATTCTTTGCAGATGGACAGTCCAAGTCCGGTTCCGCCAAATTTTCGTTTGGTAGAGCCGTCGGCCTGTTGGAAGGCTTCGAAGATGAGTTGCTGTTTATCATGCGGGATACCAATTCCGGTATCTGAAACCTCGAAGCAGATGGAGTTACGGTCTTTTACACAGTGTTTCACACTGAGTTTTACTTCGCCCT
>JAZKEZ010000112.1:27796-34519 GCA_040386675.1 Bacteroidota bacterium | reverse complement strand
TGCTGCAGTCGCATTTCGTCTGAGCGGAAAGTCTCCGGAAGCTCCTGTTCAATGCTGATGAGGAATGAAACGCCTTTTTCGCGGGCAACCGGAGAGAAAAGCGCCTGAAGTTCGTTAGTGATCTTCCTGATCTCGATGTCTTCTACCTGCAGTTCCATTTTTCCCGCCTCGATCTTACTCAAATCAAGAATTTCATCGATCAGGTTCAATAGTCCGTTCCCGGAACTGCGGATCACCTGTGCATATTCAATCTGTTCGGTATTGAGGTTGTTTTCGGTATTGTCAGACAACAGGCGGCTAAGCAGCAGGATCGAGTTGAGCGGAGTTCTTAATTCGTGCGACATATTCGCCAGGAACTCAGATTTGTAGCGGGTACTGAGTGCCAATTCCTCGGCCTTCCGGTTGATCTCGTGGTTTTTCTCCTGCAGCATCAGCGTTCTTTCCTCAAGATCCTGGTTGGTTTGCTGCAATTCCTGTTGCTGTACGCGAAGTTCTTCTTCAGAACTCTGTAATTTTTCGGTTTGCGCTTCCAGTTCGGAGTTTACGTTTTCCAGTTCGCTGTGCTGCGCCTGCAATTCTTCCGACTGGCTCTGGGTTTCTTCCAGCAGCTCCTGTACTTTTTCGTAAGATAATGCGGTATTCAGACCGGTTGAGATCAGTTCGCGGTTGCTTTCCAGCAGTTGGATCTCCTCGCCCAACAGGGGTTTGATAAAACCAAGTTCAAGGATTCCCAGTTTCTCCTCGCCAAAGTGCAAGGGAACGATAACAACGCTTACCGGCGAGGTTTGACCAAGGCTTGAACTTACCTGCAGGTAGGAAGAAGGAATATCAGCAAGGATGGTTATTTTTCCTGAACTGAGTGCCTGTCCGGCAAGTCCGGCATTTTCACCAAGGATCTCGGGAGAATTGTGGGTTCCGTAGCTGGCAGACAGTTTAAGGTAGTGATTGTTAACGATGTAGAAATTACCTACCGTTGCACCGATGTATGCGCTCAGGGAATCAAGCAGTTTGGCGGTAAGCGGCCCGACATTTTTCTCACCCATGATCACCGCACTCAATGCAATGGAACCTTGTTGGAGCCAGTTTCTTTTCTGTTCAGCCAGGTAGTTGGCATGCAGGGAAGTAATCATGTTATTCAACGCCTTTCCAATCCTGCCCAGTTCATCTTCTGCAGTATCGTGGCTTCTCACTTCGTAGTCACCGGCGGCTACCTGCGATGCAACAATCTCAGCTGATGAGATCCGTTCGCCGGTACGCTGGTAAAGCTCCTGTTCTTCTTTCTGCTTGCGGATACGCTCTTCCACATCTTTCTTGATACGGATAAATGCAAGTGCAGTGATCGCAATCGAGATCAACCCGGAAAAAATTATGGTGAACGGGGCATAGGCCACAAAACCCGACTGACTCTCTTCTCTCAGCTTGAGCAGACGCTGTTCCTCGTTGCGTATTCTTCGCAAAACTGTTTCAAGACTGGTCATGATCAGTTTGCCCTTCTGTAATTCAGTGTTTTTGCGAATTGAACCGGCATCGAGTTCGGCAAGGTTCAATACACTCTCAAATTGCCTGAAACGCTCGGCGATCAGGTTATTCAGTTCGGCAACATTTTGCTGCTGCACCTTGTTGTCTTTCGTGAGGTTGCCAATACGCTCGGAAGAGGCCAGGGTTTTTGAGAAAGCCCCGGTATACGTATCGAGATAGATGGGGTTCAGGGTAAGAAGATATCCCCGATGACCTGCTTCTGCATCCTTGATGATACCATTAAGTGTCTGTGTTTCAAAAAGCACTTCATTGGTATGGTTTACCCAACCTGAATGGAAGATCAACTTCTGAATGGTATAATAGGAAAAGCAGATGCTTATGACCAGCAGCACGGAAGAAGCCAGGAAGATTATCTGGAATCTTTTGATAAGATTGGCTGAAGTGGTTGACATATGGGTGAGAAAGAATTATCAGGTAGTGAGTAAAGCGGATTGTCTGACAGGCAAAACGAGTATAAAGGTGGAGCCTTTGTTTTCGGAGCTGGTTGCGCTCAGTAAGCCGTTGTGTTTGGTGGTGATCTTTTTGGCGATAGCCAGTCCGATACCGGTTCCGGTGGCTTTCGAAGGGTGATCCAGCCGCTGGAAAATGATAAAGATCTTGTCGAGGAATTTCTCGTTAAAACCAATTCCGTTGTCCTTGATGGTGATCCTTACGAATTTTCCCTCAGGATCAGGCGTGCCGGCTACAGAAAGCTCGGCAATGTGTTCTGCCGATATGGTGATTTCGGGAATGATACCTGGACGGTAAAATTTAAGTGCATTTCCGATCAGGTTCTGGAACACCTGGCGGATCTGCCCGGTTATAGCTTCGATCTGCGGCAGAATACTCACCGAAATCTTTGCTGCTTTCAGGTCGATCTCATCTTCGAAATCGGCAAGCACATCAGTGATGAGCGCGTTGAGGTCGGTCATCTCGAATAAGCTGGTGGCAGAAAGGCGGGAATATTCCAGCAGGTCGTTGATGAGTAGCGACATGCGCTGTGACGACTGGATCATCCGGTCGAAATAGCGGTTGGCGTCGCTTTCGGTAGGGAGATAACGTTCCTGGATCAGCTGGCTGAACAACTGTATTTTACGCAGTGGTTCTTTCAGATCGTGTGAAACCACCCAGGCAAACTGCTGGAGTTCGTGGTTCACCACGGTCAGTTCTTCGTTCCGGAGCTGCAGGTCATGCGTGCGTTCCTGTACCCGTTCCTCCAGTTGCTGCTTGTCTACCTTTTCTTTGTGGATATTGGTAAACGTCCCTACCCAACGGGTGAGTTTATTGCGCTGAATCAGCGGCGTAACCTTTAAATGATGGTAATGATATTCACCGCTGCTTTTCTCGAGTATGCGCAGTCCGGTCTCGAACTGTTCTCCTTTGCGCAAAGCGGTTTGCAGTGCCTCGTTGTACGAACGGTCGTCGGAATGCACATCCGGGAACTCCTGCGGTGAAGAAGAGTAGGCGTACCAGTTTTTATTCACATACTCCACCTGGCCTTTTTCATTCAGGGTAAAAGCGATAAGCGGGAGAGAAGCCAGCACGGTTTCCAGCTCCAGCATTTCTGTGCGGAGGTGATCGTTGGTTTCCCTGGATTCACGGATCTCTTCGGTAAGTGAATCCCGGATTTTCTGGAGATCATTTTTTTCCTGCGACAGCTTGATAACGGTACTCACCTTGAGCAGGAGAATATCGGGATCTACCGGCTTTACGATATAGTCGACACCGCCGGAGAGATAGCCCCTGGCGATAAACTCTTTGTCTTTGTTGACTGCAGAAAGGAATATGATGGGAATGTCTTTTGATCCGCTGTAACCGCGGATCATTTCGCCGAGTTCAAAGCCGTCCATGCCGGGCATTTGTACATCGAGAATAAGCAGGGAGTAAGTAGTGCGAAGTACTTTTTTTAAAGCTTCCTCGCCGGAAAGAGCAGTGTCAACGGTATAGCCGTTAACCTCAAGTACACGTTTTAACGAAAACAGGTTGTGAGGCCTGTCGTCAACTATAAGGATCATTTACTCTTCAGAAACTGGTTAAAAGCGCGTCGCGTCAAATGTATTGAATTTGTTCGGCTTTTAACAGGGATCGGGTAAATGAAAGAAATCGGTGTGTAAAAAGCAAGAATATCGATTCCTGAAAGGCTTACAGTCCGAAGGTAAACAAAGCCAGGCCGTGAGAAGTGCTTTGGTCTTCGTAGTGCTTTTCCTGCATGAAGCGGTCGTAGAAAACCGGTGTTGATTGCCCTGGAAACGACTGAAAATGCTCAATGTCCATCAGCTTTCCATCCACAGAAACGTATTTGGCTTCCGCAGTAAACAATTCCACTTCGTTCTGAAGGATCTGCTGGATGCGCATTTTGCTGTAGCGGTGACGAAGTCCGTTGTGAACGATCTGTAACACGTGGGTATGCAGCTGGTGATTGGTGTAAATACGATCAACGTGATCTTTTGGAAGGGCGTGGATAAGGGGAAGGAAATCGGCTTTAACGGCTAAATGAGTCATGATTGGTATAGTATGCTGTGTGAGAGCTGTGTGCTTAATAGGATAAATCAGATCGAGAGGTATTCTCTCATTTTTTTAGAAGTGTTGCTCCAGCTGTGTTGCGCGATGGTCTGCTCAAAGCTGTGATAGTAATCGAACATGGTCTCCGGTGTTTTATCGAGGATCGCAAGAATGGATCTTTTGAATTCGCGTGGAGTAGAAGCAAACTCAACACAGTTGTTGAATTCTCTTACCACGTTGTATACCGGACTGGTTACGATCGGTCTGAGTGCCGCCATCGATTCCATGATCTTCTGCGGGGCGATCGATTTGCCGGATTCGTCAAGTTTATATGGATACCAGGCAATGTTAAATGCTTTTACATAAGCAGGAAGGTCGTTGTAAGCCTTCATTCCCAGGTAGTGTACATTCGGAAGTGCAGGAATGCTGTCTGGCTCGATATTTACCAGCGGACCGATAAAAACAAACGACAGTTCAGGCAGACCTGTAGCTACTTCGGCAATCAGGTCAAAATCAAGACGGTCGTCAAGCGTTCCCTGGAAACCGATCATCGGTTTTGGAAGTGATTCGATATCTGAAGGGATCAGCAGGCCGTCGTTGGCTTTCCTGAAGTGATCTACATCAGCTTGTCCTGGGAAACAAAAAATATGGTCGTGGGTGTCTTTGCGATCGTCGTAAAGTGCGCGGTTCTCAGTAAATACTACGTCTGCGCCTGCAAACAACTGCTGTACTTTCTCGTCGTTGGCGTTTTCTTCGGTACAGTCGTAAACGATCTTACCGAACTTCATACCGTGGAAAACAGGCATGAATGAAGAACAGTAGAACCAGGCTACCGGTGCATTGCGATCGTCGATGCAGGAAGCAAGGGCAACAGGAAGCGAATCCACATTGAATACATTCGGGCGAAGCACATCCAGGTTTTCAGAAACGTGCTGAACTACAACTTCTTTCTCAATGTTGCGGTTGTATCCCGAAGGCAGCTCAACAAAAGCGATCCTGTGTGTAAGTGCCATTTGCGCAGCGATATGGTGAGGGCGTTGCTTCGCACCGTTCCATGGAAACGGAGAAAAGAAGATCATATCGTAAGTCACAGATCCGTTAGAATCAGCGACAGGAAACTGGATTAAAGGTTGAGCGTTCATCGACATAATAATTTCATCTGGGTGAACTCCCTTATGAAAATATGATGCCTGAAGGTGCTTTAGCTGGATTTTGAGATCAAATCACTGAAAATCAATAATTTAAATTTAGTTACGTTAATTCAGCTGATTTTTTCCTGAGTACTCTTTTCCCCAATGTCCGGTCAGTTGGGGTTTTGAGGAACGATGCGATCCTTTTTTACCGGGTACTTCTTTCTCCACAGGGTCGAAGCAACCAAGGCAGCTACAGTAGGCAATACCCAGGGAATCAGTACCCACCAGGAGTTGGTTAACCCACTGGGCAGAAAACTGGATGCCCCGAAAGCGAGGAAAGCGGTGTAAGCCGCGCCGCCGCTGATCAGCATGCCTGAAAGATGTGTAGCAATGTGATTGTAACGGTCTACTTTGAAAAATCCGCGGGTAATGGCTGTTCCTGCACTCAGCCCGATCCCGGCAAAGATGAGCAGCAATATAATTCCGTGGGTGAGTCCGAAGTATAGGTTGATTGCTGAAAGAAGCAGGATCGAGATACCCATCGCTTTCATCAGGGTAATGAATTTTGTACTCATTACGCGGTACTTTCCAAGATAATAGCCCTGGATGAGCGGCTGCAGGGTAAGAAAACCCATCAACCCCAATCCAAGTCCGAAGAGACTGCCCTGCCTGAACAGCAGGTCAAGACACATCAGGAAAGCGGTAAGTACAACAACCGACATCAGTACAACGTACCATCTGCCCACCCGGTTATGCG
Organism: Bacteroidota bacterium; assembly: GCA_040386675.1. Lineage (GTDB taxonomy): Bacteria > Bacteroidota > Bacteroidia > Flavobacteriales_D > Luteibaculaceae > DASUEB01. Next base: position 28,609 of record JAZKEZ010000112.1, on the reverse strand, counting down.
TCTTTTTTCCTTTACGGGTAAAGACCGGTATCCAGAACAAGACCAGGCTTAATGCCCCGAAAACAATATGGATCCTGAGGATCAGCGAGTAGATATTATCCATCAGTTCAGCAGTTCGTCGTTAACCAGGTTAGGAAGGGTAACCTTTAGCAGGGGCTGCTGTTCCATGGCACGTTTAATGGCCGTAACCGCTTCGCTGTTGCGTGCCCAGCTGCGTCGGGCAATGCCGTTGTTCACATCCCAGAACAGCATGTTCCTGAGTTTTTTGTCGGCGGTGGCACTGCCGTCGAGTACCATACCGAAGCCTCCGTTGATGACTTCGCCCCAGCCCACGCCACCTCCGTTGTGCAGTGAAACCCAGGTGGCGCCCCTGAAACTGTCGCCTACAAAGTTCTGGACGGCCATGTCGGCAGTGAAGCTAGAACCGTCGTAAATGTTACTGGTTTCGCGATACGGACTGTCGGTTCCGCTTACATCGTGATGGTCGCGGCCAAGCACCACCGGTCCTGATAATTCTCCGGAGGCAATGGCGCGGTTGAACGCAGCGGCAATTTCAACCCGTCCGTTGCTGTCGGCGTAGAGAATACGGGCCTGTGAACCCACTACCAGTTTGTTTTTTGCCGCTTCACGGATCCAGCGGATGTTGTCTTCCATCTGCTGACGGATGTCTGCCGGCGCAGTTTTCATCAGTTCCTGCAGTACATCGCCGGCAATACGATCGGTAATCGCCAGATCTTCCGGCTTTCCGGAAGCGCATACCCAGCGGAACGGACCAAAACCGTAGTCGAAGCACATGGGACCCATAATGTCCTG
>JAZKEZ010000112.1:20353-27786 GCA_040386675.1 Bacteroidota bacterium | reverse complement strand
TGTACATAACTGGGATACCTGAATCCCGACGGGGCAGAGGCATCAAAAATATCAGCACCGGCTCTTCCGGCTTCGAGCAGGAAGGCGTTGCCGTAATCGAAAAAATATGTTCCGTTTGCGGTGAGGCGGTTGATGGCGGCTACCTGCCGGCGAAGACTGTCTTCCACCGCGGTTTTGAATGCTGCAGGATCTTCGGCCATCAGGCGGTTTGATTCCTCGTAAGTGAGTCCGGCGGGATAGTAACCACCTGCCCACGGGTTGTGCAGAGAGGTCTGGTCGCTGCCAATTTCTACGGTAATGTTCTCATCTGCCATTCTTTCCCACAAATCGACCACGTTGCCGATAAAGGCAATCGAAACCACTTCCCGGTTGGATCGTGCGGTATGAATACGGTCGATAAGCGCATCAGCATCAGCGATCAATTCATCTACCCAACCCTGCTCGAAACGTTTGTTTGCTGCTTTCGGGTTGATTTCGGCGGTAACTGAGATACAGCCGGCAATGTTCCCGGCTTTGGGCTGGGCGCCGCTCATTCCGCCAAGTCCTGAGGTGATAAAGAGTTTTCCTGCAAAATCTTCCTGTGCAAAGCCTTTTTTGCGCAGCGCGTTCATCACGGTGATGGTGGTGCCGTGAACAATGCCCTGCGGACCAATGTACATATAGGATCCCGCGGTCATCTGGCCGTATTGGGTAACGCCAAGAGCATTGAATTTCTCCCAGTCGTCCGGCTTGCTGTAATTGGGGATCATCATGCCGTTGGTCACCACTACTCTCGGTGCATCGGCATGGGAAGGGAAAAGTCCCATGGGATGACCGCTGTACATCACGAGCGTTTGCTCGTCGGTCATTTCAGAAAGGTACTGCATGGTGAGCAGGTATTGCGCCCAGTTCTGGAAAACGGCACCGTTCCCGCCATAGGTTATGAGTTCGTAAGGATGCTGGGCCACTGCAGGATCGAGGTTGTTCTGGATCATCAGCATGATTGCCGCGGCCTGTTTGCTTTTCGCAGGATATTCGTCAACCGGACGTGCATTCATGGTGTACGTTGGTCTGAAGCGGTGCATGTATATTCTTCCGAAGTCTTCCAGTTCTGCCCTGAATTCGGGCAATAGCGAGGCATGAAGGTCGCCCGGAAAATAACGGAGGGCATTGCGCAGCGCCAGTTTTTTTTCTTCGGCAGAAAGGATCGCCTTTCTCTTAGGTGCCCGGTTGATGGCCGGGTCGAAAGAAGGATATTCAGGCAGATTCACCGGAATTCCCGAAGAAATGGCGGTTTTGAAATGGTCCGTGACGCTCTGGATCATAAATGGCTGTGTTTACTGAACCGCTAATTTAGAATAACTCGCCGCGGAATGGATAGACCGGAGTACGGATTTCTACCTTTGCGGCATGGCCGGCGCTGACGATACAGAGGACATGAGCGGATTCAACCGTTCTTCAAAACTCCGCGAGGGAGATTTTTACACCACGCCTGAAGGTTTCCTGGTTTTTACCGAACAATACCTGCTGCGAAGGGGATATTGCTGCCAGAACGGCTGCAGGCATTGTCCGTATGGGTTCAAGCACGGGAGTATGCCGAAGAAAAAAGGATTTAATGGGTAAATGGGTAAATGTGAGAATTTGCAAATGTGAGAATGTGCAAATGTGCGAATGGGGAAATTAGCACATCTACCCATTTACCCATTTGCAAATTATCACATTGAAACAACGTCGGCGCGGATCATGAGCATTGTTGTGAGCGGTTCCGTATTCGCAGTGATGGTGATGGTTTTGGTTTGCGAACCCTTTTGCTGACCGGGTTTATATACTACCACGATCTCACCGGTTTTTCCCGGAGCAATGGGTTCTTTCGGGTAGGTGGGGATCGTACAGCCGCATGAGCCTACTGCATTGGCAATGGTCAACGGTTCGGTTCCGGTGTTGGTAAAGGTGAACACCTTTTTGTTCTCAGATTCCTGCATCACTTTTCCAAAATTGTGATCGATTTCGTTGAAACTTATGGTGGTAGTAGGAGTGGAGACTTCTTCTTTCGGTTCATCAGACTCACCCGGAAGGGTAATATCAGGGGTGGTCATGCGTGATACCGGACGGTCGCTTACGAGATAAAAGGTTTGAACCACCAGGGTTACCAGGATTATGGCGAGCAGCGCGATCTTTATCTTATCAGAATTTGGGGTCATGGGAGTGAATTGTGCGGGTAAATTTAGTTCAAAAAAAAGTCCCGGATCTCCCGGGACTTTGTCTTATTCGAGCCGCTGCAGATTACTGCTTGGCCAGTTTCATTTTACCATAGGTTCCGTCACTAAGTACTTCAACTCCTTTAACATAGCTTTCGTTAAGATCGTTGATCACATAATAGAAGGCGGTATTGTCGAACATATTGCGGGCAACCGATGCCTTGAACCTCAGTTCGAACCATCTTTTTGAGCGCTTATATTCGGTTTCGTTGTATTCAATTCCGTCGTTTGCGAAATAGTTGGTCATTTCGGTCTGCAATTCCGGAGTGATCACGAAATTCTTCTTGAATTCCTCCATGGTCTTGTATTTACTGGTAAGCGTCGTACGGTTCCTGTTGAGGTATTCCAGTGCGAACTGGTTCATCGAGCCTTTGCGGATCACTGAGCTGAAATACGCTGAACTTTCCATCGTGTCTACCGGAACAAAAATGTCAGGCAGGATTCCACCGCCGCCAAATACCGGGCGCTTGTTTGCGGTAAGGAATTTCAGTGAGTCGGGCATGGTGATGCTGTCCTGGCTGAACAATTCACCGTTGCTGTACCGCTCATATTTTTCTTTGTAATAGGCTTCAGAACCTTCGGCATATGATTTCTGGATGCAGCGGCCTGATGGAGTATAGTAGCGTTGAACGGTAAGTCTTACCTGTGATCCGTCTGGCAAAGGGAAAGGTTTCTGAACCAGTCCTTTTCCAAAAGAACGGCGACCGATCAATACGCCGCGATCCCAATCCTGGATAGCTCCGGAAACGATCTCGCTGGCAGAAGCTGAACCTTCATCGATCAGTACTACCAGTTTGCCTTTTTCAAAGTTTCCTTTGATCTGGGCGTTGCTGCTTTCTCTTGGGAAAGCGCGTCCCTGGGTGTATACGATCAGTTTATTGTCGCTCAGCAGTTCGTCGGCCATATCAACCGCGGTTTTCAGGTATCCGCCACCGTTGCCCTGAAGATCGAGAATCAGATTCTCCATTCCCTTTGCCTTCAGTTCGGTAAGGGCTTTTACAAATTCCTCGTGGGTACTTGCAGCAAAACGGCTGATCTTGATGTAACCGGTGGTTGGAGTTGCCATGTAACTGGCTTCCAGGCTGAAAATCGGAATTTTATCCCGGATGATGTTGAATTCAAGCGGTTGCGATACACCGTCGCGGAGTATGGTAACTTTTACCAGCGTTCCTTTCGGTCCGCGGAGTTTTTTTGGAACATCGCTGTTCTTGATGCCGATACCGGCCACGTTCTCGCCGTCTACTTTAAGGATCTTATCGCCTGCTTTGATGCCCAGTTTTTCGGATGGTCCGCTTGGGATCGGGTTCACGATCATGATGGTGTCGCGCAGGATATTGAATTCAACGCCAATTCCATCGAAGTTACCTACCAGCGGTTCGTTCATGGCCTGTAGTTCTTCTTTAGGAATGTAAACCGAGTGTGGATCGAGGTCTTCAAGAATCTTTACAATGGCATCGTCTACCAGTTTGCGGGCATTCACTGTATCGGTGTAGAACCGGTCAACCTGGTAAAGAAGAGTATTGAGTTTATCGAGTTCACCTTCAAGAACAGGCTTGGACTGAGCATTGGCCATCGCTGCGGCTGCAATCATCCAGGCTGTAAAAAAGACTTTCTTCATGTTTAATTTTTCAGTTTTGCTAATGTACGATGTAAGAGGCGGCTGCGCTGTTAATTTTGGTTAAGCGGTAATGATAGGAAAATCCTGTAACAACGCGGTTCTCTGGGTGGTTTTTAGTTCGCCCGGAGCCGCCGTCAAAAAGCAATAACCGAACCAACATTCATCACTTACGTGTAAGTCACCGTATATTGGCCGAAGAATTACATCCGGTTTAATGCGAGTATTGTTTGTAGATGATGATGATGTGACTTTGTTCCTGTACAAAGTCCTGGTGAAGGCTTTCCCTTCGTGCACGGCGTTTTTCGCCCGCGACGGAAAGGAGGCGCTCTCCATTCTGGAGGCTGAAGAATTGCCGGTGAACATGATGTTCCTGGATATCAACATGCCTGTGATGGACGGTTTTGAACTGCTGCGCAACCACGAACAACTTCCGGATGATAAACGTGCGGAGCGACTGTACATCATGCTGGGAACTGACATCAGCGAGGAGCGTCGCAGCAAACTGTTCAATTTTACAAACGTAAAAGATTGCCTCCAAAAGCCATTAAGGCAAGAGGTATTCGCCTCACTTATGGCTCAAATTCCAGGATAAATGTGGTGCCCTCACCGGGTGCACTCCGTACGGAAATGCTTCCCCCATGTTTTTCCATGATCGATTTTACCAGGTGAAGGCCGATCCCGGAACCTTCTACGTGGTGGTGCATCCGCTGAAAAATTCCAAACAACCTTTCGCTGTTGGCTTTCAGGTCTATGCCCAGGCCATTGTCGGAAAAAGAGATCTTCTTTCTTCCATCATGGACAAAACTTTTGATCGTGATCTCTGGTGTTACGTCTGGTTTGCGGTATTTTACCGCATTGGAGATCAGGTTCTGGAAAATACTCTGCAGGTTCGAACGGTTGAACAGCACGCTGTTAAAGGCATCAAAATCGATGATGATCCTGGCATGAGCTTCCCGGATGCTACCGGCAATAGCTTCTTCGGTATTGGCTACCATGGCTTGTAACGATACCTCTTCCTTCGGTAATTCGCGGGTATTCGAGAACTTCAGCAGGTCGATCAGGTCGAGCAGGTTATTCAGCATTTTGTTCGATACCGAATTCAACTGGCTCACGATCTCTTCTGTCATTTCCGGTCCCATCGATCCCGCCGACTGCAGCAGGCGAACCAGCTCAACCATATTGATCGCCGGGTTTTTCAAATCGTGCGACATAGCAAAGGTAAACTGCTCAAGTTCGGTGTTCTTTTTGCGCAGTTCGGTGGTGCGCTCAGAGACTTTCTGTTCCAGTTCGCGGTTCCGCGCATACAACTGCTTCAACCTGAATTTTACAAAAATGTAAATGGCGATCACCAGCAAGCCCAGGAACAGCAGGTAATACCCTGGTTTTTTCCAGAAGGGTTCATCTACACTGTAACTAAACGAAAAACTGTTGGTTGGATAAAGCTTGTCTCTTACAATAAAAGTGTAATCGTTGTCCTTCAGCGACTGGTAGATCACCGACTGGCGGTCGAGTGTCTGCCACTCTTTGTCGTGTCCTTCCAGTTTAAATTCGAGCACGGGTTTAAAGAAAGGGTCAAGGTTGATCGGCTCTACCTCAAACTCCATTTTGTAGTCTCCGTAGCTGAATTCAGTGTTGGCTGAATAGCGTTTCTCATCGTTCACCAGCACTTTTTTTACCAGGATCTTCAGCGAGTTTTGCTGGAAGATCTTGCCCAGGTATTGAACCACCGGACCGTATTCCGAACCGATGGCGATCCAGTTTTCACCGGTGGCAATGCTCCTGGGAGAAAAATTCGCGGTGATGCCGATCTCACGACTGTCGATCCGGCGCAGATTGTCGTTTACCAATACGTTGATGCTTCCGCGTGACCAGGCGTAAACCTCATTTCCTACAGACCTTACCCCGTAAAAATAATCGGAGCTCAGTCCGCTTTCCAGGTCATAATTCCTGATCTCCCCTTTGCTGATGCCGGTTAATCCGCCGCCTTCGGTACTCAGCCAGATCTTGCCGTCTGCATCCTGGGTTATGTCGGTGAATTCGAGTGAGCTGAGTCCGTCGCGCAGGGTGAGGTACTGGAACTCACCAAGCATGAGGATCGCAAGTCCGGAAGAGCGGCTTACAAACCAGATGTATCCCTCGCGGTCGGTAAAGGTTTTGTAAATGTCGTTGTGAAGCAGTCCGTTGGCGGTGGTGTAGTGGTTCAACAGCTTCCCGGCATCATCAAACTGGTACACACCGTTGTAGGCGACCGCAACAAAAACGGAGTTTTTATCCCGGTTCACGGCAAGAATGGATTTGCCCGGAAGGCCCCGGTTCATCACCGATCCTGCCGATATCTTTTTCGACAACTGGTCAAACTCCAGCAGCTTGCCGGATTCGGTCCCCATCAACAGTTTAGTCTCAGAAATTTTCCCGGCTGTGGTTACCCTACTGCCGGTAGGAATGGACTGGACCGCCGGAAAAACAGGAATTCCCTGCTGATCGTAGCGGAAAAGATTGACGGAACTGGCGGTCACTTCAACCAGGTAATCGCGAAGCGTAATGAGCGAAACCGTCGGACTTACCTGCTTGGTAAAAGAGGAATAACTGCTCCAGGTTTCAGGATTGAAGCAGGCCAGGCCGTTTCCGTAAGTCCCGAGCCACAATTGACCGTTGATCTGGCAGATGGAGCGTACCGAAAGTTCCGTTCCCGATATGTTAAACGTTTTCTGGAGCACTGCCGGTGCGGTATCGAGGCGCAGTTGAAGCAAACGGTTATCAACAGGAATAAATAGAGTGGAAGCTGTTCCGGTGATGGCGTTACTGCTTGCAAAAACACCGGCTGTATAGGTGTAAACGAGTGTGGTTCCCGCGGTTGAAACCCGGTAAACGGACGAATCGCTTAAGGCATAACAGTCTTTGCCGTTGTTATAAATGTTGTGAAACGGGCGATTGTCGCCAAGTACGGCTTTCCCGTTCCTGATGCGGTAAAGTCCGGCGGTAGTTGCCAGCACCACTTCACCGGTGCACGAGGAAATGCCTTCGATCACCACGTCGTCGCCGAGGTTGCAAACGGGCACAAGCTGTTTATTCTGTATTTCGAAAACCCGGTGCTGCGATGCGGTATACAGGCGATTGTTGAGTTCCACAAAGCCAGTGATCCTGGTCCCGGCAACTGTTTTCAGCGGGGTGAGTTTTTCTTCTGCGCCAATTGCCACGCTTCCGTCGTAAAAACCGGCAATGATCTGCTTGTTGTGGTGTAACAGTGCGGTACAGAATTCATTGGCGGTTCCGTTTCCGATCTTTACGGGTATGATGCGGTTTCCGTCAAACTTCACGAGTCCTTCGCCGGTTCCGGCCCAGAGGTAACCCAAGTGGTCGGTGGTAGTGGCGTAAATGAACTGTTGGGGCAGCAGCTTGTTGGCCTCGGGGAAATAAAAGCTGTACTGCTGTGCTTTAGCGGCAATTCCTGAAGCAATGAACAGGAGCAGGAGCTGTATGATCCGCAAGGTTTTCAATTAGTTTCCGAGGCTTCGTTTCTTGTTGATGTAATCGTAATTCACGCCGAGGCCGAAGCCGAGGGAGGACTTCTGGCGCTC
>JAZKEZ010000112.1:20029-20343 GCA_040386675.1 Bacteroidota bacterium | reverse complement strand
GTTGAACTTGAATTTCGGCAAGCCGCCAATGGGAATGGCAAAGAACGGTACAGCCTCGTCGTACTGGTTGAGGATGTAAAAGGTCATGTCGTTGATGCGGCTTTGACTTTTTATGATCTGCAGGTTCATTGATTTTCCTTTTTCGTTCTGGGTTACCGTGTGTACACTTGTAGCCCAGGTACCGTCGCCCGACAGTGCAACAGGAATGCCATTTTTGCTCACCGAGTAAATTTTGATTGCGCCTTCGTTGTCGAAATCGAAATTGTACTGGCGAAGCGAAACCGCGGTTTCATCAATAAGCGGGTAGAGGTGGG
>JAZKEZ010000112.1:17923-20019 GCA_040386675.1 Bacteroidota bacterium | reverse complement strand
AATTGTTAAAGCCCCGGACTTTTATCTTTGTTAATTTATGGACAGAAGGAAATTTATACAACAATCGTCACTCGGACTTGGGGTCATCTCCAATTTCAAGATAGACAAAATGGAGGTTTCCGCTTTTCAGCCGGAAGGTGTATTTGTAGGTGAATGCGTTGCTGCCTTCTACGGGCACATTGGCGCTCCTGCTCTGGCTGAAAAAATAGCGGTACAGGTTACCGTCGTTGCCTTCATAGCTCTCGCTTACGATCTTGAACACGTATGCGTCGAACTCTTTTACGTATTCTCCTTCGGCCGGATTCAGCGGACCGAATGAATACCATTTGTCGTCGTATGTGTTTTCATTGCCGAAGGTCGCTGTGAATAACTGGACCCCGCTTTTAAAATTCCCTCTTGGAAACGGCTTTTGGGCATCTGCATTCGAGAATGCTCCTTTTCCGCCAAAAACGCTGAAGCGGGTAGTGGTGTTCCAGGTCGGTTCGATGGTGTTGAGCTGGTCGTGTTTTCCGCCCGTGTTCGGGTCGAAGATCCTGATGTATACCGGCTCTTTGTTGGTCTTCGGGACGATAAAGAAGAAGGTCTGCACAAAGTCGTCATCACCCCAGGTGATCTCCGCTTCCTTTCCGAATGTGCAGATAAAGTCTATATTTTCTGAGGCAGACGGTACCGGTTGGCCTTTTGAAAAGCCAAAAACGATCAGAGCGATCACCGTGAACCCTATCTGCAGTCTCATCTTTTTATCACATTCCAGGATCGGGTAATACTACCGCCCGGATAAATGTTTCCACTGTCTTCTGCTATCACCGTCAACGTGACGGTGTAGTTACCTTTTAGTAAATATTTATGCGTAAAAACTTCGTCGAAGAAAACGTTGCCGTCTCCGGTTTGCCAGACTACGCCGAGAATGTTTTTCCGGTAGGCGAGCTTTCGGGCATCAAACTGCACGGCCGCATCCACCCAACCTATTCCTTCAATACTGAAATTCACTTCTTCCAGGAAAAACAGCGGCATAACCGTGTCCTGGCGGGTATACACATCAAAGGTCTTGTCGATACTGCTTAGGGTTACGCTGTGTTTCCCGGCGGTTTTAAAGCAGTGATCGATCTCGTTCCCGCGTTTCAGGGTGCCGTCGTCAAACAGCCATTCGATCTTCACATCAGGTCCCAATTGGGTAATGTCGTCTACGGCCTTGAGGTGAATGCAATAATCTACTGAGCGGTCTTTTCCTTTGATCGGATCGAGTTGTTTGTTTTTGATAAACCCGACCAGGTACCCGAGTTTCTGGGCACGTTTATCATCGGGGTCTACCTTGCGAAACAGTTCAAGCTGTTCTTCTGCTTCCTCTATACGATCCAGGTTTACCAGTATTTTCGCATATTCCAGCCTGTCGTCGTTGGTACTTTCGGCATAACTGAACAGCTTTTTCATCCACGTTGCTGATTCATCCAGTCGCTGCATGGCAAGGTATGCCCGGGCAATGCGCTTGGAAGCGATATAATCTTCCTTGTAGATGTAAGAGATCTGGTATTTCTCGAGAGCATCGAGAAAATCAAGGCGTTCCATCAGGCGGTCACCGGCAACTATGTATCGGTCTTGTCCGGAAACGAACACGAAACAAAAGAGTAAACCGGTAAGGAACGCAATTCGCATTAAAAGTTCGGTCGGTGTAAATAGGTACTGTAAAACTTATCTATTGTAGCAACTGCCTCATCGGCCGTATCAGCCATGCTGAACAGGTCCATATCTTCTGCGTTGATGTTGGCACTGATCTCGAGCACCTGGCTTTTTATCCAGTCGAGTAATCCCTGCCAGTAAGCCCTGTTCATCAAAACAATGGGAAACTTACCGATTTTATTGGTTTGAATCAGGGTTATTGCCTCAAACAACTCATCAAAAGTTCCCATACCCCCGGGCAATACAATAAAGCCCTGGGAATATTTAACGAACATCACTTTACGCACAAAGAAAAAATCAAAGTTGATGAGTTTGTCTTTGTCGATAAACGGGTTGTGGCTCTGTTCAAACGGCAGGTTGATGTTCAGTCCTACGGAAACGCCTTTTCCGCGCATCGCGCCTTTGTTGGCCGCTTCCAT
>JAZKEZ010000112.1:10808-17913 GCA_040386675.1 Bacteroidota bacterium | reverse complement strand
GCCGGTGATCACGCCGTATCCCTTTTCGGTGAGTTTAAACGCGATCTCCTCCGCCAGGATGTAATGCGGATTTTCGGGAGTGGTCCGCGCCGAACCAAATATGGATACGCAGGGCTTTATGTTCTGAAGTTTTGAGAAACCCTCCACAAACTCCGACATGATCTTGAATATTGCCCAGCTGTCGTTCGATTTGATGTCGTTCCAGGACTTTTCCCTGAACGCCTCTATAATTTTGTCTTCTTCTTTCATAACCTCGCCCGGCAATATACTAGTAAGTCTTCAATGATTTGTGCAGGTTCAGCTCCTTGAGCAAATATTTGCCGGTAAAGCTTTCTTTCACCTTGCAAATTTCTTCAGGAGTTCCGCTTGCTATGATATTACCACCTTCCATTCCGCCTTCCGGGCCAATGTCGATAATGTGATCTGCAACTTTGATAATGTCGAGGTTATGTTCGATAACCACAACCGTGTTTCCGTTCTCTACCAGGCGGTTCAACACCTGAACCAGCAAGCGGATGTCTTCGAAATGCAAGCCGGTGGTCGGTTCATCCAGGATGTACATGGTTTTCCCCGTGTCGCGCTTGGAAAGCTCGGTAGCGAGTTTTACACGCTGTGCCTCACCGCCGGAAAGGGTGGTACTTTGCTGACCCAGCGTTAGATAAGCCAGTCCGACGTCTCTCAACGTAGCCACTTTAGCCTGGATACGCGGTATACTTTCAAAGAAATCAACTGCTTTTTCGATGGTCAGATCGAGTACATCGGAGATCGAAAGTCCTTTGTAACGTACCTCAAGTGTTTCGCGGTTAAAGCGTTTGCCATTACAGGTTTCGCAATGCACATACACATCAGGAAGGAAGTTCATTTCAATCTTTTTGATCCCTGCACCTTCGCAATCCTCGCATCTTCCGCCTTTGGTGTTGAAAGAGAAACGGCCTGCTTTGTAGCCCCGGATCTTTGCTTCGGGAACCTGAGCAAACAACTCTCGGATCTCATCGAGCATCTTGGTGTAGGTTGCCGGGTTCGATCTTGGTGTACGCCCGATCGGCGACTGGTCGATCTCGATCACCTTGTCAAGGTGTTCCAGTCCGGTGAGTTTGGTGTATGGCAAAGGCTTTTTAACCGCATTGTAAAAATGCTGGTTAAGAATGGGATAGAGGGTATGGTTAACAAGGCTGGATTTCCCGCTGCCCGAAACCCCGGTCACACAGGTAAATTTCCCGAGTGGAATTTTAAGCGTAACGTTTTTCAAGTTGTGACCGGTTGCGCCTTCCAGCACCAGGAATTTTCCGTTTCCGGCGCGTCTTTTCTCAGGAATTTCGATCTGCTTGCGTCCGCTGAGGTAATCGCCCGTAAGGGTAGGAGCGGCAAGAATATCTTTGAACTTTCCTTGTGCAACCACTTGTCCGCCGTGAATCCCGGCTGCCGGACCGATATCGATCACGTGGTCGGCTTCTTCCATCATGTCGCGGTCGTGCTCAACCACGAGGATCGAGTTGCCAAGATCGCGCAGGGCAATGAGCGACTGGATCAGTTTCACGTTATCTCGCTGGTGCAGACCGATACTCGGTTCATCCAGGATGTACAATACACCAACGAGTTGTGTCCCGATTTGCGTGGCCAGACGGATACGCTGGGCTTCTCCTCCCGAAAGTGAACGCGAACTGCGGTTCAGTGTCAGGTAAGTTAGTCCGACGTCAAGCAGGAACTTCAACCGGGTAGAGATCTCTTTGATGATCTCTTTGGCGATCATCTGCTGCCGGCCGCTTAGTTTCTCATAGAGCGTTTCGATCCATGCATACAATTTCTCCAGGTCCCAGTTCGAAACGGTTGCAATGCTGTGGTTATCGATCCTGAAAAACAGGGCTTCTTCCTTCAGGCGGGTTCCTTTACATTCCGGACAAGGTGCGCTGGTCATAAAGTCTTTCGCCCAGCGTTGTACCGCATTTTGGTGCGTGTCTTCGGCCTGACGCTCAACAAAGGAAATTACTCCTTCGTATTCGGCCACGTAGTCAGCGAGTCCAACAGTGCTTTTGATTACAATCTTCTCCTTACTTCCGTACAGGATGATATCGAGCAGGTCTTGCGGCAGACCGGAAAGCGGAGTATTGAGATCGAGCCCGAAGCGTGAAAGAATCGTTTCGATCTGCTTGAAGATCCAGTTGGCTTTGTACTCGCCGAGCGGTGCCAGTCCGCCTTTTTTAATAGAAATGGCCGGGTTCGGGATCACCTTCTGCAGGTTGATCTCGTCTACTTTGCCCAGTCCCTTGCATTTCGGGCAGGCTCCATAAGGAGAGTTGAACGAAAAGGTGTTGGGTTCAGGATCACTGTAGGCCATGCCGGTTGCAGGATCCATCAGCTTGCGGCTGAGGTAGTTCAGTTCGTTGGTCTCCGTATTGAACACCTGGAGTACCCCATTTCCTTCTTTCAGTGCAGTCTTCACACTTTCGGCTACGCGCTTCATGTCGTTGTCTTCCGGCACCAGTCGGTCGATCACCACTTCAATGTCGTGGATCTTGTAACGATCCAGGCTTATTTTGTTGGTCAGGTCTTTGATCTCACCATCGATCCGGGCTTTCAGGAAACCTTTCTTGAGGATGGAATCAAGGAGTTCGCGGTAATGTCCTTTCCGTCCCTTTACCAGCGGTGCCAGCAGGATGATCTTTTTCCCCTGGTATTTTTCGAGGATAAGCTGTACGATCTTTTCTTCGTCGTAGCGCACCATCAGTTCGCCGGTGGTCGAATAGGCATCGGCCGCACGGGCATAGAGCAAACGAAAGAAATCGTATACCTCGGTAATCGTCCCGACAGTAGATCGCGGGTTCTTGTTTACTGTTTTCTGTTCAATGGAGATCACTGGACTCAGACCGGTGATCTTGTCTACTTCCGGACGTTCAAGCCCACCCAGAAACTGTCGTGCATACGCATTAAACGTTTCCAGGTATCGCCGCTGACCTTCGGCATAGATCGTATCAAAGGCAAGCGATGATTTCCCGCTTCCGCTCAATCCGGTGATCACTACCAGCTGATCGCGCGGAATTTTGACATTGATGTTCTTGAGGTTATGCGCTCGTGCACCAAAAACCTCTATGTATTCAGTTTCGTTGAATGTATTGTCCAAAATCTTATTCTGTCGTGGTGGTATCTGAAATAGGAGCAGAAGTCGGGCTCGGTGCCGGTCCTGTAAATTCGGTTTGATCGAGTGGCCTCAGATCCGGAAGTTCTCCGGTCGGGATCTCGAGGTAATAGGTCTTTTTATTTTTATTCGGAAGCTGTGCATCCCGTAGCCATGGATTTACCAGTTTCAATATTTTGTAATTGATTCCCTGTGCTTTGGCAAACACGGCCAGATCCTCAATGGTTGAATCTACCGGGATACTTTTCGTGCTGATCGGCGGGTAGAGGTCTGATTTGCGGTAGATGTATCCGTAACGGGAAGAATTGTTCAGGATTTCTTTAACAGCTACGATCCGGTAGATGTAGCGCGCAGTCTCGGCATTCAACAACAGGTCGTAGTAGTTATTTACCTTCTGACGCTGAAGTTGCTTAAAAAGTCCATTCTTACCCACGTTGTAGCTAGCCGCTGCCATGGTCCAGCTTCCGAAGGTGGCGTAGGCGTCTTTCAGGTACTTGCAGGCTGCTTCTGTCGATTTTTTAAGGTTGTAGCGCTCGTCGATCTTCTCGTTTATTTCCAGGCCGTGTTCCATGGCACTTCCCTTCATGAGTTGCCAGAATCCAACGGCACCGGCGGGAGAAGTCACATTGTCAAGTCCGCTTTCGATCACAGCCAGGTACTTGAAATCATCCGGAACTCCGTAGCGTTTCAGGATAGGTTCGATCACTGGGAAATACCGGTTGGCGCGTTTGTGGAAAAGCAGCGTGTTGCTTTGCCAGTAAGTGTTTACCAATAATTCGCGGTCCAGTCGTTCGCGTACATCCAATATCTCAAGCGGAACCTTTTCGGTAGCAAACGATGCGTTGCTTGGAAGGTTCAATGAAAAGATCTTGTAGTGGTCATTGAACATTTTCTGGAACTGCGGATCATCCATCTCATTTCCGCTGAAAGCGAAATTGAAGAGTTTGATGGTAAGGAAAAGTCCCAGGATCACGGCAAAAGACACAGGCAGTTTACCTGACAGCTTTTGCTTCAGCTGGTTTTTCCAGAGTATCAGGTTTTCATTCATAGCAGCTCAATATCTTGTCGCTTTTAAAACGGCGACTTAAAATTTACAAATAATTCTCCATCTCTGTCTTTTTCTGAAATTACCGGGTTGTCCAGTTTCCAGTCGATGGCCAGCGAAGGATCGTTCCAGAGGATGCAGCCTTCTGAGGCTTTGTGGTAATAATCAGAACACTTGTAGACGAAAATGGTATCGTCCTCAAGCGTTGAGAATCCATGGGCAAATCCTTTCGGAACAAACAGCTGAAGATGGTTTTCAGCGGAAAGCTCGATTGCGTAGCTCTGTCCGTAAGTGGGTTCTTCTTTCCTGAGGTCCACCACCACATCGAGCACGCTTCCGCTCAATACCCGTACCAGTTTGTCCTGAGTATACGGGGCATCCTGGTAATGCAGTCCGCGGAGCACTCCTTTTGAGGAATACGATTGGTTGTCCTGCACAAAAGATACGTTCAGCCCTGTCTTTTCTTCAAAAGTGCGCGCATTGAAACTCTCGTAAAAGTATCCGCGATGATCTCCAAAAATGGTGGGTTTGATCAGGAAAAGCGCATTGAACCCGGTTTCGATGATCTCCATCAGTTAGTTCATTTTTTGAAAGTAAGGAAGGACCATCTTCGCCCAAATGGCATATTCTTTAGCAGAGGGATGAAGGCCGTCGGCAGAGATCAGAGAAGGATCGCTTTTCATTTTACGGGTCTCGGGACAGATGTCTACTACTGTTATTCCCAATGCGTTACATTCTTCAATAATGATCCGGTTGAACTCATCAATCCCGGCAGATATGTTCCTGCCGCGGCCGTATTTTGCCCCTTCAGGTGTCGCAGAAAAATCAGGAATGGTAAGTACCACCAGGTTTTTTTTGGCGGGCAATACCTGGATTATATCCTTTACAATTGTCCTGAACTGTTTCCGGAAATCACCGGCAGGAACGCCTTGTACCCAGTCGTTCACTCCAATGAGCAGCGTGGCATATTCAGGTTTGGTTTTGTGAAAGAGCGGGAGTTCTTCTTCAATCAGCTGCAATGAAGTCCAGCCGGTTTGCGAAGGATTGGGCCCGAGTACGACCTTGCGGCTATCCCGCGCAAGCAGTTCAACCAGTTGATCGGGGAAACGTTCGTTTGCCTTCAATCCCTCACCAATGGTATAACTGTCACCAAGTGGCATGTATACCGGAGTGTGCTGGGCCTGACAGCACATGAGTATAAAAAGGCTTGCGAAAAGGGTCAGGGAATGCTTGAACACGGTTGAAAAATTTAGTCTGCAAAGGTAAGGTTTTTCACCCGTTTAACCCTGAAAACCAACTCACGCGCCTGTTAAAGAATATTATAATCATTAAACGCTACCTTTGTGTGGCTTTCAGCAAGATATATGTCAATAGAATCCATTCCAAAAGAGATCAGTAAAGAAGACCTGGCAAAGTGCCCGGTAGACAGTTTTCCAGGCACGATTCACCTGATTGACAAACCGGAGCAGGTTGCAGCAGCTTACGAAGTATTGAAGAAAGAGAATTTGCTGGGAATGGATACCGAGACCAAACCTTCTTTCAAAAAAGGGGTGATCCACAAAGTTTCACTGTTACAGCTTTCCACCACGACTGATGTTTTTGTTTTCCGCCTCAACCGGATCGGACTTCCGGAAGAGCTGGTAAAGCTGCTCAACAACCAGCGCATACTGAAAGTGGGCATTGCCCTTCACGACGATATCAAGGACCTGAAAAAGCTGAATGCAGCCTGTCGTCCGCAAAACACGGTAGACCTGAATAAAATGGCCCAGCAACTGGGATTTGAAAGCATTGGTGCGAAGAAACTCTCTGCGCTGGTGCTCGGATTTACCATTTCCAAGAGCGAGCAAACCAGTAACTGGGAGGCAGAGAATTTAACTGCCAATCAGCTGAAGTACGCTGCAACGGATGCCTGGATCTGCAACCTCATTTATACCAAACTCACTGCCTGATATGGCTTCTTTCGAAGATTTAAAGCTTACCCGACAGTTTATCAATGCTGTGGAAGAACTCGGCTTTACCCAACCTACCGAGGTCCAGCAAAAGTGTATCCTTCCGGTGTTGAGCGGTCAGCAGGTGATAGGAGTTGCGCCCACCGGTACCGGTAAAACTGCCGCGTATGGCTTGCCATTGCTGCAGTTGCTTAAATACGCACAGGGCGATAACCCGAGAGTACTGGTGGTGGTTCCCACTAAAGAACTGGTGTTGCAGGTAGAAGAAAAACTCCGGCAACTGGCCAAGTACACCGACCTGCGCATTTTCGGAATTTACGGAGGTATTGGCCCTAAAGCCCAGATAGACGAGATCGCAAAGGGAGTGGATATTATCGTGGCCACACCCGGCCGCTTCCTGGAAATTTACCTGAGAGGAAAACTGGTGGTAAAACAGGTAAAGCACCTGGTACTCGACGAAGCTGACAAGATCATGGACATGGGATTCATGCCGCAGCTGAGAAACATTCTTGAAGTGCTGCCCAGAAAGCGTCAGAACCTATTGTTTTCGGCCACTTTCGGACCTAAGGTCGATCAGCTTTCGGAAGAATTCCTTGAGTTTCCGCTGAAGATAGAAGTGTCACCATCTGCCACCACGCTGAAGCAGGTGAGCCAGGTGAAGATCGCCGTACCCAACCTGATCACTAAGCTGAATTACCTCAAGTTTCTCCTGGCTGATCCGGAAATGGAACGGGTGATCGTGTTTGCCAAGAAGCGGGAGAGTGCAACGGCCATTTTCAATACCCTCGAAAAAGGGAATTTTGGTGAGATCCGTGTGATCCATGCCAATAAAGGACAGAATTTCAGGATCAACAGCTATAAGGAATTCCAGGAAGGAAACGTAAGGATCTTAGTGGCGACTGATGTTGCCGCAAGGGGAATTGACATTGTTGACGTGAGCCACGTGGTGAACTTCGATGTGCCCATGCGTTACGAAGA
>JAZKEZ010000112.1:0-10775 GCA_040386675.1 Bacteroidota bacterium | reverse complement strand
CGGCAGGGCAGGGAAGTCAGGCGCATCCATTACGTTTTATCAGCCTGATGATGTATGGCACATCCGTAAGATAGAAGACCTGATCAATATGCCGATCCCGGAGACAAAAATCCCGGTTGAGATTGAACGCGGCGAATACATAGAGGGCGAGAAACAACAGATCCTAAAGGAAGTGGATCGCCGGAAGAAGATCGAAGACCCTACTTTCCAGGGTGCTTTCCACGAGAAGAAAAGAGTATTGATCGCGAAGGGACTGATCCAGGGCGACGGCAAGAAAAAGAAGAAACGGCCTAAAAAATAGGTTTGAGCCTTATTTAAAACAGATCAGGCTGCACCAGTAAATTTACTAGGGTCAAAGAAATCAAGAGGCGGAGGATTCTTTAACAGGAACTCGTTGGCACGGGCTAATTTCTCTGCAAACAATTTTTCCTCCTGAGCTCTATAAAGCTCAGGATCAATGGAGATATCCAGATCTGCGAGAATTTTGTTTATGTCTTTTTTCATAAAACTAAGGTATTGTTTTTTGATTTAATCAGAAAACCATCAAACGGGAACTCTCCTGAGAATGGTATCCATTTGTCCTGATGGTATCCAAGGATATTAAAATCCGCCTCTATCAAATGGAGATTATTGAAAATTCCAATACGGTATAAACGATTCCTGGCTGAGGTTGTACCCTGAATGTAAACCAATACGTCTGGTCGGGTGTGAAAAAAAGTGTAAATGGTATAAGCTACCGTGACCAGAACTTTTTTATGATCCCCGTTATTAGAAACCGCGTGATCGTCGATTACTGAAGTATTTGGACAGATGTCTCCAAAACCGAGATTATAGATTCCCGGAATACCGGTTCTACTGTATTTGATAACTTTGAGTATACGTCCATTTTTACCAACACTAGTAAACCAAAATGACAAAGCATCATCGGCTGCTTTAACCGGGTATCTTTCCTGCTGCATACAATGAGGGTTGTATTGTGTCCCAAAGCAAGGAAATCAGAAACGATTTAACCAGTCAGAATGAGCAGTCGGGCGTTTTAGGCAAAAAAAATCCCGGCCATTGCTGACCGGGATTTTTATCTATTTTGAGCGATGGTTTAACCCTCGCTTTCTTCAGCTTTTACACTTTCAGCCTGCGCAGCTTTCTCTTTCTCACGCTGCATACGCGACATGATCTTTTTCTGCTCCTCGATACGCTTGATACCGGTTTTGGCTTTGTTCAGGTTGATCATTACGTCTTTCAGCATCTTGTCGGCGCCTTTAGAGTTCGCAAAGAAACCAAGGTTGTTTTCGTATTGAATTACCTGATGCTCCAGCTCCTTGATCTTATCGTCCAGGAAGCGTTTTTCCTTGCGGATCAGGAAGTCATAATCTTCCTGGCTCAGGTAAGACTGAACGCGGGTAATGAATTTACTGTATTCCAGTTCGTCTTTGTCGATGTTTGATTCTTCGAACTTCTTATCGATCAGTTCCTGGTAGGCCGCATTGATCCGCTCCATATCCTTGCGGGGAACGTGTCCGGCGCTGTTCCATTCTTTGGTCAGTGTACGGATGGTGTTCAGGTTCTCCTCTTTGTCCTCGCCAAACTGGGTGTTTTTGATCTTCTCAAGAAGGTCTTGTTTGATCTTAAGATTTTCCTGAAGCTTCTCGTCCTGTCCGCTGAAGTGTTGCTTTTTAGCATCGAAAAATGCGTTGCAGGCGCCACGGAAGCGGGTCCAAAGTTTCTGCTCGTGTTTCTGTCCGGCAGAACCGATCTCTTTCCACTTCTGCTGGAGTTTTACCATCTTCTCGCCGGTATCTTTCCAGTTGCTGTTGTTCTGAAGTCCTTCGGCTTTCTCGCACAGTTCTTCTTTACGTGCACGGTTGATCTCGAACTCCTTATTCAGTACATCGTAGTGTTTTTTCTTCTCGCTGAAGAACAGGTCGCACTGCTTGCGGAACTCCTGCCATACTTCTTCGTTTTCCTTTTTAGGACCGAATCCGATGGTTTTCCATTCTTCCTGTAATGCAATCACTTTTTCAGTGGCTTTCTGCCAGTTCTTGTGATTGTCGGGCATGGTCTGCGTAACATTCCTTGCACGGTCCAGTATCGACTGCTTTTTCTGAAGGTTCTCGTTGAGTTGCTCTTTCAGTTTGCTGTAATGCTCTTTGATCCGGGCATATACTGCATCACAGGCTTCGGTAAACTCAGCTTTCAGGCTTTCGTAACTGTCCTGCGGAACCGGGCCCATTTCGAACCATTCGTTTTGAAGGGCCTTTACTGACTCCTCAATTTCGCGGGTATTTTCTTTTTCAGAAAGTTGTTTGATCTTCTCAAGGATCTCCTTTTTGTGCTCAAGGTTCTTCTTAAGATCAAGCTCTTTCAGATCTTTATAGATACGGATGTGGTAATAGAAGTTGTCGAGCGCAGAATGATAGGCCGAAATAATATCCTGGTGCTTATCACCCGGGATTCTTCCGATCTGTTTCCACTTTTCCTGCAACTCATTAAACAGCGTGAAGGCTTTGCTGATGTTCTCCTCGTTGTGCGTGATGTTCGCAATCGAGTCGATGATCTCCTCCTTTGCTTTAAGATTGTCACGTTCTTCGTTAGCGCGCTGTTCAGCAAAGACCCTGCGCTTTTCGTTGAATTCTGCCGACAGTGCGGTAAATTCTTCGTCAAGAGCATCGGGAGCGGGAACAAAGTCGTTCTTGTCGTTTTCCGGATCTTCCAGGAAACGCTCAAGCTGTTCCTTTTCCTCTTTTTCTTTTTCAGTTCTAAAGTCGGCTGAAAGCTGCTTTAGTTCAGAGATCACTTCCTTGCTGATATCAGCATCCAGAAGTGCGCGAAACTTCTCGGTTATTTCTTTTTTCATTCTAAGAGATTTACCGTTGCAGGTAATAGTTAGTGCTGCAAAGTTAAAAGTATAGGTGTAATGGTAATTGCTGTTGCTAAAAAAAGAACTACCGGTTAATGGGTTGATTTTAAGTTAATTCCGGTCAACAACTCCCTTGCGGCATCTGTAACCCTCACCGGCTTGCCGGTCGACTGGTCCAGAAGTACGAAAGTTACCCTCGCAATTGCAGAATCTCTTCCGGCAGTTTCATTGAAGATCGTCTGGGTAAAAACGAAGCTGGTATTGTTGGTTTCGGTCATTTCGGTTCCGATGGCCAGCACATCGCCCTGAACTCCGGGCCATTTGTAGTCGATGGTGATGTTTACGATCACAAATGCCAGGTTCTGCTCGTGAAAATAGCCGAGTGCATTGATCCTGTCCAGGTAATCCCAGCGCGCTTCCTCCATGAATTCGAGGTAACGTGCATTGTTCACGTGCCGGTATCCGTCGAGGTGGTAGCCTCTTACCTTAATGTTTGTTGTTGTTTTCAAGACTTGCTTTGATCATCGACATCAGGTGCTCAAGCAGTGCGCCTTCAGTCAGGTGGTAATAGTGGTTCAGTAATTCATTTTTGCTTTTCAGCAGCTGCAGCATCCCGGTAGTTTGTCCCCAGAGTACCAGTGCGGTTTTTACAGGATCTACATCCGGTTTGATGCTTTTATCGCTGATGCCGCGTTTGATCTGCTCCACGATCAGTTCGAGGACCTGGTTTCCGGCCACAATGCTTTTTACACTTTCCTGCTCCGGATTGTCAATATCGATCACATCATTTTCGTAGTGAAGGATGGCTTCGAAATAACCGGGAAAAGTGGTGGAATATTCAACGTAAGCTTCGGCGATCAGGATCACAGCCTGCAATCCGTTGCCGCGGTTCTGGTCGATCTTGCGCAATTCTTCCCAGAGGGCAGTGTAAGCCCTGCGAAGGATGGCGCGGTATAGCGCGTTTTTGTTCTTGAAGTAAAGGTATAGGGTTCCCTTGCTGAGTTCGGCCACCCGGGCCACTTCATCCATGCTCGCTTTTTCGATTCCTTTTGAAAAGAATACTTCTTCGGCGGCTTCAATGATGGCGTTCTTTCGGGCGGACTTTTCCCTGAGTTTTCTTTCGGATACTCCCATGTTAATCTGTAAGGTAGGTGAATTGAGTGCTAGAGGATAGAGGTTGAGGTATGGGTGAGGTGTTTATTTTGGACTGAATTTAGACTAATTTTCGTTTTTTGTTTATTAGTTCTCTTAATTTTGGCAGCTCAGGCTCTGAATAATGATCATTCGGAAAAGCATTTTTTACCGCTTATTTGACGGTGAAAATAGTAAAATGCTGAAATACAAACCATTTTTACGCCATTACCTTACTTAACCTGTTCTCAAATGGGGCGCAAACCTATCATTAAAAAAAGAAGCATCAACGAAAGCAAGCGCGAAAAGTGGATCAGCCAGTGTATGGATTACTTTTCGGAAAAGGGCATCCGCGATGTGACCATGGATGATGTGGCGACCGTGCTGAACATTTCCAAAGCGACCATCTACAATCACTTCAAATCGAAAGATGAGATGGTGATGACCGCAATTGCCATAAAACTGGGAGAACTCAGGGGATACGAAGCATTCTTCAACGACCGGTCACTGCCTTACATCGAGCGTTATCACCGGGCCATGAAATACTATTCGGAAAAGATGCTCACCATCTCTCCGATACTGCTGCGCGATGTAAAAGAGGTGTATCCTGAATTGTGGGCACACGTACAAATGTTCCGCAACCACTTCAACTTTGTGGCGACCCAGTATTACCAGGAAGGAATTGAACGCGGATTCTTCTTCGAAGACATTGATGTCAGGGTGCTGGTAGCCTCAGACCGTTGGTTCCTGGAGTCGCTGGTGGAAAGTGATTTTCTGTCGGCAAACGACATTACGCTTGAAGATGCCTTCAAGGCCTTCTTCCGGATCAAGTTCGACGGGATCATTAAGAGCAAGCTTCTCGACCTTAACGCGGTGTGATCCTACCGCTCAACAACCGTTTAAACCATTCAGCCACCTTTGATCAGCAGAGGTGGTTTTTTACGTGGTAAAGGATTAATTTAGCACGCTTTCAAAAAAAACAATCAACCAATGAAGATGAAAAACTTCCTGCTGGGGTCCGCGCTATTCGTGACTTCGGGAGTATTTGCACAGATGAAGAAAGTCGACTTTGTGCAATACGACTTACCTAACGGGCTTCATGTTATCCTGCACAAGGACAACACGACCCCGATTGCCGCTGTTACAGTATTGTACCACGTAGGTTCTAAAAACGAACAACCTAACCGTACCGGGATGGCTCACTTCTTTGAACACTTGTTGTTCGAAGGGTCAGACAACATCAAAAGAGGTGAATTCGATAAATACATCGAGAACGCAGGTGGTATCCTGAATGCCAATACCTCGACCGACCGTACTTTCTACCACGAGATCCTTCCATCTAACCAGCTTGAACTGGGTCTTTGGCTGGAGTCTGAGCGTATGATGCACGCCAAAGTTGAGAAGATCGGTATCGAAACCCAGCGTGAAGTGGTGAAAGAAGAGCGCAGACAGCGTGTCGACAACCAGCCTTACGGAAGCCTTCTTGAGCAGACCTATGCTCACGCTTACTCGGTTCACCCGTACAAATGGCCGACCATCGGTTCTATGGAACACCTGAATGCAGCGACTGACCAGGAGTTTGTAGATTTCTATAAGACTTTCTATGTGCCTAACAACGCTACATTAAGTATTGCAGGTGACATTGATATCGAAGCAACCAAAGCGCTGATCAGCAGATATTTCGGAGACATTCCGAAAGGAACAAAAGCGATCCCGCGTCCGGGTAAAGACGTGGCAGAGCCAATGAAGACCGCTGAAGTTAGAGATACTGTTCTTGATAACATCCAACTTCCGCTTATCGTTCAGGCTTACCACATTCCTGCACAGGGAACTCCTGATTACTATGCAGTAGAAATGCTGGGTACACTTCTTTCAGGCGGAGAATCTTCACGTCTTCACAAGAAACTGGTAGATGAGAAGCAGCAGGCACTTGATGCCGGTCTTTTCAACATCGGTTCTGAAGATCCGGGTCTTTCACTGGCTTACATCGTAACCAATGCAGGTGTTAAACCGGAAGAGGCTGAAGCTTCGATGAATGCTGAGATCCAGCGTGTGAAAACTGAACTTATCTCTGATGCTGAGCTGAACAAGCTGAAAAACCAGACCGAAGCGCAGTTCGTTACCCAGGCATCGAGTGCCGTTGGTATCGCAGAAGCACTTGCCAACTACTACACTTACTTTGGCGATGCAAACCTGATCAACACCGAGATCGACCGTTACCTGAAGGTGACCAAGGAAGACATCCAGCGTGTGGCGAACAAGTATTTCAACAAGGAAAACCGCGTGGTACTTTACTACCTTCCTAAACCAGACAGCAGCGCTAGTAATTAATCAGAGACAAACATTCGCAATACAATGAAAAAGATCATTCTTTCAACCGTAGCGCTAACCGTAATGTTTGCGGTTAATGCTCAAAATAAAGATCTTGCCGCCAAGTCTCCGGTAGCCAAAGGCAAGGTAGACAGAACCAAGGCACCTTCTGCTGCACCGGCTCCAAAAGTGCAGATCGGCAATTCAGAGAAATTCGTTCTTGACAACGGACTTACTGTTCTTTTGGTAGAGAACCACAAACTGCCAAGAGTTTCTTTCCAGCTGAACGTAGAATACACTCCTTTCCTTGAAGGTGAAATCGCCGGAAACTCGAACATCGCCGGAAGCCTGCTTAAAACAGGTACCACGAAAAGAGCAAAAGGTCAGATCGACGAAGAAATCGACTTTATCGGTGGTAACATCAGTACTTCTGCTGATGGGATCTACGCTTCTTCGCTGACCAAGCACATGGATAAACTGCTGGATCTTACCAGCGATATCCTTCTTCATCCTACTTTCCCTGCTGAGGAACTTGAGAAACTGCGCAAGCAGACCATGAGCGGACTGAAGCAGCAGAAAGAAAGTGCTGATGCAATTGCAGCAAACGTTGCAAAAGTGCTTCGTTACGGGAAAAACCACCCACTTGGAGAGATCACTACTGAAGAAACCGTTGCAAAAGTGACGCAGAACTCGGTTAAGGATTTCTACACAACTTATTACAGACCAAACACTTCTTACCTGGTTATTGTTGGTGACATCAACCGTGCGAAAGCCGAAGAAGTTGCCAAGAAATACTTTGGAGAGTGGAAAAGAGGAGAAGTTCCTTCAAAGCCACTACCTGAGGTAAAAGGACCAACAGGAACACAAGTGGTTTTTGTACCTAAAACTGCTGCAGTTCAGTCGATCATCAACGTAACTTACCCGGTTGATTACAAACCAGGAAGTCCTGATGCGATCAAGGCAAGCGTAATGAACAGCCTTCTTGGAGGTGGTGTATTCAGCGGTCGTCTTATGCAAAACCTGCGTGAGAAAAGAGCATTTACTTATGGTGCTAACTCTCAGCTGGCCAGCAACAAATACACCGGGTATTTCAATGCATTCGCAAGCGTTAGAAACGATGTGACCGACAGTTCGGTTACGGAGTTCCTTTACGAAATGAACCGCATGAGAAACGAGCCGGTTACTGAAGCAGAATACAGTCGTATCAAGAACTACATGAATGGTTCTTTTGCACGCTCACTGGAAAGTCCGCAAACCATTGCTTACTTCGCACTGAACAAGGAGCTTTACAACCTGAGCCCTGAGTATTACAAAAACTACCTGAGCAGCCTTTCTGCAGTAAGTATTGCAGACGTTCAGGACATGTCGAAAAAATACATCAGCACCGACAACACTTACGTGCTTGTAGTAGGTAACAAAGAAGTAGCTGATAAACTTGCGAAATTCGATTCTGACAAAGAGATCACTTACCTTGACAACTACGGTAACCCGGTGAAACTTGCGCAGATGAAAGCAGTTCCTGCCAACGTAACGCCGCAGGTTGTTCTTGAGAAATCGCTTCTTGCGTTTACCAAAACTGCTGACCGTAAAGAAGCCGACAAGAAAATCAAAGGACTGAAGGATGTAACCATTAAGGCTGCAGCTGAAGTACAAGGTTTTGAAGTGGAGATGGTTCAGTACAAGAAAGCACCGAACAAATCTGCACAGATGATCATGGCGCAGGGCCAGGTGTTCCAGAAAACTACTTTCAACGGAACCAAAGGAAAAACCGTATCGATGCAGGGAAGCAAAGATCTTGACGGAGAAGAACTGGCAGCAGCTAAAAAAGACGCTTCTATCGTTGAAGAACTGAACATGCTGAACAGCACCGACAAGAAGGAACTGAAAGGTATTGAAGCCGTAAACGGTAAAGATGCTTATGTAATGGATGTTACTTCTGCAAAAGGAGAAGTTACCACCATTTATTTCGACGTTACCACCGGTCTGAAAGTTCGTACCATCAATACTGCCGAAGCTCCGGGAGTAGGTAAAGTAACCAGCATTGCCGATCTTGAGGATTACAAGGAAGTGGGCGGATTCATGTTCCCTCACACCACAAAGATCTCAGGTGCTCAAAGCCTTACACTAACTGTAACCTCTATCGAGGTGAACACTAAACTAAGCGACGATCTTTTTAATTGATCGGTTTTTGATTTTTTTTAAAAGTCCGGGCAATTCTGCCCGGACTTTTTTGTTTTTTGCAGCATGACAGACACCGGTGTTATTTCCAAGTTCAGGAAGAACGTTTCCGTATTGATGATGGGAACCGTTATTTCGCAAGCGCTCCCCGTATTGGTGCTGCCGTTCCTGTCGCGACTTTACCTCCCTGCCGAATTCGGTGAACTGGCCTTGTTTGTGGGAATCGTTGCGAGTATAGCCCTGTTGGCCACCGGACGTTACGAAATGAGCATTGTACTGCCGCAGGAAGACAAGGATGCCAAAGGACTTTTTCAGCTTTGCCTGAACATTCTTTCGGGATCTTTTGGACTTATCCTGGTACTGATCCTGCTCTTGTTCGCTTTTAACGACCGACTGCCTGAGCTGATGAAGTGGAAGAACTGGTTCATGCTGGTTCCTGTCGGGATCTTCCTGGTGGGCTACGTACAAACCGGGCAGTATCTTCTTTCCAGGAATAAAGCCTTCAACATCATCAGCCGGATAAAGGTTACCGAGTCGGTGGTGGTTTCGGTATTGGGATTGCTGATAGGTTACGTTTCTCCGGGTACAGGCGGCCTGATCACCGCTTACTTCATTTCGCTGGTTTCTTCTGCGTTGCTCACCTGGTGGTGGAGCAGGAGCTACCTCCAAGCCATTCCGCACAAGCCTACCTCAAAAGAACGGAAGCAACTCGCTTACCTCTACAAAGATTTCCCGTTGTTCAACAGTATTCACCAGGTTTTCGACATGGTGCAGCGCAACGGAATGGTGTTTCTTATTTCGTATTTCTGTGGCAATGCGCTGCTCGGGCAATACAGCCAGTCGCTTCGTGCGCTTCGTGCCCCGCTGGCCGTGATCGGTGCAGCCGTTGGCCAGGTGTTTTTCCAGGAAGCCTCGTCGCGCGTGGCGGCAAAACAAGATGTGCGTCCGCTGTTCCGTTCGGTGTTGGTCAAATTGTCCGCGGCTGGGATACTCATCTTCGTGGTTCTTTTTATCTGGGCCGAAGACATCTTTTCGATCGTTTTGGGCGACGAGTGGCGCGAAGCTGGGACCATCACCAAAATTCTGATCCCGTGGTTGTTCTTCAATTTTATAGCATCTCCCTTATCCAACTTCCCGCTGGTGGTGAACCAACAGCGCAAGTATGTGTTGTTCAGTGTGATCGGGAATAGCCTGGCGGTTCTTGCTTACGTTGTGCTTTCACTCACCGGATATGGTTTTTACACGGCAGTAACCGGGTTTTCAATCGGTATGATCGCGTTTACCATTTTCTGCCTGGTCTGGAATTATTCCCTCACCGGAAAGGCAGTTACCGGCCGGGAAGCGAAGGCATAGTGGTGCTGTTGTTAAATTGAACTATTTTACCGGCCCGAAACCTCCCGTTTTATGTTGACCCATTACCTGATCCTGTCGGCGATCACCCTCGTTATTGGTTTTTTGTCGTACCGCATCTTCCTGAAAACCCGCGAATGGTCATTCCTCGCCGGTATATTTTTTGTGTATTACTGGTCGGTAATGGGTGCGTGGTTCCTGGTGTACGACGACCTGAGCAACGGCGGAGGCAAGGCATTCGGACTGGAACATCACTACCTGTTCGAGAAATTGTTCCCGGTTCATGCCGATGGAGTCTACATGGAAACCTACGGGCTGTACGCCGTTTTCATCATCCTGGTGCAGTTGTGTATCCTGTTTTTTGGCAAACCGAGGCAAAGCGTGGAAGCTGCACCTGAATCCCGCTTGTCGATCTCACATCCGCTGCTGGCGGTATTGAGCATGGCCTGCATCCTTGTAAGTTTTACGCTGGTTTGGAAGCAGATCCTCATGGCGGCCTGGCACAAAGAATCCATCTATTTCGTTACGCGGACCTATCCCGGAACGCTGAACACCCTTCACCAGTTGTTGAACCAGCTGTCGGTGGTAGCTTTATTTATCGGACTGGTTGTCTATCTCACGAATAAGAACGGCAGGTACCTTACAGGACCAATTTCACGGATCACGTTGCCGTTGTATGTGGCCGCGGTTATCCTGGTTGAAGGCGGATTACTGGTGCTCGGTAATAAGAGAGAGATCTTTTTCGGTGGGATCTTTGCCATTCTTTTTTACCTCAATTCGGTGAATTACCGGATCAATTGGAAGCAGTTCGGACTTTTCGGAGCCATTGTCGCCGTTCCGCTGATCTTTAATGATCCCTTACGAAAACTATCGCCTTCGTTCCTGGTACATACGGTGGAGATACCGCAGGAAGTGAAGCAATCTGTGGTCGTTCCTCCCGATAAACCGA